>JAEOTJ010000393.1 GCA_016839905.1 Promethearchaeota archaeon | reverse complement strand
GTTATTTTCTTTTGTTCCATCTCTTTAGGTCCAATAATAATCGTAATTCCTACACCAAGATCACTTGCCTTTTTCATTTGAGTTTTTAAATTTTTAAATCTATAATCAATTAAACAAGGAAAATCCTCATCTCGAAGAATTTTGGCAATTTTTAAGGCATACATTGAAACATTTTCATTAGTAGAAGCTATATAGATAACTCCAGAATTATCTTCCTCATAAACCTCTTCAGGAATTAAACCATATGCTTTTAAAAATAAAGTTAACATTAGCACTCCCATACCAAATCCAATTCCAGAGAGTTTTTCTTCAGAAAATAAGGATAATAAATCGTCATATCGTCCACCTCCAAAAATCGCCCTGATATTTTCTTTACCTGTATCAAATACTTCAAACACGGTTCCTGTATAATAATCAAGACCTCTTACTATGCTTGAAGAAAAAGAGCAATAATCAGAAAGCCCTTCATTTTCTATTATTCTTTCTAGATTAATCAACTCTTTATAACCCTCAGAACTGTAAAACTCCTCCGGGATATCATCAAATTTATCTAATAATCCTTTTATACTTTTAGCTTCTTTTAGTTTTAAAATTCCTTGGATAATCAACTCATTTTCAAAAGAATCAATGATATACTTT
Organism: Promethearchaeota archaeon; assembly: GCA_016839905.1. The sequence goes on along the minus strand of JAEOTJ010000393.1, from coordinate 25,206 downwards.
TCAAATTCGCTTTCTTCTATTTTATCGGATTTATCCAAGATTTTGTATACTTGAGGTATGTTATCCTTAGGGATTTCAAGTATCAACTCACAAACAGCGTCAATAAAACGCCGATTATTATAATATAATTGGAATTGATCTGCCGTGGCACCAAATCCCGTGAGAATATCTATAGATATATTGAAGATTTCAATCTCGGCATAAAGGCTGTTTTCGTCTAAAATATCAAAGTTTACCTGCTTAAAGCTTCTTAATCTTCCTTTTTGGGGCCGTTCGTAGCGGAAACAAGTCGGAATAGAGTACCACCTAATAGGTTTCTTTATTTCTTGACTTTTCTTCGCAATCATTCTGGCTAATGAAGGTGTAAGTTCTGGTCTTAAAATTAATCGTTTGCCTTTCTTTTTTTCGACATAGAAGGATTGTTCATTCACTAATTCTTCTGAGGATTTTGCAGCAAAAATTTCAATGGGTTCTAATAATGGTCCTTCAAATACTTCATAACAATATAAATCAGCGATATCCTCAATAACACTTAAAATCCAATTGATCTCTCGCATATCTGATGGATAAAAATCCTTGAAACCACGTAAAGGTTCTTTAGAAAATTTCATTTTGATATGTTTTTTTTATGTTTTTTTATTTATGAGGTTAAAGAAATTATCTAATAAATATATAATGAGTGAAATAAAGATACAAACTAATTAAATCGGACTACACCAAAGAATATGCAAAAAATTTGGAAAATTTTTTAATATAAAAACTAAAATACTATTTATCAAATTATTTAAATTTAAAAAAAATTATATTTAATGACGTGATGAGTCATCCCTAAGCAAGTAGATAAAAGTAAGAAGGATATCAAGCAATTTCAATCTGGCGTTCAGTTCCAACACGAAAGTCAATCTCAAACGAGCGAGCAACCTCAAATAAACGAGCAACCTCAACAAGGCGTGCAATATCAAGAAACCGATCAATTTGAAAGGGTGGATCCCTCAATTCTAACATCCGATGTTTTACCAAGGCCAGTGGTTTTATTACCACTTAAATTAGAAATCCGTTATCTTGATGAAAATTTAAGTAATCCAATTGCTTATTTTGATAACTCATCAAAAAAAAATAATAATATCTCAAATAATATAAATAAAAGTCTAAAAACTAAAGTAAAAACTTTTTCTAAAAAGGAATCGCAGTATTGGATTAGATGGTATCCTGATGACATTCATGTTTCTATTCCAATAGGAAAACTTACAGATGAAGAAAAATCCAAATGGTCTGTATATAAAAGTCAATATGATGAATTAAACAGTGATTCTAAACAAACAGAAGGTCCCGAGGAAGGCCAAATAAGAAATGAGCTTAAGAAATTAATAGATGAATTTTTTATAAAATTAAAACAAGCTTTAGTTGAGCTAATCAAGTTAGGAAAACAAGATAAAAATGAAAAATCAAATCTTCTTAATAATGAATTGAGTAATCTATCTAAATCACTCCTCATGGATTTATCTCAAATTCTTGAGAATAAAGATAGAGATGAAATGAAAATTGTAGCATTTGCTAATAAGAATGCTGGTTTCTTAAAGAGTATAAAAGATAGAGGTATTGAACTTATTGAGGATTCCAAGAAATTAAATCAATTTAATAGTACTATAGATATTACTAAAACAAATTTAGATAATGAATCAAAAGTTCTTATCAAAAGTAGCGAAAATGTGAACATAAAGAAGCAAGAGCTCAATAGAAGAATAGATAAATATAAGACAAATATTCTTGAAGCATCGTTAAAACTCATAGATGAGGATATTAGTCAGAAAACAAAAGTTAATTCAACGAATACAATAAATAAACTCACTGAAGAATTAGTAGAACGGGCAATTGAAATTTCTCAACCTGTTGAGAAGAGAGAAGCCAAGAAAAGAGAGATAATGGAATTTTTAAAAACACGAGAGAAAGATGAAAATACCTTTTATGTTGAAATGGTCGAGAGACTTCTTGGTAGTATAGATATAGGTATGGATAGAGAAGCATTTATAGAGATCGTTGAAATGAATAGTGTGCAAATGGAGGAGACTTTTGGAGCAGTCCGGGCACGCCAGTTAGCGAAAAATATGATGTTAAATTATGAAGGGAAAAGTTGGAATTATGATACTAATGTAATAGATGAAAATTCAAAAGAAATTAATGATCCAATTGAAATCCTAATGGAAAAAGGCATTCAAATTCAAACGCTCCCTAATTATTTAGTCCTTTATACAATCAAGGATGGTAATTATCAACAATTATTGAATGATCCGATTAAAATTAAAAAAGATAAAATTTTCATTTCGCCTAATGAACTTAATGAAAGTCATTGGTTAACAGATTTTAAAAAAGCAATAAGCTTAGGGATGGGAGTAAAAATAACTAAATCAGACAAAGTCACGCAAATTAAAGAAGCAGATTGGTTGATAGCTGTTGGATTTAGTAATTCTGAGAATATTCATTCTAACTTGGAGGAGATCTTCAAACGACGAAATACTGCGGGACAATTATCTATAGTTGCTCAAGACTCACCAACAAACAATACGGAGAATTCAAAAAGCCCTCATACAGAACTTGAAACCGATATAATTGAATATTTTAAAAAGACTAAGGGAATGATCCCCTCACTAAAAACTTACAATGGGTCGATTTCTGAAATGGAGGCTGGTTACTCAGATGCCCACATCTTAACAAATGTCTTAAAATTTGATCCTAACACGTTAGGGGAGATAGAGGGTTCTGATCTGAGAGAACAAAATGAAGCAACCTCTATCAACATGTTATTATGGGATGCATGTATATCTGGTTTTAAAGGAGCGTGGACCGATATTTTGAAAAACTCACTACCGGATTGGAAACAATTTTCAAGTTTCTTTTTGGAAAATGTTCGTGCTCGGGGTAATTTCCCCGCTATTAAAGTCGGAGATAATCCTTATGGAATATTACCTGTAATGTCATTAAAGAATTGGGAACCGGTTGAATCTATTGGAGAAAATGCGGAAGTTCTAAGTTGTATTAAAGAATTCTGTATTGGTGAAAAGGACGAATTTCTTTCAATTGCTTTAGGTAAAAAAGATTTTAAGAAAAATATCCATGAAATGATAAGTGGATCTTCCATAATACAGGTACCAACTTTAGGAGATGGTAATGAAGACAATTCATTTGAGGATTTATTAGAAATATTACGTACTACAAGAGTCTCACAAGGATTAAATGTACGAATGATTGATGCAAATGATATTTTCAATATGGATAATGATCCCATGCGGATAAATTGCCCATTAGTAAAGGATTTTATCAATCAACAAAGAGAGGATCTTCCTGAGTATACTCATAGCGAAACCGCTTACCTTCATCATTTATCTGAAATGCATACTCCATTAAATCTTAATGATTTTATAGAAAAAAGTCCCATTCAGAATCCTCCAGTTTTAAAGCGATTAATTTATTATCTTTTAGAACATCCCGAACTTATAGAGAGAATTGTTCCCGATTTATCCCTATTAAAAGTAGCTAATATACTTAAACGTGTCCATCCCGATAACCTTGAAATTTTATTAATGGAATTTCTTGATTTATTATCTTATCGTCTTGATGCATGGATAACGGGCCTTGCTCATGAACGATTAATTAAATATTTTAATTTTGAACAAGAAGAGAAAAAACCTTTTATTGGAGTATATGGTTGGCTTGAAAAACCCGGAGGCATTCAATCAAATACTGCCATGAATTCAGAATATATCCAAGCTCCATCCCAAGCTCAAGCAGTTACAGCTGCGCTTCTCCGAAATGCTTCGATGCTAGGTGAAAATGACGATCCTACGGGACAATTTAGGATAAATTTATCATCTGATCAAATAAGAAAAGGAAAGTGGTATTTTGATGGCCTAAGACAAAATCATTCTCCCGAGGAGCTTTTGGGATATCAATTTGAAAGGGCCATTCATAAAAATGCCGAGATTCTTAGTAATTTGGAAGAACTCGATATTTATAAATTAAGAAAAGCTTTTCCACTAAAATTACAATCCAGTACATTAAATGAGGATGATGAGATAACTTATGTTGAAACAGTAATTAATGGAGAAGCTTTACTCGAAGCTGAAATTAACGTAGATAATGATGATTTATTAAAAGTTTATGAAAAAGGAATTTTAGCTAAAAAAATAAATGCTTTTAAAACTATTCAAGATGAAGTAAGTAAAACCTATGATGCTGCAGCCGATATGGCCGTAGCAGAAGTCCTTTATCAATTTCTAAGAGGTAATACCACTAGAACAGGTGCTTGGCTTGATTTTCTTGATGGAGAAACTCTCCCTCCAAAACCAGAATTTATTCAAGGACATCGAACTGGTGATAGACATGGATCTAAAGTCTTCTTAATTGTAGACCCTCCTGTTAATATAGATGAAATTTTTGAATGGAATTATGAGCAAATTCAAAATGCAGATATAATAAGATTTCCTAGAAAAATCGCAGCTCCTATTGTCACTCATTTTTGTGAGAGCGTTCTTGGCGATTTATCTAACTCTATTGTAAATGTTAGGATTTCATTAACAGAGGATGATAGTTCTGCCTTTTCATTACAAATTCCTTTAAATGAACTCGAATTTAAAGCAATCGATCTAATTATTGGTGGTGAAAAAGAGTTAGAGATAAAAATGAGATATTTTATATTACAATCATGGAGAGACCTCGAAGGAGAAGATGATCCTGACTTTGATTTATTAGGCCCTTACCCATGGGATTTGAAACCACAAGAAAAGCTAAATAAATTTTCAATTGAAATCACTTTAGATGATATTCTTATTAAGAAAGCTAATTTATTAAGAAAGATATTACATCAAAATACTCAATACAACCAAGAAGTATCAGCAACACCGAGTAAAGAGCTGAAGATTCTTACTAAAGAAAATCTTCAAGATATTAATCTCTTTAAGACAATAGAAATACTAATAAAGCGGGGTGAAGTCTTCTTAAAACGATTGGGTTATCTGATTGATTACTTTCAAGATATTTTCAATAACCAAATAATGACTCAGAAAATTTTAAAAGAAAATTTAGATTATTTAGAAGAGTTTTTAAAAACAGAGATCGATGAGAATAATACACATCAACTTTGGAGAGAAATCGCATCAGAAATTGATGAAATAAGATTAATACTACAAGAAATGGATGTCGAAATAGATGGAGATTATGATCTGGAAATTGAATATCTTGAGAAAATAGATATGATTATTGATCTCGGTTCAGACCAATCTGAATACACAAATTTAATTACTCACATAAATAACTTGGATATAGGGGACTACCCAGTAGAACAAGTATCTGAGTTTCAAGATAACTTACAAGAAGCCAGCCAATATGGATATTATCAAGCAATGACTCCTTTTCCAAATTGTTCAGAGAGTTTAAAAATCCTTAATAATATATTAGACGGACTCGTAACATTTCTCATAAAGAAAAGGGACAATATAATTGACATATTTAAAGAATTAACAAATACCATAGATAGTTCAGATGATCCTTGGAATGATAAAAATGGATGGGATTATGGAGATAATAGTGAACATCCCGCAATAGAATGGTTAAATAATTTAAAACTCGAATTAAATGAGAATAAAGAAGATTGGAATGAAAAATTACGTATGATAAGGGGAACTCAAATAATAAGTCGCCTTATATCAATTTTTCAAGGAGCAACCGATGGAAAAAAACTGATGATTTTTACACCCTATGTACTATCTGGTATTAAGGATTGGACTATAAATTTTGATGCAATGGAGGGTCCATTTGATGAAAGCATATTAGAAAATTATAAAGATGTTCGAAGTAAAATCAAAGATGCATTGAATTTATTTGAAGATAACGATTATTATAAATTCTATGAGGATGAAAACACACGACCATCAGAGCGAGAATATAATGAAGAAGAAAGTGTAGAAGAAAGTGAAGAAGAAGAATACCATAATACCGATTTTTTGTATATTGCCCCATTCTCGGGAACTGGAACTGTTAAGTGTTTATGTAATATTTATATTGATGATTGGGTTGAATTTTTCCCAAATATGATAGAGACCACGGGAATTGCATATAGTTATGATGCTCCTCAATCTGAGGCTCCAAACGCCATTCTTATAGCAGCACCCTCCAAGTTCGAGGTCTTGAAACCCAAAAGCCCAGACTCCTTAGCGCAAACTATATTAGAAACCATTGAATTGATGCAAATACGCATGGTTGGAAGCGAACAAATAATTAGTAGTCCAAAATTAGGTAAACTATTTCCAGCATTAAGATTTGATAGTAGTAATATTGGAAAGGGAAAAGATTACCATAGTGCTTTATTTCCACATGTTCCACTTCTACTCTGTTCACTCTTATCAGGTTCTTCATATTTCTATACTACAGCAAACCTTTTGAATCAAAATGAAATGAATGTTGCAAGAACTAATCTTAATATCTCTTCAAATAATTCAAATTCAGAATAAAGAGGAAAAAATAATGCCAAAGTTAATTAAATTTAGTAGTGCTAAAGCCATCCAACAATTAAGAAAATTAACAAGATTGGAACCAAAAAATAAAACACATTCTATAGAAGAAGGAATTCAAGCTCGTATTAAAGACCCCTGTTGGTTCCTTGGTAGGCAATGGCAAATGGGCGAATTTAAAGCCCAAAATGGAGGACGCCCCGTAAGAACTGAAATTAGCGTCAGTAAACTACCATTGAATAAAATAGTGCGTGGTAGTTCTGAAACCCAATTCGATATCAACGCACCTCTTGAAATGATGGCTGAAAGAGAAAATATTAGTGAAGAAAAAAATGAAGTAAAAGTAGAAGGATGGAATCCACAGTGTTTGGAATATAATTTTAAGATCAAGAATGGAAAAACAGAATTAATTGCTGAAGAGTATAATGGTAATCAACTTGATTGGTATGACTTTAAATTATCAAATAATGTAAACATATCGGGCCCAGAGGAAGATATTTCAATTTTTCCAAAAAATCTCAGATATAAAGGCATGCCGAACTCTAGATGGTGGACTTTTGAAGATCATTTAATTGATGTGGGAAATATTAAACGTCCATATTTAAATTACTTAACTATGATATTAATGGAATTTGCGCTATTATACTCAAATGACTGGTTTTATATCCCGATAAACTATGATATAGGGAACTTACGTAAAATAACACGCTTCAATGTTATGGATAGTTTTGGCATAGTTACTGATGTAAAACCTGTTGTAGATGCTACAAAAGAAAGAAAAGGCTGGGAAATCTTTACACTCTCTAAGGTACAAGATGGAAGTAGCAATGACCATATTTCAGATGGTTCCTTATTTTACATTCCTAATAATTTAGATGACGGAGGTCTTGAAAGTACTCCAATTGAAGAAGTTAGTTTATTAAGGGATGAACTCGCTAACCTCGTATGGGGTGTTGAACATAAATATGAAAATGCTGAGGGAGATATTATTGACAGACATGATGAAGAACTCGAGAAAAAACAGAAGATGTTAGAAGAGGGAGAGGAAAAGGAAATACTCGTTTATTATTGGGATAAAAAAAATGAAAAATTAGTTAAAGAAGATGAAATTACTGAAGAGGACAAATTTGGCCTAGATTTTGTTGGTCCCCTAGCAAAATATGAATTAATGTCCTATGTCCCTCCCTATTGGATTCCTTATGTTCCAAGACAAATCGTAAAATCAGATATCTTAAAAAAGGGACAAATTATATTAAGACGCGGCAGAACTAAAGTAGATTCGCCAGATATAACACAGTATAAAGGAGTATTTCTTGGTGAATCAAAATATATTTTTGAGGAAGAAGTGCCCAGAACGGGGATTTTTCTAAAAAGGGTTTGGCAACTCGCCCGTGATACAAATGGCGACTTCTATTTATGGTGTGGCCGTAAAAAGAGTCAAGATATGAAGCGCAAGTCGAGTGGTTTGCGTTTTGATTATTTAAAATCAACAGAATAAAATAAAAAAAGAAAAAAGTGAGAATTTATGGGAGAAAATGGTATATTGAGTATAATTGAAAAATTATTCATTACTCTAGGTATTATAGAAGAAGGAGAACCAATTTATACCGAAATATTTAAATTACTTTCTAATTCTTTTGATTTCCAAGTGAAATTTAAGGAAATATATGGTTGGGAATCTGACCAACAAAGTGATACAGATAATCCTTATGGAGGTTTCAATTACCAACTCTTTCTGAATAATCTTAAAAACCTATTTGAAGCAATATATGGTACTATAGGTAGAGATAGTGCTTATGAGCCTTCTTTTATTTCTATTGAACAATCTGATTCAGAAAATAATTTAGTAAATGTTAAATGTAACCGTCAAGCAGAATTGCTTAATATTCCCCTATTGACATATAAAGAGGGAGGAAAAGATTTAAAACTTGAAGCAAAAGTATTACCCTTAATTACATCGCAAATTCCTGGAAACGACGCGGGATTAGCAATAATTCCGTCAGGATCAGGTACTATTACAAAAACATTTCCAATAATAAAGGACCTATGGAATTTGTATTTTGAAGTAAATGGTAGTTTAAATCCTTATGCATTAGTTATTAGACCTAATTCATTAAGTATCCAAGATCTATCATCAATATCAGAAGAGACTAGTTCCGGAGAATTCGATATAAGTGCATTACTTAAGCGAGAAAAACCCAATCAAAAACCACTTTTCATTATAGGAGATAAAAATGGAACAAGATTCGAGATTGGAACATTGGGTGTAAAATTACAGTTAAGTTTTCATAATAATGAATTAGAATTTATACTTGCGTTCCCTATTGAGGATGCTCGTATAGTTATTCAATCAGGAGATGGAGATGGTTTCATTCAAAAGGTTTTACCAAAAAACCCGATTGTTGTCACCATTCCAATTACCCCGACCTATTCAAGTAAAAAAGGTTTTTATATTGACGGGGGAGTAGGATTCGAGTATACTTTTAACATTAATAAGAGTATAGGTCCAATATTTATAAATAGCATTGATTTAAATTTAGATCTTGATTTTGATGGACCAATGATCACACTCATTACTGCTGTTACAGGAGGTTTAGATGTTGGACCTTTTGCAGGAGTTATTGAAAAAATAGGATTAAAAACGAATTTAGAATTTGATAGTCAAGGAATATCAGATGTTTCATTTGGATTTAAACCACCAACTGGTATCGGCTTATCACTTGATGTCGGGGGTGTTAAAGGAGGTGGTTATCTCAGCATAGATCCGCCAAATTATGCGGGAATTCTTAATCTTTCTGTTAAAAATACTTTTTCTATTACAGCCATTGCCTTATTGTGTACTAAACTTCCGGATAATAAATCCGGATTTTCATTACTTCTTTCGCTCATGGCTGAATTCGGCACGCCAATTCAATTGGGGTATGGATTTGCACTTAGAGGTGTAGGGGGTATAGTTGGAATCAACCGCAGGATGAATAAAGATGCTTTGATCGAAGCTCAAAAGGCACATACTTTGGAACATGTTTTATTTCCTGAAGACCCTATAAAAAATGCTACTGCGATTATAAGTACGATAAGCAACATATTTCCTCCAGAAAAAGGGTATTTTGTTTTTGGACCAATGGTTAGATTATTCTGGGGAGGAGTAAAGAGATTAGTAGATTTCGATCTTGGTATTTTCATAGAATTTGGAGGTGATGGTTTAGTAGCATTAATTGGTCTTGCTCACGCAGCTTTACCAACAGACGACAAGCCGGTTATTGAATTAAACTTGGATGTACTAGGCGTTATTGATTTTGGTGATAAATCATTATTCATTCGTGCAAGTTTATTCAATTCAAGTATTTTACAGAAGTTTACGATATGTGGAGATATGGCACTCCAATCAAACTGGGGTGATGATCCTGATTTTCTCCTCTCTATTGGAGGTTTTCATCCTCGATTCGATCCTCCTCCAGGATATCCTGAATTAAAAAGATTGAGTATTAGCATGGGCAAGGATAATCCACGAATTTGCTTTTCTTTATATTTGGCAATTACCACAAACACTTTCCAAACAGGAGCTAAGCTTGAGGTTTATGCTAAAGCGGGTAAGTTTTCTGTGGAAGCTGGACTGGGATTCGATGCGCTCATTAGATTTAAACCATTCATGTTTGATGTCGGCATTTTTGCATATGCCGCTGTCAAGTTGGGATCTGTAACCTTGCTTAATATTGACCTTGATCTAAATTTAAAAGGTCCAAATCCCTATCACGTTAAGGGACATGGAATATTTGAAATTTTATTTATTAAAATACGTGTCAAATTTGATAAGGAATTTGGAGACAAATTTCCAGAAGATTTAGAAACTGTTTCTTCTTTAGATAGGTTAGTGGAGGTTTTGGGAAATACTAGCCCTATATATATTTTACCTGAATGGGCTAATGAAGGTGTAAATCTAACTGAAGAGGCCGAAGACTTTCTTTCTCCCATAGGTAATGTAATTTTCACTCAGAATGCCGTACCAATTGGTCTGGAAATGCAAAAATTTGGAGGAGGTGCACCACCTGCTAATGAAAAGCTATTATTACTTGGTTCTCCTAATTTTAATGGTCAAAATGGAGTAAAGGAAGTGACACCCGCTCCAAAATCAAAATTTGCTCCCGCAGAATTTAAAAGAATGAGCGATAATGAAAAAATATCGGCTCCTGCTTTTGAATCTTATAGATCAGGAATAAGAATTGGAGGGACAGGAAAAAATCCAAGTGTTATGACCGTAAAAACTATAGAATATGAAACTATTCTAATAACACACGAGAGTGATCTACAAAATGCAGAATTTATTTCGGTAGGTAGGGTTGCTCTTGCAGATCTTCCAATAAATGATAGGATAAAGAGAAGTTGGACAACCTTGGGTTCAAGAAAGTATCATAATCCACATCAAAAAATTGTGGATAAAACAAATCCAAATTATATTAAGGTTGAGGAGCCAATGTATGCGGTTGCTACATCACAGTCGGAGAATGGTGCCTTTTCAAGAGTTAGAGATGATGATAAACCTTGCTCTAACATGACATATTTTCAAGCCTCTGATCATGCAAATAGATTGAATAATTCTACCCTTGAAGTAATGAATGTGGCTTATGTAGAAAACATAGTAGAGGAGGAAGATTAAAATGTCTGATGATTCAGAATTTAATTTAACATTTCTTCCTTTTTACGTTTTAGGTTTTAAAGATGATTTAACATTATCACTTGATATAAAGGGAAGAGAAGGCGTTTTAGAAACCTTGGATTTTGAAAAAATGCCTCTCCGTGGTCCAGAACATGTTGTCGGGATTAATAAGACCATGATAGCGAGAGTTTATCCTATAGAAGGAGCTAATGATGCTGAAACGAATTATTTTCCTTATATTGAATTTGTCGATCCGGATTTTCCATGGCGTTATTCAAAAAAAGAGAATACTGATGATGATTATGGATCAAATCAGCTATTTCCTTGGCTCTGTCTTGTTGTACTTAAAACTGAAGAAATAATTAATATTGATAGAACTGGAAAAGAGGGTAGAGAAGTCTTAACTGTAATACAAAGTAATCTCCCTGACCTTGAATCGTCATGGGCAACTGCGCACATCCAACTTAATGGATTTACTGGAACATTAGAAGAAAAAAAGGATGAAAAATCGGATCTTGAGATATTTCTTGATAATTATCCTGCAGGTCATTGTTCCCGATTATTCTGTTTTAGATATTTAGAACCAGAAACTCATTATCACGCTTTTTTGGTTCCAACATTTGAAAAATCACTCATACCATATTATTTATCAAGTGAAGATGTTGATGCAATGGGTATTAAAACAATGGCTTGGGATGAAACAAGTGATGATCCTGTATCGCTCCCAATTTATTACCGTTGGTCTTTTATGACGGCAGAAAAGGGAGACTTTGAGGAGCTAATAAGAAAATTAAAACCCGGTCCAGAGAACATGGAAAGAGTTGGAAGTACGGTCGTGGCATCTTCAGAAAAGGATGAAAAGGGAATATTGAAAGATCATTACTTCAAGAGGGAGGGGGCACTCGCTACTCTTGAGTTTTGCGAAGGATCTGCTCGTAAATCCTATTTAGATGGTTTCAAAAAACTCAAATATCCAAAAATCGATCAATTAATAGAATATTTAAATGATAGCTTAAGTATTAATAAAATTTCCACACAGCAAGTTCTTGATGATATTGTTGTTAAGGATGGCGAAGAAGATCCTCTCGTAACTTATCCTGTCTATGGAAGGTACTACCGACAGGTGACCGAAATTACAGATGAAAAAATTTGGCCAGTAAGGATTCCATGGATTCATGAACTAAATCTAGATTTAAGATACCGGCTTGCTGCCTCTTTTGGTACGACAGCGGTTCAAAATCAACAAGATGATTATATGGAGGAATGTTGGTCGCAAGTAGGGGATCTAAACAAGGCCAACCAGAGAATTCGTTTAACTAAAGCAGGATTAGGAGTAAGCAATAGAATATTTAAGAAGCACCTGGATCCTTCTACAGGAAAGTTATCTCAAGAACAATTTGCATTCATATCAGCACCATTTCATTCGCATTTTAGTGTTAATAAATCTGAGGGGAATATAAATATTAAACAAGCTTTGAAAAATTCCGGAATTTCGCCAGGTATATTTTCAGGTACTCTAAAGAAAATTGCATCTAAAAAGGTTGGATCAAAGATAATTCACAATCCCGCTAAATTATTGACACCATGGAAGGAAGCACTTAATAATGAAAAATCAATTGTCCGAATGAACCAGGACAAAAAAAGAATTAAAGGTCGTATTACAAATTCTAAAGGTCAAGGTATAAAAGATTTAGTAATTAAAGTTTATCCTTTAGAAGAGTATGAAAATAAGATTTCAGAAGGCAGACCATCCCTTCTGAATACAAAATTTAAAAAAAAAAAAGGGCCAAAAACATCAAAAAAATCAAAAACAACAACTCTAAAAGAGTCCAAAATTACAAAAACATCTAAAGTAACAACTCTACAAGACTTTAAGGTTAATAAAACATCAAAAACGACATTAACTTCAAAAGACTCTGAAACTGAATCTCCAAAACAAGCAAAATCTGATAAAGAAAATAGTAAAAGTAGTATATCAAAGCGAAAAGGAGTAGTAAAGAAATAAAGAGGTGAATTGAATTTGAAAAAATTTGAAGTAAGTAAGAAAAAAGAAATAGAAAGACAAGATGAAAAAAATGAAAAAGAAATAATAAAAACTCCAACGGTGACTCCATCAAAAACTCCTACGAAAATAACAAAAACTCCAACAGTGACTCCAACAAAAATTCCTACGAAAATAACTAAAGCATCAACAAAAACCCCAACAAGAATAACTAAAGCATCAACAAAAACTCCTACAAAAATATCCAAAGCTCCTATTATATCCTCAAGACCAAAACTAGATAAATCAAGAAAGAAAGAAAAATACGGATTAATAGGAAAGGATATGGGTTTCCAAAGTGGTAAAGAAAGAACCTCCTCTAAAGAAATCCCAACAATACCAAAGGTAATAACAACTGATAAGGATGGAAAGTTCAGCTTTTCTCTGGATACAGACAATGCGGAAGATGTAAAGTTTTATATTGAAGTCTATGAAAAAGTCAGACCTGCAAAAATAAAAAAACCTCCTAAACTAATAATCAAAGAGCCCACAATCACTAAAAAACCTTCTAAACCAGTAACTAAAAAGCCCACAATCACTGAAAGACCTTCTGAACCAATAACAAAAAGACCAGCGCGAACAACAATTACTAAAAGACCTGTGCGAACAACAATTACTAAAAGACCAGCGCGAACAACAATTACTAAAAAACCTGCTCCAAGAACGATTACAAAAAAACCTGCTCCTAAAACAATTACAAAAAAACCCGCTCCTAAAACAATTACACAAAAACCAGCACCTAAAACAATAACTAAAAAACCAGCACTTAAAACAATAACTAAAAGACCAACAACAAGAGTAACCAAGAAACCATCGCCAACTCCTTCAAGAGTATCACGAGACAAAAGAAGGTCAACAAGTAGAACTTCTAAGCGAATGATAAAAAAGTAAAAGGTGAAGAAAATTGAGTAGATTTGAAAAAGAAAGAAAGAGAAAGGATAAAGAGGAAAAGAAAGAACCTACCCAAAAACCGACAAGAGAATTTAAAAAAATTGATTCTAAAAAATCAAAAATACCCAAGACTAAAGTAAGCAGCAATTTAACTCCTAAAACACCATCACGATCTCAAAAAAAAGAAGAATTAAAACTTTTATTTAGCACTAAAGAATGTTATGAGGGTACTTGGGGTGAAAAAAAGACAGCTTTAGGGAAGGAAAAGAACTATAATTCAATGAATGATTTTTTAAAAAAGAAAGGTTTAGTTTTAGAATGGGACATTAAGGATACACCAATCCCAAAAATTGCCCTTGAAGGAAGAGTACCCATTCAAACTAAAGATGAAATAGAGAGTGAAGGGTTTTACAATCAAATGAAATCCCGTCTTAAAATTAATCTGCCTTCAGTTTCTAAGAATCCTGTTCTCATGCCAAAAGCGGAGGTTATTCCAGCAGATCCTATTGATATTAACGACGAGGTTTTGCCATTATTCAATGAAAAAGGTCTTAAAAGAGTATTAAAAAATAAACTGTCTAATGTAATCCTTTTTGGGGATGGAAGAAGTATTCCAAAAAACTTTGAATCAATAATGGCAGCTCCCAAGATCGATGATAGCATGTATATCCCACTAAGAAGAATATCTCTGGACTATGTTTTACCGGGAATAGGAGATATTGAAAAAAATACTGTATTTTTATTGGAAGAAAACAGACGGTTCATCGAAGCTTATATGGTTGGGCTTAATCACGAGATGAATCGTGAATTAGTGTGGAGAGAATTTCCTACTGATCGTCGAGGTACCGTTTTTTCTCACTTTTGGGATCCCGTTCGATTAGAGGAAGATGATGATGGAAATGAAGCTCCTCCTAGAGATATTGATGAGATTCACACATGGAGTAAAAAATTAGGCGAAAATTTAGTGAACAATGCACCTCAAGGAGTAGAAACAACATCAGCCAATATCGTGTTAGTGATTAAGGGGGATGTAATACGCAGATATCCGGACATTATTATTTATGCCATAAAAAGACAATTAATTACTAAGCCTGAGGATTTTAGCGATGATTATGATGATGTTTCTAATGTATTAATTCAACCCATATTTCGTGCAAATTTAGGTCCCGATATATTAGTCATTGGATTTCCGATTACTAAGGATGATCTTGATTTTTCTGGAGGACAGGATAATTACTATTTTGTTCTTCAGGAACAACAAGATCTTCCGGTCTTTGGTTTTGATGTAAGTGGAGAGGATGAAAGTTGGGAGGATATCGAAGAACGAGAGCTTCTGAGAAACAATTATATTGAGGATTTTAGCACAATTTTTGGTGAGAATATTGAGGATATTAATTCAGCTACTATCGCTTTAAATACATATCAAGTGCCCGTGAGGGTTGTAATTCACGCAAAAGCCTTACTTGAAGGAATACTAACCCATAATAATTAGAAACTCTCGATCTATAACTTAAAAATAAAAAAAGGGATTATTTAAATTTTCCAATAAATATTTTTATGAATTTTTTACCAATTATCTTAGCGCCTTCAGTGATCAATTCACGCTTTCCTATTTCCCCAACTTTATATTTTTCCCAAAAATCCTTGATTTTTTCAAAATTGCTGCCAAGATGTTTCATTAAATATTCTTCAAGGTTTTCAATTTGATCCATAACAAGTTCGATTCTCTGGGAATATTCTAATATCAACTCGTTTGAACATTTTAAATCGTCACATTTTGAGTTTATATCCCTTAAGAGATCGATTAACTTCTCCTCGCGATCGCTCATTGCCTTGATGACTAAGTTAGTCGTTTGATCATCCATTTGCTTCATATTCACGGATAATCCAACGTCTTCATGGTCGTATTTTCCCTCAGCATATCCTTTCAATTCTCTAAAATCAGATCCAGTAGGTTCAGGACTCTTATCAAGCAAGAAAAAGTTATTACTCTCCAAGATTGATGCGAGCTCATTTTCCAATTCTTCGGGTGCTAAATCACTCTCAATGGTTATTTCTTTTTCATCCATTGAAGCCGTATTTTTTGTAAATTCTTCTTCGGAGACTTGTTTAGGAACTAATAAATTACAGACATATAAGATTTCAAAAGGCTCAATTGTAACCGTTTGTTGATTTCCTGTAGGATCCACGTAGGAAACCAGGCCTTCAATGATGTCTCCAACACAACTCTCTTTAGCAATTAATTTAAATGTAGGACTTTCGTAAGAATTAGGTCTTAAGGAATTAATTTGATATCTATCTGTTGTCATATCTAAACTTCTTGGAATCGAAGTAAGCAAGATTTGGATGTTTGTAATAACTAATTTTGACTTGTTTTCAACTTTTACTTTATAATGAAAAACACTCTGATCCGCTTCGATTTTCCAATCACCACCTCTAGCAACTTTCAATTCTTTACCGATCTCTGGAATTAAAGGCATTTCTTCTGCTTTTTTAACAGGAACATTTGGAAATGTGGCCATTATACCTTCATCAACTAAATATTTCCCAATCTGTTTTGCAGCATGGAAATCATAGCCTAACTCATTGATAAGGTCGTATAAATTAGGATTTGTTAGCTGTTTTATGATTTTTTCTGCTTCAGATTTTAATTCTACTTTTTTAGATTTTTTATAACTTACCGAAGCATTAATTAAACCAATATATTTTTCCGCCTCATCTAAAGAATACTTTAATTCTCTCACCACATCATGAATTGCCAGAGATTTTTGAGTATTATGTTCAAACTTTAATAATTCATTAACTTTTGAAGTTAATTCTCGTGCTTTCGCTAAATCTAACAACTCTTTTGCATCTGCCAACGTGTCGGTGAATTTTAATGTTTTTGCTCGGCTAATTACTTTTTTTGAGATCTCTTTTGCTTTAGAAAAGTCTTTTCCATCGATTAAGCCCTTTATTTCATTGATTGTTCCTTCAAGTTTATTTTTCTCTTGAGTAAGAGTTTTCTCTCTTTCTATAGCTTCTTTTTCCTTCCTTTCCCGTAATTCTCGCGTTTCGCTTTCTTTTCTTTCTCTTTGTTCATTTCCTTCTCGCTCTTTTCTTTCTTTCTTCACTTGCCCTTCTTCTTCTCTTCTCTCTTTTTTAACTAACATTTGGGCTTCTTTTTCTTTTAATCTTTTTGCTTTTAATGCTGATTTTACCTTTTTATTTTCAGATCTTAAATTTATTATTTCTGATTCTATTTCTGGCACGAGATCTATATCAAATAATTTTGCTTGTTTTAAGACAGTTTTAAACATCTTTATCGCACCGTCCCAGAGACTCAGAGCTTTTTTAAAATTTCCTTCAGTATTGGCAGAGGAGGCTTGATTTTTTAATTTTTCTGCTTTCAATTTAAATTTCTCGTAATTTTTAGGGGATTCAGTATCTATTTTAACTACTTTCTTCTCTATTTCACGTGGTTTTGATTCTCTCTTTATTGGAACTTTCTTCTTTTTAACTCCATACACAGCAACAATTCCTATAATAACACCAAATATGACAATTATACTGATAATAATGGAACTTATATTAATCTCTGGACTTCCATCACTATCACCATTGTCATTGTTATCTTCGCCACCATTACCAGAAGGACGGTCTTGAATGATATTATCATGTATATTATTTATACTAGTTCCAGATTCTTGAATTCCTTTACTATTATTCTTTAACGTGTTAAAATCAATATTATTATTAGAACTATCAATTAAATGAATTCCATATCCTTGATTATTATTTATTGTATTTCCTGTAATATTATTCATATGACAATTCAGGTTAAAATCAATTCCTACTCCACTATTACTGTTGATATCATTTTCCTTGAAGATTGAATAATTTAAATGTCTAATGTATAATCCCGAGCCTTGATTATTTTCAATTGTATTATTAATAAAGGTTAAATTAAGGCACCTATCTATGGATATACCAGAGGATGAACTATAAGTCATATTATTATTTATAAAAGAAAGGTTATGACTAAATCCTATAATAACTTTATCTTCATTATGAGCGAAAATATTTAGCGTAATATTATTATGATGACTATAAGATATATCTAAACCAGGACCTTCATTATTTGAAGCATTATTTTCTGTGATTAACGAATAATTTGTAGAGCCTATATTTATTCCATATTGAACATTCTTTTTAATAGTATTATTTATTATTTTAATGTAAAGGCTATTTGAAATTGCAAGACCATTTGTATTATTATAGATTGTATTATTTAAAATGGAGATATTAAAAACATCAATACAAAAAATTCCTGTAAGATCTCTCTCAATAATATTTCCAAAAATCCAATTATTATTACTAGATGATGCAATTTTAATACCCTCCTCTTCATTATTGTTTATATCATTCTCAATAATATAAGATTTGTTTGTATTATCAAAAACAATGCCCTTATATGTATTATTATTAATATAATTTTTAGTGATATTGACATTAGCGCTATTTGGAGCATAAATACCATCTTGTTTGTTTTCTAACACAGTATTATTATATATAGTAGTATTAATACAGTTTGCCACCGTAATGCCCTTTTCATCATTAAATTTTATAGTATTATTATAAATTATAGTGTTATTACAATCACTATCAATTTTAATTCCATTTTGAGTGTTATTATGTATTCGATTATGCTGAATTATGATATTGTCAGATTCTAAGATGAAAAGCCCTTGGTATGTATTAAATTCAAATATATTATTAGTAATGTTTGCATTATTACCTGTATCGAATTTAAGACCATCTCCATTTTCTATAAATTTATTTTCTACAATATCAGTATTATTTACATTTCCACTAATACCAGCACCTCCATTTTTTCTAAACGTATTATTATAGATAACTGTATAATTATTATTGGAAAACATATTTATTCCACGATTCCCATTATAAGAGATGTTATTATGAAAAAAGGATGATTCTTCTAATATCCATTGTATTCCCATATCATCATTCCAAACAATATCATTATAAAAGAAATCAATTTTTTTATTATTTCCAAGGAACCTTATTCCGCATGAATTATTACTAATTACATTATTAACAAGAGTAATATTTTCACAATTACTGATAGTAATACCAGATACATCAATATTTAAAGAACAATTATTACCTTCTAAAGTTCCATTATTAGTACCTGATAAAGTAATACCAGCATTATTACAAAAATCACTAGATGTATTATAAACCGTTATATTTCTAATGATAAAATAATAATTTTTAGAATCTATAATATAAAGCCCGTAAGAAGTTCTATTTTGTACATTTATCGTCATATTTTCAATAATATAGGGATTCCCCCAAGAACCATCCCCTTTACACCAATCGTAATTTGCTGCGGTTGACCAATTATTATAAATCATAATATAGCTAAAATTATTCCAATATCCCGAACTAATTTTGGGTTGCTTTAAGATTGTTTTATTATTTATGTCATTTTCATTTATAGATGACTTTCCACCTGTCATTATTGGAAAAAAAATATTAAGAAATGTACCAATTGAAATAAAAAATAATAATCCCATAGTTAAATATATTAGCTTCTTTTTCATCATATTTCACATTTAAAAATTTTTAATTTCTTAATATTAAATAATTGTTAAGAAAACAATTTAAGGATTTATTTAAGAAATAATTAAAAAAAAAAAGATTTATTTCAATCATCCAAGAAATAATTTTATGAATCTCTTGCCGATCATCTTGGCGCCTTCCGCGATCAAGTCGCGCTTTCCGGCCTCCCCAGCTTTATATTTGGACCACACGTGCTTGATTTTTTCAAAATTGCTACCGAGATTCTTGATTAAAAAGTCTTCAAGGTTGTCCATTTGATCCATTACGAGTTCAATTCTCTGGGAATATTCTAATATTAACTCATTTGTACTCTTTAAATCGTCGCACTTCGTATTTATGTCCTTGAGTAGATCGATTAGCTTCTCCTCCCGATCGCTCATTGCCTTGATGACCAAGCTAGTCGTTTGACCGTCCACTTGTTTCATATTCACTGATAAGCCAACGTCCTCGTGGTCATACTTTCCCTCCGCGTATCCTTTTAATTCTCTAAAATCAGATCCCGCAGGTTCAGGAGTCTTATCAAGCAAGAAAAAGTTATTACTCTCCAAGATTGACGCGAGCTCGTTTTCCAATTCTTCGGGTGCTAAATTGCAATCAAGAGTGATCTCTTTTGCTTCCATTGAGGTTATGTTTTTAATGTATTCCTCCTCTGATATTTGTTTAGGAGAGAGCAAGTTACACACGTATTTAATTTCAAAAGGTTGAATCGTAATGGATTGTTGATTACCTGAAGGATCTAAATACATTACCGCCCCTTCAATCGTGTCTCCAACGCAACTTTCTTTAGCGATTAACTTGAATGTGGGGCTTTGGTAAGAATTTGGTTTTAAAAGGTCAATTTTATGCCTGTCAGACTCTGCTTCTAAGGCACTTGGAATAGTAGTAAGAACAATTTGAATGTTCGTAATGACATATTTCGCATTGTTTTTTACTTTTACCTTGTACTTGAAAACGCTCTGATTACCTTCGATCGCCCAATCGCCGCCTCTCTTAATCTCCAAGTCAAATCCAGAAGTTTTATCTGAGACCGGTGTTGTAGAAACCCTTTTCTTTGGTTTTTTAATTGGAGTAACTGGGATTGTTTCTGTTGGGACTCTAGTAAAGCCACTAATAAAGCCTTTATCCGTTAAATATTTTCCCACTTTCTTTGCTGTGTCAAAATCCAAGCCCATCTTGACGACTAAATCGTGTAAAGTAGGATTTGAGAATTGTTTTAATGCCTCTTCCGCTTTTAATTTTACTTCACCTTTTTCAGATTTTTTATAACCAACTGAAGCATCTAATAATTTAAGGTAATTATCGGCCTCGTCAAGCGAAAGATGTAGGCCTGTTACTAGGTCACCTTTCGTGAGTTCTTTCCCCAAGTTTAGCATGAAATCTAATATTTGGCCTATTTTACCCGTTTTTTCTTTCTTTAACTCTAATTCAAGCGTTCTTTTAGCAAGTATTTGTTCCTCTTTCTGTGCTGCTATGGTTTCCCGCTTTATCCTTGCTAGTTCTTTTTTTTGATCCTTAAGTTCTTCTTTTTTTGATACTACTTTTTCTTTTATGTCTTTTACTGCTTCTTTTTTTTCAGTAATAACTCGTCCAGCTTTCTGTGAAGATTTTTTCTTTAACACAAATGCTCCAGCTGCTACACCCCCAATTATCCCAACAACTGCAATAATTAGAATGGTAAGGAAATCTCCTTCAAGCCCATCTTCTGCGTCACCGCCATCATCCGTACTGTCTCCATTATCTGTATTGTCTCCTGTATCTGTGATAGGATCGATTATTTTCTGTGAGTAGATGTCTCCATCATCACTTCTTTGATCTTCCCATGCAATAATAGCTCCCCCTGCTCCATCACTGCAGATCTGAGAGTACCATCGATAATTAGATGCAGTACTGACAATTTCTCCATTAGTCATCCATTGAATTCCTCCTGCGTAGTTAATCTTTTGAGCGTGGATCTTGTAGTCAGAACCCAAAACAGTACAAGTAATAATTGCACCGCCAACTCCATCAGTACAGAGTTGAGAATATGCTGCCCCTTCAGTCATATTAAATATTGCTCCACCATCAGCAGTCCATTGATAAGTTCCATCAGAATCAACCCGTTGTGCATAGACCGCGGAGGTACCAGATCTCTGATCATCCCATGAAATAATTGCACCTCCGATCCCATCGCTACAAATTTGAGGTGTTTGCTGGGTTAATGATGCAGTGCATATTGTCACTCCGTTATTCGTCCATACTACAGTTCCATTCGATAATATCCGTTGAGCATAGATATCTTGATCAGATCCCCTCCAATCTTGCCAAGTAATAATTGCACCTCCAATTCCATCACTAACGATTTGACAATATTGTTGATTTCCAGATTCTTGGCTTATAATTGTGCCATTATCCATCCATAGTGTATTTCCTTGGGAATTAATTCGTTGAGCGTAATTATCACTATTAGCTCCAGGCCTAAAATCATCCCAAGTAATGATTGCTCCTCCAGCTCCATCACTACAGATTTGAGGGAGGCTTTGATGATTATTATAAGTGCAAATTTTTGTACCGTTATCCATCCATTGGAAATCTCCAGAGGAATTAATCCGTTGAGCGTAGATATCATTCCAACCTGCTGCATTGGCACTTTGCCATGTAATTATAGCCCCTCCAGCTCCATCGGTACAAATTTGAGGTTCACCCTGGGCGAAAATTGCGGTGCATATTGAGACGCCATTAGCTGTCCATAATACAGTTCCCTCAGGATCAATCCGTTGAGCATAGATATCATATCCCGTTTGACTATTATCTCTATTATCATGCCAAGTAATAATGGCACCTCCGGCTCCGTCACTACAAATTTGAGGTGCTTGCTGGTTATTACTCGCAGTACTTATTATTTCGCCATCAACCGTCCAAAATATAGTTCCATTTGATAAAATCCTTTGAGCATAGATATCGCTTGTCCCTCTACTGTCTTGCCAAGTAATTATAGCCCCTCCGGCTCCATCACTACAGATTTGAGTTTCCTTTTGTTCATTAATGATCGTGCATATTGCTTTACCATTATCATCCCATTGCTCATCTATATCTGGGATTTCACTATCTGAATCAATCCGTTTAGCATAGATATCATAATTACTGTTTCTATAATCTTCCCATACTATAATTGCACCTCCTTGACCATCGCTACAAAGTTGAGGTGAAGCTTGATTATTAAACGCAGAACTAATAGCAGTACCATTATCCGTCCAATATACCGTTCCATCAGAATTTAACCGTTGAGCATAGATGTCATAATTAGTGTTCCTAGAATCCTCCCATACTATAATTGCACCACCTTGACCATCACTACAGATTTGAGGAGAAAATTGGCTAGTAGGATCATTACAAATAACTGTACCATTATCCATCCATTGAACAGTCCCAACAGAGTTTATTCGTTGAGCATAGATATCATCAGCTCCTCCTACCATCCAGGTAATAATTGCACCTCCTTGACCATCACTACAGAGTTGAGGGCCATATTGATTACCTGATTCAGTACTGATTGCTACACCATCATATGTCCATAATGTCGTTCCCTTAGAATCAACACGTTGAGTGTAAATGTCTCCAGAGTCATCTCTTTGATCCTTCCAACTAATTATTGCACCTCCCTGACCATCACTACAAATTTGGGGATTTAATTGAAAACCCATTGAAGTACAAATAGCCACGCCATCAAACGACCAATCTATTGTTCCATTAGATCTAATTCGTTGAGCAAAGATTTCATAAGGCGTTCGTTTATCTTTCCAAGTAATAATTGCACCTCCCTGACCATCACTACAAAGTTGAGGTTCATAAATATAATTATAACCACAAATTTCCACACCATCAATATTCCATACTGGATCTCCATTAGATTTAATACGTTGAGCATAGATCTCATCAGATCCACTCCTATTGTCCTGCCACGTAATTATTGCGCCTCCTTGACCATCACTGCAGATTTGAGGTAAGTCTTGGTCATCAGAGGCAGTACAGACAGTAGTACCATTAGCTGTCCAATCTGGAATTCCATTAGATTTAATTCGTTGAGCATAAATATCTGCATCGCTACCTCCATCATCATACCAAGTTATAATTGCACCTCCTTGACCATCGCTACAAAGTTGAGGTTGATATTGTGGTCCTGATTTTGTACAAATCGGAACACCATCAGCAGTCCACAATACAGTACCATTGGATAAAATCCTTTGAGCATAGATGTCATCTTCTGATGAGCCCATTCTTTCATCACTCCAAGTAATAATGGCCCCTCCTTGACCATCACTACAGATCTGGGCATCTGCTTTAGTACCTAAGGTATCGGAGATCATATTTCCATCACCTAACCACACCATCTCAGCAGATAATTCAGGCATCTCTTTAATTATAGTTATTGACTTCTCATTAAATGATTTTTTATCTTTCTGTGATACCAAGGGATTTTGGTAATTTAAAGCCAAAAAAAAACAAAAAAATAATCCAACTATCATAAATAATTGATTAAATCTAATTTTTTTACATATAAATCGCATTTTTCATCACTCATAATGTTTTAAAAAATTTTTACAAAATTAAATTCCTTTAAATAATTTAAAATCTTTTAAAAAAAACATCAATATAGGAGTTTAGTGATTTTTTTTTCAATATATATAATCATTTTTACATTATATAAGAAATTAATTATACTGTTTTTTGATTTAAAGATTTACATTTAAAAATCAGTCTTTTTATATAGTTAAAGAAGCATTAGATAAAAAAAAAACTTTACTTGAAAGGATTTTTCTTTTCTGATATTTTATTCTGATAATTTTTTATATTGGGTGGACACAGTCCCTTTTTAGTTGCTTCCTTTTTGAAGTCTTTCAAAATATTCGCGATATTGACGCTAGCGGGACACCAATGATAGCAGTTCTCACATCCAGTACAGAGAAACAACCCATCTTTAACTGCAGCTTCAATTCCATTGTGAATGTATTCTCGGATTATAGAAATTCCGCCTAAGCCATATTTGGATGCGTATGTATTACCAAAAGCTCGGGAAGCTGGACAAACAAAGCTACACGTCTTGCAACTAATGCATCTTAAAAAATCCTTATAAAAAAGATTTTCTTTTGCTGCTTTGGTGCGCCAATCATCGACAAAAATGACAACAACCTCCTTGGCGCCATACATTCCTTGAACACCCAATCCTCTAATGTCAGAAGTCCCTGAGGGCCCATATATCAAGCTAATGTAGGCCAATTCTGCTGTATTAGTTCTTTCTATTATTTTTGTAACAAGCACGGCATCAAAGATATTAGGGACAATTTTAGTAATTCCTACAACACATATGTGTTTCTCGGTGGCTCTTGTAATTAAACTGATATTACCTTCATTCTCCAGCAGGACTATACATCCGTCATCAGCAGAGATTGCATTGGCAGAAGTAAGAGAAACCTTCACATCATTAAGCAATTCTTTCCGATAGGTATTTCTATAAT
>JAEOTJ010000034.1 GCA_016839905.1 Promethearchaeota archaeon | reverse complement strand
GTAGGGGGTCTTGTAGTGATTTTAGTCAATTTTCCAGAAGCATATCCTTTTTTAATTGGGTTTTATCCTATATTAATTTTGATTTTAGCGATTATATTTATCTCAGAAATCTTGTTTTGGTTAATGGATAAGGAGAAAGTAAAGAAGAAGAATTTATTTAAGCATACTATTAAGAGAAAAGTGGAATGTATCTTTGAGACTTTATTAGGATTTTCTTTAATCTCTTATATTTATATCTTTATAAGAGAAATTCAAGTAAGACAATATTTTCCTATAATCTTAAAATGGATTGGATACATTGGAGCAGGGATAATAGTCTTAGGATTAATTGCTTTTCTTTTTTATCTTTGGATTAAATTAAATGAAATAAAATACAAGGAAAAAGGAAGATGAAAGCTTGTAAAATCTGTATAATGACAAAAGGATTAAGGGGAAGTGAATTAGATACTTGTGGTTATTGTTTTGAAACAGAAGAAGAATTTATAGAACATTTAGAAAAAGAGCATAATCTAATAGTTAAAGAAGATAAATTAAAGGAAAAAGGAAGATGAAAGATGGAAACTAGAATAGAAGCGTTTATGATAGTAATAATTTTAATTCAGTTTGGAATGTTCACTGGGGTGGATTGGTTAGCTTATATTGGATTTGGGTTTTTCGTGGCAGTTGAGATAGCAGATTGGGTTAGGGGTTCAGAAGTTAAGTCTGTGAAGATAACAGATAAATTAAAGGAAAAAGGAAAATGAAAGCAGAAATAATAGCAAAAAATAATCAAATGGAATTAATACAAAGATACATAGACGGCACTAGATTTTATCAGGTTCGTCCAGAAGCTGTGAAAGTAGTTATCTTTTCAAAAATAAAACAGCAGTTCAAAGAAAAGCCAGTAGAAATAAAAGAATCAAAAAATTGGCTTATGATTAAAAAAAAGGATTCAAAAGAATTAGAAAAAGAATTAAAAGATAAGGTAAGCGAAGAATTAACAGAAAAAGAAATGCTTGAAAAAGAAATAGAAGTATTAAAGAAATCAGGTTTTTATGTTCAGTTTAAAATAATTGAAGATGAAGGAGAGACGCAATATGTCCAATAATCCAATAGATAAATTTTTCAAGTTAGGAGAAAAAGTAACAGGCGGAGATCCTAAAAAACTTCTAGACTGGAATTTTTATATGCTATTAATAATGTTCATAGCTTTTTTAAGTATCTTGATAGGAAATTTAATAGAATTTTATAAATATCAAAAATTAGCAAATTTAGGATGGGCTTTTGTAATAATTGCTATTTTATGGTTTCAGTATCAGGGTTTAGCAAGTACTTACGAAGCAAGAAAATCTTTTAAAAAAATGTCAAAAGAGCCTATAAAAATACCTTCAGAAGAAGAAATGTTAAAAGAATTTCAGGAAAAATGAAACTAATATGTACGAAATGCAATAGAATAGTAGAAATATCTAATTGGGATTCAAGAGCTACCTGTAAGAATTGTGGCGGTTATTTCCAGCCTTTAAATAGTTCGTACAATCTAACAAACCAATTTCAACAGATAGGTCAGGATTTTAGCAATATCCCACACGTAACAATAGGAAAAGAAGGCTTTAGAGTAAATAAAACAAACCAACCAATACAAAACCCTTATAACCCTCAAAATATGCCTTACAACCAACCTCAAAATAGAAATTTACCCTATCCTGAAGATAACTTATATGAAAAAATAAGAAAATATGCCTTTTGGATTATGATTTCATTAGTAAGTGGATATGCTATATGGAGGATAGTAGATTTTATGTTTTTAAGTTAAAATGAGATATGAAATAACTGTATTTGGAATAATATTGGTTTTTATTGGATATATTTTAAATAGAATTGACCAAAAATCAGCAATTATATTTATGGGAGTATTAATTTTAATATTCATTATATCAGTAATATTTGAAAGACCAAAGTTAAAATGAAAAGAAGATTAATAAAATTAGCAGAAAACGAGAAGTTTTTTAAGAAAAAAGACCCAGTAAAACATCTAAAAAAGGCAAAAAACTATTTAAGTGAATTAATTGTGGATAACATGAACCTTTCTGGAAGTAGTTCTATAGCTTACACTAGATTATGCGAGGCTCAATCAGAATTAAACATGGCCTTGAAAATATTAGAAAATGAATCCAAAAAATAAAATAATAATCTATATTTTAATAATCTTGATAATCATAAGCATAATTTTTATAATAAAATGATAACAAAAAACGGAGTAGAAGATGAATTAAAGGAAAAAAGGAAGATGAAAACTAAATGGATATATTTTGGATGTGGTTTAATATTAGGAATATTACTTGGGACTATGTTAATTTATAAAGTTGAAATAAATACAATAAACCAAGCATTAGATTCATTAAGTTATTGTTATGAAACTTATGCACTTGGGAAGTAATAATTAAAATAAATAAAAACAAAAGAGTAAATGGTACAATTAAAGACACCACGAAAAGATAAATTAAAGGAAAAAGGAAAATAAAAAATGACTAACATAACAGAAAAACTTGTCGGAGTTGATATAATTCCAGAAGAAGAAGCTGTTTTTTGTGATTATGTAG
>JAEOTJ010000392.1 GCA_016839905.1 Promethearchaeota archaeon | reverse complement strand
TAAATATCTTAAAATTCCAGAGTTCCTTACTCCTTTCTTTTAATTTAGACAAAAATTTTTGTATCTTCATCTTAAATGCTTTAATTATAGTCTAGTGGATTTATATTTTCTTATAATATATATAATTACCCCAAGCGATAGAGTTGTGAATAACACTGTTAACGTGGGAATAACATAAAAAGGTAAAAAATCGAGTGCAATATCAATAATGACTACATTTCCTTTAATGTATAGTTTGTAAGAGCTTAAAACTCCTTGATCATTATAAATAGCTATAATCTGTATACTCTTATTGGGATATCCCGGTAAAATAGCATTCTTTGGGATATCTACATTTAACGTAGGTAAAACTCTATTATCAACATTATACCATGCGTTTAAATTCAATCCTCCCATGTATTCTCCTACTGGAATGGGAAACCAGAATGGTGTAAACGAATTGATTGATGAAAAATTAAGCTCTTCACCATAATCACTTGGATTAGTAAGATACGTTATTTCAGAATCATTATCTTTGCCACCCCAACTTCCATTTAATGTCCAAAACCATTCACCAAATTCAATTTTAATAACTGTATTGTTTAATTGGACCGATGTTATTTCCCATTTCATCATTTTACCCTTGCTTAGGTTTTGAAATATCCCTGAATTATCCCAACCAACTCCAAAAATAAAATTCAATTCAGCATCATTACACACCCTACATTTCCATTTCAATTCATCATTTTCTTTAACTCCTGTCTTGTACTTAATCGCACTAACGTTTAAGATGATTCCAGGAGACATGAAAAAGATAATTATAAAACTAAGAAACCATAATTTTCGATTCACGTTTTCACTCCTCCTTTAATGAACCCTTTTTTTTTTTAAAGCAATATTTAAGGATAGCATAAAACGTAAGCAACAAGATGAACGTTGCTTCAAAATTGAAGGGGAATAATGGGTATATAAGATACCAAATTCCTACAAATGCTAAGTCAAAAAAACTAAAGAAAATTAAGCTAGGTTTAATAGAATTTGTAATTTCAGATTGTCTTGGAAGATTAAATATTATAATAATTAGGATCGGCGTTAAATTTAAAAGATGGTGATCCCAGGAATCATAATATACTAACAACATAATAATGATTCCAAATGCAAAACCGTATATAATTGAATTTTCTTCATTTGTTCTAATCAGATAACTAATGAAACCTAATCCCCCTACAACGCAAATTACTCCAATTAATATGTAAAGTTGATTAAAAGGAATATTATAAAAATAACAGAAATTTGTTATTAGTTTTGTAACACTAAAAGAAAAATTAAGAGCAACAGGATTGCTTCCTGTGAAGTTAGTCTCTAAAAATCCCTCTAATAATAATGGATAGATCATAAAAAGAATAAAATTTAGCAACAAAGGTAAAATTACTCCCATTAATCTTACTAGACTTGTAATAAAGTTAAGTCTAAACTTCTTTTGTTCCCAATCAAATCTAAAGATAATCAAAAAAGGAATTAGGAAAAAAGCTGTTGGTTTGATTATGATACTTATTCCTAAGATTATACTTCCTATTAATTGCCATTTAAGCTTTTCATATTTTATGAATATATAAAGAGATACTAAAATAAATAAGGTAATATATAAATTTATTTGTCCATAAATATAGTTCAATACATGAGGTAAACCCATTAAATAGATAGATATGTATAATATAACTCTTTTATCGTCTTCTTCATGATCCCTATGTTTTACTAGCTTTATAATTTTAAAGAGAACTATTGATATCAGAACATTAAGCAGAATATTAAAAATATTAAAAATTACAAATGCTACTTCAAAACTCAGTATTGAAAATGGAATAAAAAATAACGCTGATAAAGGAAAGTATCTGAAATCCCATAAATAATATGTTTGGTTATATAGGTCTTCAATATCGTTGAGAAAAATATCTCCAACGTTATAGAAGATTATAAAGTCATTTTTCTCCTTGTAAATTAAAAAAAATAAGATGATCGAAAAAAAGAAGTAGAATGTGTGAAGAATCACAGCCAATCGAAATATTTTTTGCTCCCAAAGATGTTTAACTCGAATCTTAAATCTAGGTATAATATTCATTGAATACTTAGCAAATTTTAATTTAGTCTTAAATTCTTTAATTAAATTACTTAATTAAATTTTTTAAAATTATATAACGAGGATTAAGCAATGGTAGTAATATCAAAAACACCTCAAAAAATTACATTTGGGATCATCGTAGGAAACCGCGATGTATTCCCTGATCATCTAGCAAAAGAAGGAAGGTATGAAATTATTGAAGTCATGAAGGAACTAGGGTATAATTATATTATTTTAAGCGAGGAAGAAACAAAATCTGGTTGTGTAGAAACCTTCGAAGATGCTAAAAAATGTGCCTTATTATTTAAGTCTAATAAAGAAAAAATAAATGGAGTGGTTGTTATCC
>JAEOTJ010000391.1 GCA_016839905.1 Promethearchaeota archaeon | reverse complement strand
GACATTATCTTTGTTTGAATTAAGCTCAATTGCATTTTCTATAGCCTTTAATGAAATATCAATTCCTCGTATTATGAGATTATCTAAGTTAGAAGTTAGAAAGTCTATATCCCGTCCATCATCGCATCCAATGTCTAGAAATGTGAATTGATTAGATTTAACCAATTTTTTTTGAAGAAAATTTAAAGTATCCTTAACAACTTTACTAACCTTATCATCGCCACTTGGTATTTGTTCCATATAAATATCCTATTTAAATAGTATAAAAAGTATAAACCTTAATGATTAAAAAGATTCACCTTAGGCAGTAGTAGTTCAACCAAAATAACATATTTGTGGTTCATTTTGAACTGTGAATTGAAGCGTACTTTCAACAATATCATATTTTTCAAGTAAAAATTTATTTATTTTTTCAATAAAAGCTTCTTGATCTGAAATTGACCAATTTTGATCATTTATCCTAATATGTGCGGAAAATATTATCATACCTGGGGTGATTGTCCATAGATGAATTGTAAATAAGTCTAGAATCTCTGGAAATTCTGCCTTTAATGCATTTGAGATCATATCAACATCATATCCCTTAGGAGTCATTTCCAATAGAATCCTCGTAGAATCTCTAAGAATACCTATAGCCCATATTAAAATGACAATAGAAATCCCAATACTTATAATTGGGTCAAGTATTGTCCAATCTGGATTGAAAATTATAAAAATTGCTACTATCACGATACCAATTGATGCTATTGCGTCAGCAAACATGTGATAAAACACACCTTTAACATTTAAATCTGACTTTGGACTTCCTTGAAGGATTAAAATACTAGTTACATTTGCAATGAACCCTATGATTGCTAAAACCAACATGATAAATCCATTTATTTCCGTAGGATTAATGATGCGTTCAATAGACTCAAGGATTATTATCAAAACCACATAAAGAAGAAACAATCCATTAATAAAGGCTGCTAAAACCTCAGATCGATATAACCCATATGTTTTATGATGACAAGGAGGTTTTTGTGCTAAAAATATTGCAATAAGACCAATTAATATCGCAAATGCGTGTGTAAACATATGTCCAGCATCACTTACTAAAGCTAAGCTATTTATTATAAGCCCTCCAATTAGTTCTATGGCCATTATAATTAAAGTAATGGACAAAGATAGAATTAATTTATTTTTTTCTACTGTTCGATATTCATCTAATATTGAAGAAAGTTTATCTTTAGTTTCGGGACACTCTTGAGTCATTTAATTTACTTATCATATTTAATATTTTAAATTTTGTTATTATTTAATATAATTTTTATGTCTTGTACGAAATAATATTCCTTCATTTTAACATTATCAATAAAGAATAACTATACGAGATTTATTTATTCTTAATTTGATTAAAGCTTATCAACTTATTATTAGCTTGATCCAGATCCTAAAACTCTAAATTGAATTATAGCATTATGTTATGAAATTTCTCTGATCCCCACATCAGGCTATTAGAAAGATAATAAATGAATATAAAATAAAGAAAGATGATTAATTCCATTATTATGTTTATCTAAATATTTATTTATTAATAAAAACATTAAAAATTGTTCAATTTATCTAACTAAATTTAAACAATGAAAGAATTAAAGATATTATAAAATTTTTAAAAATGATTAAGAAATTCTAAAATGACATACATTTTATTATGGATAGGATTATTTATTGGTGGTTTCTTAATTATCTTTTTTGCCGCGGACATATTTATCGATAATTTAAAAGATATTTGTATAGAATATAATATATCCCCTTTTATTATAGGTTTATTGGTTCTTGGAATTGATCCTGAGGAATCTATTGCTTCTATAGTAGCAGCAATGAATGATCTACCATTAATTGCTGTTGGTAATGTTATAGGAAATTCTATTTTTTCTTTAACTCTTTGTTTTGCTGTACCCACATTGTTTTATAGAATTGAATTCAAAAAAGTATCCCAGTTTTATTTTATGATTTTATATGTAATTATGGTTTTGATTTTACTCTCATTTTTAATATATATGGGATTATTTATTTTTGGAATCCTTTTGATTTTGATATATTTAATTTACTTATTTATGAATTTAAAGCGTCTGAAAAAAGAAGGCTATTTAGATGTTGTTGATATGAAAATAGTAAAAAAAGAAATTGAAGAGACAAGAGAAAAAGTAAAAAATACATCAAAATCTCTAAAATTAGTGCTAATCTGTGTAAGCTTTTTATTAATTTTTATTGGGGGAGAAATTCTTATTTTTGCCACAGAGCAATTGATTATATTATTAAACATTCCAGAGGCTTTTTTTGGATTTGTAATTATTGCTTTTGTTACTAATGTTGAAGAATTAACATTAATTTTTAAAGCAATTCAAAAAGAAAGAATCGAGATTGGTTTAGGTGCGATGGTTGGAAAAATTATTTGGAATTTATCCTTTACATTTGGAGTAAGTGGTATTATTTTAATGAATATTGAATTTGTATGGTTATTATTTTGGAATTGGTTAATCCTTATGGGATTAATTATATATTTCCATTGGATCTCAAAAAAGAAATTTTTAGATAAGAAGGATGGAATATTCTTAATATTGATACTTATTGTTTTTATAACTGTGAATTTATATGTATTGAATTTTTAACAAGAGAGTATTAAATAGAAGGGAATAAAAATAAAAATTGTTTTTTATTGTATCTATTTATTTCGCCTTGAACTACCAGCACCTAAATAAAGGAGCTGGATTCTTGCTTCTACAACTACAGCACCCCCTTAAGGGGCGTCTTACACAATCTCCACAAGCGTGAATTCCCGTAGTCCCTACGGTATGGATGAATTTGGTTATCATTCATCTAAATATAGATAAGGGGATGAGTCTTAAAAAG
>JAEOTJ010000390.1 GCA_016839905.1 Promethearchaeota archaeon | reverse complement strand
CAAAATAACGACAAGGATTTAATTTTAGAAAAATTCCTATTCCGCTCATGATACCAATAATACCTAAACAGATTAGTAATATTCCTATTATTATTATCCCTTCTCCGTGTATTTTAGGTATTAAATTATTGCCTGAAATGCTTAAAATCGCAATTAATGTGATAAAGGCTGATAAAATAATCATAAATACACTAATTATTTTTAGAATGATTTCTTTATTGATAATCTGATGAGGAGGTTCCAAATTTGGATTTTCATATAGATCCTTATTTACATATGCAAATATCAACAATGGTATAAATAAAAACATGAAATTGTATAAAATTGGCATGGCATCATTTTCTCCGAAGGCTTGTGTGCCCAATGTAAATTGTACTATAAATACATAAGCCATAGTTGCTAATGTAAAAATAATCATCGATTTGATATCTTTTTTCATGAAATAAATTACAAGTAAGGATACAATAATCATAGTTACAAATCCGATTATTATTACCAGACCTGTCAAATTATAATTAACATCCCCCCAATTCAAGAATTCATCAAGTGTTATGAAATCTCCCGTGAAAAAAAAATGCAACGGTATTATATCTACATCATGAAGAGTTTGAAATAAAGAATCGACTGTTCGGTGTGTTATACCCCCCGCTACACACAAAAGGTAGGCATTTCTCCACTTAATTTCACGCTTTCCATCATCTATTATCGAAAAAAAACGATCTGATCTCTCAATTGAGAAACGAGATAAATATGAATAGAAAAGACTTAAAGCGATTGCCAATATTAAAAAACCCCATATATCATGAAATAATACGCGGTAGTGACCTGGTAAAGATATTGGAAATATCAATTCCAGTGCCCACCATGAATCTGGACCATTCCAACAATTTAATACAAAAATTATTGCGGCTTTATAATTTATTTTCTCTTTTGCAATTACAAAGAAGGGAATGACGATAAACATCCCTATTACTAAATGAGCTACACCAGGCATGATATTCACATTTTAATAATTTAATTATATGAACTCGAAAATAATTCTATATTTTTGAATTTGATGTTTTTAAAATAATCCCGTTGAGATTGATGATATAGTGTTTTTCTAAGATTTTAATCTATGGGTGTTGAGATTAATACTATGCAAGAGTAAAATAATAATCAATGTAATTTCTCTACTAAAAGAAAAAAAAAAATATTATTGTTTAAATTGTTTTCTCAATTCCTTCATCTCAAGCCTAATCCGATTGGCATTATTACCATAAATGCTTCCTGCGATGTAAGAGGGCTCATCCTTTATGATCTGGTTAAGAGCTCTCCTTTTTAGGGTCAAGGCTTCTAAATATAATTCATTTTTATTTGAACTTGCTCCTTTTATTATCACATCGACAATGTGCAGTGTTAATTGAAATTTTCCCTCAGAGAAAAGACTTTTAGCATGTTCAAGATATTGTTCAGAGGTATTAATTATCAACATTTCTTTTGCTATATCTTCAGATTTCGCAGGGAAGAAGTCTGTGGGATTACCACTATCAAACCAGCCATGATAAAGTCTATAGGTGGCGTGGATTGCAAAACGATAACAACCGTATATAGGGTCTAAGATTTTATGGTTCTTAAACTTATCAGGATATATATCAAGCATTTCATAATAAATTTGTTCGAACCACTTTCCTTCATTCAGTCTTTTGCATACTTCGTCATGTACAAAATGCATGGCTTCAGCAGTAATTGATAAAACATTCTTAATATTTTCTTTTCCTTCGATTAAACGGCCATGACCTGGAATCAAGTGTTCAGCATCTTTTTCCATCATGTGTTCCATGGCTAATGCCCAATGTTTGGGATATCGCTGAACTTTATATGGATTTCCTACATTGGGGTAAGAAGAGATCATTAAATCTCCAGTGCAGATTAGTTTTTTTTCAGGAACCCATAACCAAATTGAATCATCAGTTTCACCCTTATTATGATAAAGCTCAAAAGTGATTCCTCCAAGCTTAAAAGTATAGGAATCTTCATTTCCATGAAGTAATATTGTGGGATCAAGAGTTTTATGAGCAGATACGACTGATTTACTTCTTCCCTTTACTGAAGTAAATTGTTCCATGTTAATCCAATCATGATATTTATCCAACATTTTATATTTTTTAAATCTTTCCACGACATTCTCGTGGGCAATTACTTGGGGCATCTCCCAGCCTTTTTCTTCAATTTCTTCGATAAATCGATCATAAGCAAATGCATGGTCAAAATGTCCGTGTGAATAAATAATATATTTGATAGGTTTTGCTGAAAGTTCTCGAACATAATTAAACACTCTTTCAGTATATAGTTTTATAGGAAGATCAAATAACACTAATCCATCTTCAGTATCAACCATACCTGTGTTACCGAAGCCAGGAACAAGATGACATGTGCCCTTCTCAAATGTAGCTATAGGAAACATTCCAAACCAATCACTCATGCCTGTGTTAGTTTTTCTCATATTTTTAATTCACTTTTCTTGTTAAATCATAGAGGAATAATTAATGAATAGTTTACTTATATATTTACCAGTGTTTAATAATATCATTAAAACTGTTTTTATATGTTTGCTTAATCTTAAAAAAAAGAAGAAGATATTATAATAATTCTATTAATTGTTCTAAAAATTCTTTCCAATCATTATCATTAAAATTTGGAAGGCTAAATCTAGCATTTGGATGAGAATATTTATCAAGTTCAATAGTTCTTAACCAATTTGTGAAATTCTTTAAAAGACTTAATGCTTGGCTAACATAATAAACAAGATGACCACTAAATATTGCCATTTCATATTGGCCTTCTCCATCCAGTCCTTTCCAGTCTTTATTACTTAATCGGTTCGTGACATTAATTAAGGACATATCGTATAATTTGTTGTTATTAATTTTATCTTTTAAATAACCATATGAATGACCTGTACTTATAACATGACAATCTAATTTTATTGCGATTTCTACTAAAAAATCTGCTAATTTTTTTCCATTAAGTTCCCAGTTTAAGGATTCGGCACCTATGACTAATACCTTTTTTTTAGGGCTTTTCAAGATATTTGCCATAACTTGTGGGTCTGAAACAGAAGTTCCCATTTCGGGCCCGGGAATATTTGCTTTTTGATATGGTCTTGCCATTTTTATATCAATTTTTTCTTTTTTATAGTTTTATTTAAAATAATTTGCTATATTTAGAAGTATTAAACGTAATTTAAAAAAATTAGTTTTATTTATTTATTTAAATCAATTTAATTGTTCTAAAAATCAAATTTAATAGGTTATTACTTAAGATGTGTGAATTTAAAATTATTAAAGTAAATGATGGTTCTCAAATAGCTGAAGATATATTAGTGTTAAGTTATAATGAAGATAATGAATTAATATTCAAGGATGTATTAGGATTAGGGAATAAATTAGAATCTGCATTGATTTTGGATGTAAATACTTTAATTCAAACAGCACAGGTTTTTGAACATCCTTTAATTAAAAATTTTATTGGTCTAATGAAAAATTTAAAAGATCAAAAGCTAACTAAGGTGGAAATTGAAGATTTTCAACAAAAGTTAGAAATTTTAAAGGATTCTTTAAAATAATCAGTACTTGACTAAATAATAATACACCCCTTTCCTATTAATTCTTTTGTTCGACAAAATTTTGAGATGGGCGGGTCAAGATTCACGAAATATTCAAATGCACTCAACAAGACGTGCTTTAAAT
>JAEOTJ010000389.1 GCA_016839905.1 Promethearchaeota archaeon | reverse complement strand
TCAGTTTTAAACACGATTTCATTTGAAGTAAGACCACCATCATCGTCAGATACATTACTTTTAATATAATTAAAGGCTTTTACACATCTTAATATTTCTAGTTGGGTGAGGTTCAAATAATCTTCAAGAATTTCATATAGATCGAGTATAGGATGAATTGTAAATGATAAATCGAGACTTGCAGGGAAAGAATTATCACCATAAAATTCATCTAATATATCTTGAGTTATTGATATATTAGCTTGAATTGTTGAATTCTGCTCGAAAACGCTAATCATATAAGTTGCATTGTTAATGAGTTGTTCAATGATGAAAGTATCATTAATGGGTAGAGTATTTGTACAATTTATTTCAAGTAGCAAATCAGCGTTATATGAGAGTGTTAAATTAATATCATCAACGCTAGGATCCCAAACTGATGCATTAAATGTTAATGGAAACATTTGATGGTAATTACCATTATCAAACCAATAAGGGTTTAAATCAAATGTAGTATAACCATAAGAACCATTATATAATTTATCACTTGATATCACGAGTTCTTGTCCATCAAGAAATTGTAATCTTACATATGCTCTAAACCAAGAGCTTTCTGGAAGTATTTCAGAAGTATTTACAATAATCTTCCAGATTTTTGATAGTGTCATTGTTGCTAAGGTTTTATTGCTATAAATCAGATTATCTTCGCTATCAGAAAAATTAGTTTTCCAATCTAATATCGGAGATCCATCTCCAACAAGGCTAAAAGTAAAGTTTGCGTCTTTATTTATGTTGTTTCTATAGATTTCAAAGGAGATATTTGCAATAATATTAGCGTCATATATGTTCAATAAAGGATCAACATTTTTAACATTAATATTTACCAAGGAACTATCATGAGCACCTTCAGGATCGAGCACCATGACTCCGGCATATCCGTTATAGTCATCCTTGAAAAGATTGCTATCCTTCCATCCTCCTGTATTATATTTAGTAGCATTTAAAGGATTGAAATAAGGAGTGTTATAATCCCAATAATACGTTAGTCTCGCCCAATCAACAAGATCATCTGAGACATCAGCATTTAAAATTAAAGTTTGACCCTCATAAATTGTGAGATTCTGATCTTGAGATGTAAGTGTTATGCTGGGGTATTTATTATGAATGAAAATGAGCTCAGAATGAATGTCAATAGCTCCATTATCATCTTTGACACAGAGAGATACGTTATAAATCCCTGATTCTTGAAAATCGTGAGTAACATATTTCCCAAATCCACTTGTGGAATCTCCAAAATTCCAATAATATTTTAAGGAATTCATATCACTATTCGTATCACATGTGTTTGCTGCTGAAAATTGAATGGCAGATTTTTCAGGATAAGAAATTGCAGAAAGATTATTATCTCCTAATTCATACTCATCATCCCAAGAATACCCAATCGCATCAATCCATGTTACACCTCCAACGTGGTAAGGCGGCCATCCCTCATCATTAGAGGTTTCAAAACGGATTTTATTAATACAATTTATATTATTATAAGACTGATAATCTGATTCATCACCATTAACATAAACATAAAAAGCCGGATAAGGAGAAGACATTTCAAATTTTATTCGAACATGAAACCATTCATTTTTATTTATCCATGGAAGACCTTCAAGAATTTGAAAACTACTTCCATCCAAGGAAAATTCAAAAGAAACATCATGAGTAATCGCAAATGCTAGATTTTCATCTTCCCATAAGGAGATTATGCAAGTTTTATAATACTCATCACTAGTCTTCAACCAAAAATCGATATTACCCCATTCTGGAGAATTATACGAAACATTAGAAAAGTAATTTTCCATAAACACGGTATTACTCGAATCTCTATCTAATAATTGCACTACTTCTCCATGTAGACCACCATCATCAACAATTCTTAAGTTTAACGCACTATGTTTATTATCACCCGTGAAATAATCTTTTGTACTACATGCATAAGGACTCCAAGTATAACCTATAGCATCATAATAAGAATAATAATCAGAATAAGTATCATTTGTTAAGAAACCAATACGATTAATATATAAACCCCAAAAATCTGAAAATTCACTATAGATCAATCCATCATCAATCCACCATCTATAGGAGTCTTTATTACAATCAAATTCAATACGATGATGATACCATTTATTAGGAGCACAAGTGCCAACTAAGACATCAGGATACTTATAAGTAACATATTCATTTTGCCAATAATGATAATATCCAAATTGACCTGAATCTATAAATAAAGATACATATTCTGTATAATCACAATATATCCCAATTCTTGTTTCTGCTCGTTTATTAGAATCTGATACTTGCCACCAAAATTCAATAGTACCATTTTGAATCGAGCCCATAGAGGTTGGAATTGTATCATATACATGAGCGGATTCACTATCATCACTATCATTTAGCACCAGAACGTCCTTATGATTGATTTTATTTTCAATTATAAAAGCTGAAGTATCGCCTTCAGATGCATTCGTAAAGTCATCTGGAAATCCTGATT
This sequence comes from Promethearchaeota archaeon, assembly GCA_016839905.1. The sequence goes on along the minus strand of JAEOTJ010000389.1, from coordinate 3,681 downwards.
CAAAGGAAAAAGTTCCATAATACTCCCCCGTTTCTGAAGCATCATTTCCATTTTCTACTTCCCAACCTTTTGGTGTGGTTCCGATGATATCTGCTCTAAAATCATGTGTTCCATAATATGATGAATCAAGAATATTATAATTATCTCCTATAGTATAATCAGGATCCCAATTAAATCCAATGCTATCAAAATATGCCAATCCGGTTTCATTTTGAATAGTACCAATACGAATATAATTAATTGGAGAACTAGAATTAAAAGAGACAATATAATCATCTTTTCCATCAATTATTATTTTAAATGTTTTATTATTCAATCCTAAATATTGACCTTCCACCAAGAAATCAATCCTTACATGGTGCCAAGTGTTATTTTTTGGAGGTACACATCCAGGAATTAAAAACTCATTTCCAATATCATAATACCATCTACCATTTTTAACTAAAACAGAAAAGGCTAAAATATCATCAGCCATGAAAGCAAAATATCCTATTTTTGCGGTGATATTCGAAGTTAAAAAATAATATTCCACAGTACCATAAGTTTGATTATTAATATAATTTTCAATATAAATATCGCTGCAAGAGCCTCCATTGCTTACATTGATCTCCAGTGGTTTCTGATGATAACTTTTCTCCTCAATAATTTTTATTATATCCTGTGTTGATGTTTTATTAGATGCACTCCAGCTAAAGGGGAGTTTTCCAATGATATCGTTAGAAAAACTATATGTTGCTGGAATTTTAGCCCCCATTGTAAAGGATGCTTCAGGTATTTTATTCTGAATTTCAATAAATTCTGTTTTTTGCTTTAAAGCTCCTTGGTCATCAATGGCCGTAATTGTAACTGGATAATTCCCTGCGTCTTGCCAAGAATGTTTTATTGATGTTTGATTAGTTGAAATTTGATTAGAATCCCCAAAATCATACATGTAAGTAAGATTATTAATATCTACATCAGATTCTACGAGGTTTTGGACGGATATTGTCACTTCCTCATCCTCAAGAGCTGGATTTGAAGATAATGAAATATCAAATTCTGGTGCTTTATTTTTTACAACAATAACTAATGAGGCCGTATCTTCATTATTAAGAGAATCCTTAACTATTAAGGTAACATTATACTCGCCTTCCATTTTATATGAATATGTTGCACTATTTGTTTGATTATTAATACTATCAGAAACATTTCCATCACCCCAGAGAATCCAAACCGTAGTGTAATTTCCTGAAACAGTCCATTCAAAGGTAACCACCTCACCAACATCTACTTCATTAGGAGTAGCGGTAAATGAAGTAATCTCGAAGTCTCCTCCATCCCCTCTAATATTTAGAATTTGTGCAAGAAGAATAATGATCATTATCCCCGTTGCGGAAAACCATACTTTTTTCCTGCTTTTGGATACCTTCTTTTTTGCATTATAATTACTAAAATTATTCTTAATTTTCAATTTACTTCACTTTTTATATTTATTTTTATAAATTAGCATTAACACTCCAACCAATATGATAAAAACCATGCTCTGGATTAAAAATAGATTAAATATTGCTGGTTCTTGAACATTATAGGGACTTTTAGATTCTATTGGGATCTTCACGATGACTTTAATCGTATTCGCGCTATAATTACCATTGTCATTAAAAGCAACAACTTTATAATAATATATTCCACTCTCTCTTAGGTTTATTTTATAACGATAAGTTGACCATTCAAATAATGGTTTATAGCCTTCATATAGAATTTCTACTGATTCATTAATCTTGGTTATGTAATTGTTTGAAAAATAAATTGTATAGTTTTTAGAATATGAAGATTTGGTCCAAATTAAATCAAAAAGTCCGTCTTGGTCTTCTGGTGTAATAGCATCAGTCATCATTTTAAAAAGATCTGGTCTTCTCCTAACAACAACCTCAATACAATTTGATGTTGCTTGCCCTGCCTCATTAATGGATACAATAGCATAATAGTAATTTCCATTAGTTAGTCCTTCAATAATATATGAGAGATTAATTAAACCCTCAGTGATTAATGTTCCATTATTATCAATTTCTGAAATATAGTTATTATGGGAATAAATAGAATAATTATCTGCTCCAGATGAAATTGTCCAGGATAAATTAACTTTTCCATCTGTGACAAGATTCGGTTTGCTTAAAAGTAAATTAGCTTTACTTGGAGGATATTGAATAATTATCTTTAAACAATTTGAACTGGAATTTCCATATTCATTTAATGCAAATATTTTAAAAAAATAGACTCCTTCACTTAATCCAGATATGAGATAAGAATTATTAGTTAGATCTTCCTGAATTTTAGACACGCTTGAGTTTATTTCCACAATTGGCTGAGAATATTGAAATAATGTATAATTCTCTACGTCTAATGATTCTGACCAAAAAAGAGTAAAAGATCCATCAGGGTCAGGTGCATCCGCATTAGAAAATAAGGTTAAATCATCAGGAAGAGGTGCATATTTAATTAAAAATATATCATATTGATTCACACTATTTTTCACTTTTCCCGTAATGAACGAGTTTTCAAATATATCTATAGCGATATCATGAGCAATGGCATCATAACTACTCTCTTCAATTTTAAACCAACAGATTTCATCCTGAGGATTAAATTTAACAATACAAATATCCTTATCATTCCCTCCAAAACTTTTTGTATAACCTGTTAAATAAATATTTTCTTTTGAATCCAAGTCTATAGAATAACAATAATCATGTTCTTGCCCACCCCAAGTTTTATTAAATATTAAATCTCCAGAAGTATCATAATTGAGTAAAAGGAAGTCATTTCCTCCGTTTCCAAGATTTTGTGTATTTCCTGCAATATGTATGATATCATTTGAATCAATAACTAAGGATTTTCCATCATCAGGCAAATCCCCTCCCCACGTATCATTCCATTCCAAAATTCCAGTAGAACCATTAAATTTAGCTATAAATAGATCACTTACTTCTACTCCAAAGCTGCTAGTATATCCTGTAATATAAATATTTTCTAACGAATCTGCGACAATATCATTAGCACAATCTGTATCTGCTCCGCCCCATAATCTTGTCCATATTAAATCACCATTATTATTAAATTTTAAAATGAAAGCATCACCAAAATTATCATTAATCTCACTATAGCCGGTTATATAGATGTTATTAAAATTATCTACAGCGATTCCATTACCCATATCATTATAAATTCCGCCCCAGGTTTTATTAAATACTAAATCTCCAGAGGTATCATATTTAAGCAATAAGACATCCGAGCTCCCGTTACCAAAAGATTCAGTCTTACCTGTTAAAAAAAGATTGTTATTAGAATCAAAAACCATAGCTTTGCCAACATCATCAGAATTTCCGCCCCATATTTTTTTATTTAATTGAGTTCCCTCACGATCATATTCAGCAATAATTACATCGCTGCATTCCTTAGATGATTGGAACTCCTTTCCCGTAATGAATACGTGCCCTTGATTGTCAATAGCAACATTATTTCCTGAATCTCCGCCGTTTTTGATGAATAGATCATTCCATTCTAAGTTAATAGAAGTTTTTGGCCTATAATTTTGGTCATAATTTGACTCTCTTGAAATAATCGAAAGATAAAAAGGAAATCCAGTGATAATTAGGAAACTTAAAATAATTATTGGTGAGATTTTGAGTTTATTTATCATTT
>JAEOTJ010000388.1 GCA_016839905.1 Promethearchaeota archaeon | reverse complement strand
ATGATATTTAATGATTTAATTATCACTCGCAATCTATAAAAAAGAGGAAAATTAAATAATGTCGTAAAATATCTTTTAATAGAATAATTCTCAGGATCTTAAAAAAAAATAACTTGTAAAGTCAAGACAATTAAATCAATAATTCTATTTTGGTATTTTATATATTTAAATCATATGTTTGATAAAAATTTCTTCAGAAAATGATTTTTTATAATATTAACTTTATAGATGTTTTGGAATTAGAGAAATTTAAATAATAAATTTTTATTATTGATAGGAAGATTTAATAATAATTTTTAGAAATTCTATTTATAATAAATTTATTATTCTTGAAAAAAAAGAGAATTGCATATGCCACATAAAATAATAATGTTAGGAAGGGCAGGAGTAGGAAAAACTTCTATTAAAAATATCTTTTTTACTAATGCAGATCCAAATGTTCTATTAAATACTCCTCTCGCACCAACAAGGGGTATTATCACTTCAAATTATAAGTGGATGGATTTAGAGTTAGGTATTTTTGATACTTCTGGGCAAGAATTACTTGATTTATTAGATTCCAAAGAGGAGATTCTATCTTTATTTGAGGGCGCTAGTGCAATATTGTATCTTTTTGAATATGAATTTTGGGTATCAGAAACCTCTATATTTATTGAAGAAATAAAAAAAATCTATAATATTATCAACGAAAATGAGATTAACACTCAGATTTATCTAGTCTTTAACAAAATAGATTTAATTAGTCATCATATTGGAGGAATCTTTGATCTAATATCAATTAATTTAAACTTACAATTGAATTTCCCTAAGGCTTTAAGAGTTCTATTCACGAGTATTCAACCAGACTTATTATATACCACATTCAATGCATTAGGAGTAATATTAAGCAGTTTTTCATCGGAAACAAGTAGAATTAAAGCTAAAGTTGATAATATTTTAAAAGATCTAACTAAATCAATTTGTTTTATAACTAATAACAAAAATGTTATTATAACTCAATCCATTACACCTGATTTTAATACAAAATTAATATTTTCTTTACATAAAGAAATTGATCTTTTAATCCATACTTCTAAAATTAAATTATTGAATGAAAGTGGATTGCTTTTAACTAATTTGGGTTCAACATTTTTAAATATTTTTATTGAAAATTTAAATGAAATTAATCCAAATCTTAAGAGAATTATCATTTTCTCTGAAACAACAAAAAAAGACGAACTTGGTAAAATAGTTAAAGAATTTAAAGAAAATCTAAAAGAAAAATAAAAATTAATTAAAGTAAATTTTAAATTATTCCACGCTCCCTCTCTTTATTTATGTATTGGAGAATTATTCTCCTTTTTTTATAATATTAATGGCTGTCGGTTTATTAAATTAAATATAAAAACAAGGGAATCATCTGCATTCTAAAAAAGTGGGATGAGATAATATTTTAAGTGTCTTTCTAAACCACGGGATACTAAATCAATTATAAGATGACTTTTTTTTTCTAAGATTTACTTAATAAATAAGGTGTCTTCAATCCAATGCTCATAACTCTTATTAAATTCTTCTCTTAGTTTTTTAATTAAATCAATTAATTCTTTTTTATTTTCAAGGATTTTTGATATGAGTATAATGTTTTTAACATGTGGATTAAAAACCTCCTCCTCATCTTTAATTATATTCTGAATCATGGGTTCATTATCTATTATTTCAATTTCTACAATCATCGAAACAATAGTATCAGAAGTTAAATAATCTCTGGTAAGTTTTTTATACACGTCCCTTATAATCTCTGGATCAAAATCTTCAGTCATCGATTGAACCATAATTTTACTTTTATGATTGCGAATTAGACATAAAATATTTGAATATTTTTTAATATTTTTATCTAAAATAGTTTTTAATTGAGTATTACTTTGAGTAAAACCTCCAAGTATTTTGAAAAAAGCATTATACGCTCGGTAGATATAATTTGGAGAAATACTTGTAAAAAATATTTCAGTATCTTCTGCTAAAGATAAATATTTTTTTGCTTGTTTCTGTATTTTTTTTTCAGGAATTTTTTTACTCTTGTCTAAATCAATTTTATGAAAAAAAAGAATCAATCTGCATTTTAATGAATTTTTTTGAATAATCTCTTTAATTAATTCTACGTGTTCCTTAAATAATTCTATTTCCCTCTCCCATTCGGGGTAATCAAAAATATATATAATCGCATTGGTGTTTTTAAAATAATTAATTTCCTGTGTCTCTTCTCTTAATATATAATCAATTTCTTGACCAGCAGTATCAAATAAACCTAATTCTAAATCCATCCATGAATAAATTGAGGATTCTACACCTCTAGTCGGACTTAAAGGACTGTTTATAACTTCTTGGGGATTTACTCCTTCAAAGATTACTTTTCTTATACTAGTTTTACCAACTGCTGCTCGACCAATAAGGATTATCTTTTTACTCAATTTTAATCACATCTATTACTTTTCTTTTTAATTTATTTAGAACTATCAAATTCATCACACTTAATATAGTTAATCTCTGAATTTAATAGGGATTATTACTTTAAAGATTGTACCTTTTTCTTCAGATGTTGAAAAACTCACTTCTCCGCTAAGTAATGAACTTAATAATTTCATACTATATGTTCCTAACCCTCTGTTTGCACCTTTGGTGGAGAAAGACCTTTTAAAGATTTGTAATTGTATATTCCGAGGAATAATCCCGGGATTATGCACCCAAAACTCCACATTTTTTTCCCGTCTATTGCATCCAATTGTTACTGTCTCTCTTTTAGTAATTGCTTCAAGAGCATTTTTAACCATGTTACCAATAACGCGTAATAAAAGAGCTCGGTCAGACCATACTTCAAGCGATTCTGAGCGATCATTTATATTTATTCTTTTTTCTCTTGCAATTTCATTACTTTTATAATTATTTACTATCTGATTTAATAATTTAAGGGAATTTAATGTAGTCACTTTTAGATTATATACATTATTTTCGGCTGCACTTAAAATTTGCTGAGAGTGTATTTCTTCAATTAAAGTATTTGTTATTTCTATAGCATCTTCCACATATTCTCCTTGTTTTAACTCCTCTCTATTTTCTATTGCTAATTGAAGAGAGAGATATAACTGATTTATTGTATTCATAATATCATGAAAAAATATTCTTTCTAATACCAAGCGTCTTTTCTCGTGTTGAATATCTTCTAAAGTTATTACAGTAAATTCTTCAGACTCTATTTTTAAGGGTGTTGCCCATATTCGCAAATCATATGTGTCCTGATTTGGACCTAAAATCAATCGCCCCTCCTCCATAACTGCTTTCCCTTTCTGACTGGTTAAAACGGCATTAACAGCTCCACAATATGTACAAGACTCTGAAGTCCCACAACCCCCCTCTTCTTCTTTAGAATGGATACACCCAAATATTTCACCTGGTCTTTTTCCAATATAATGTGTTAAACTTTCAAGTCCCGCAAACTTTAAAGCAATTTTGTTCATATAGACTACTTGTCTTAAATTATTTACAATAACAAAGATAGAAGGCATTGTAGGCAGAATCATACTTAAAAGTTTATCTTTTTCAAAGATTTTAATTTGTCGCTTAATTTCATCATCAGATTGACGTTCTGCAGGAGCATATTTTGTTGGTAGCTTTATAAGATTCAAACCTCATAACCAATTGAAATTGGATTATTTTATAGAATTTTAATATTAGAAATTATATTTAAAGCTTGGTTTTTAGAAATATTTAGCCCATTCAGGTAATTTAAACATGTTTTAATAAAATATCTAATGTAGTTAATATATCCTTATGAGATTTTAATTAAATGCATTTAATGCTGATCATAATCCTTTTTTTTCTAAAATTTTATTATATCAAGCGGTATTTTGATAATAGTTTTAACCAATATTACAATAACTAATAATGATGCCAAAAAAAAACTTTAATTCTGATATTTTAGATACTAAAAGATCTATATACAGTTCAAATTTGATTGATTTTCAATAGATTTTTAAGATTTTTATAAAATATTCAAGTGAAACTAAACTGTTGAGTTTTACCACAAAAGCAAGAGAAAGCCCACTCCTTTAGATGCTGGTAGTTCAAAGATGCCTCATCAATAGGTTTGAAAAATTAGTTAAAAAGTGATTTAATAATTTCATTTGATAAATACATTTAATGGTATTGTTGAATGAAAATATTAGAATGATTTTTTGACTTTAATTCAATATAAAAAATACTATGAGATTTCTTATAGTTTTATTAGACTGAATTATTTTATATATATTAGATAATTAACATTTCATGTCTATTTAAAATAGGAGTATAAAAAAAATGGAAGTTTTTTTAAAACATTTTCAGACATTGGGGAAAGAGATTTTAGAAACTGCCGAGAGTAAATTAAAATTATCCACACTTTTTGATCTTTTTACAGAAAAAGTAATCCCTTCATTCGTTTCTGAAAAAGAACTTAAAGAATATTATGAAAAAAGAATGGAAGAAGTTAATAATATAATATATAAACTATAAAGTGAGGTAAAAAAATTATGGAAGAAACAGCTGAAACTCCCGAAGGGCTACAAAAATTTAATAAAAAAGAATTAATGAGTAATATACTTTATTCAGCAGCAAAGGGTATTGGAGGCTTGGCTTTAAAAGCTTTTACTAATCTAAGGGTTGAAGGAAAAGAAAATGTTCCAATGAGAGGGAAAGCAATAATAACAACTATTAGTCAGGATACCATACGGGACATTTTCATAATAAGTCAAATTTCTGGGCGCAAGATTCATTTTGTACTCAGTCCAAAATTAATGAAACATCAAATTGCTGGACCAATCCTTAAAACCATGGGAATGATTAGGAGCACAACAAGTAAAGATGACCAAGAACCCATAGATAAAGCCTATAAGATATTGAATGAAGACGGTGATCTTCTTGCAATGACCCCCCAAGCTAAATATGAAAGAGATGTTCAAATTAAATCGATGGCAGCCATCATAAAATTTGGCATAATGGTAAAAGCTGATTTAATTCCTGTAGCGATTTCTTCTGATGATATTAAATTATTTAACTTTATTGCAACTCAAGGACTTATTATTAGAGTAGGTACTCCAATAAAATTGGACCATAAATTAAATCGAGAAAAATTTCGAGATAAAAGATATGAACTTGCTGAAGATATTATTAACATCATAGATTTTCTTAAAAAACCAGAAGAAAATGAAGAATTTCCTAAAAATAGAAGTGAATAAAAAAAAAATGGAAGAACATGAACAGTCCAATAATAAGGATTCTAAAGAGAAGAATTCAGATACAAGTAAAAAAAGGACTGAAGAAAAGAATTCAAATGATGAACCCATGCAAATTAAAGAAATATTTGATGAGTTAGGAAAGGGCTCTAAAGCAGATAATGCAATTGGAGAACTTTTTTATAATTCAATTAAAACTTTTTTTGAAATAGGGGTTCAATTACTTGAAAATATGAATCTTGAATCATTGATTAGCGATGGTAAAATCGAGGAAAAGAAAGATTAATGTGTAAATTTCTTTAAAATTCCTTAATTGGAAGGTTTAAAAAAAAAAAAAAAATTTAATATCTAGTTTTTGTAGCTTGAACTCGAAGTTTCGCCTTCGTATTTTCGTCTTTATCTTGTAAAATTATATATTGAGTTGTTGATGGAAGTTTAATCTCAATATCTTGCTTGGCTATTGTCACGTCCTTTTTCAATTTATCTTGTTCCCTTAGAATTAATTCTAGATTTGCAACCTTGGGTTTGCCTGTCCTAATCGTTTTGAATTCGCTCCAGATGTTCATATCTGCCTTTGAAGTAAACGTCTGATTTTTCTGAAGCTTAATTACGCCTTTATGAGGAAATCTAGATTTTAAAGTTTTGGCACCATCCACACGCAAGTAAAACTCTCCTACCCGTCCCAACGAGTCGTAATCCTTAATTGTTTTAAGCGACATGAGATCAATGCTTAAATGGAAACGTTCCTTCTCTTTGCCTACATTATCTTGCTTGAATGACTCGCCTTTGGCATGAGTCTTCTTTCCCTTAACATATACACGCTGGGGAATAATATTTCACCTTTTAATTTTTAATTTTTTTTATTATTTATGATTATTTTTAATTTACCTTCTTTTTAAAAATTTCTAAATTCTTTTTTATATCTATAATCAGAGACCAGTTTTAATTGAATCATAATCCAACTATATCATTTAATCAAAAATGGACTAATTATTTATAGTAAAAAAAAGTAGAAAGATATTTTTTTTTGAGACTTAATAATAAAACTTATTTAAAGAATAGCAAGGTTAAATTATAAATATTTTATAACTAAATAACAATAATCTTTATTATTAGAGATTTTTTTTTTTTAATTGAATTAAATAGCAATTATTTTTGGAAAGATTTCTTTTGAGAAAAATCACATATAGCTTACGTATTGGACTAATAGGTTCCCTAAATTCAGGAAAGGAAATTTTTATAAATTTTTTAAAGAAGAGAGAGAATAATAATTCTTTCTTAATAAAAAATCATAAAGATTTCGCAGAATATATTGAATTTTTTATAATCTTTAAAGGAATTCCAATAAAAATTAAATTATCCTCGGCAATAGATTTATCTCAAGCATTACATAATTTTAAAGGAATTGAAAACTTTGATGTATTAATTTTTACTATAAATATGCATGATTATAATTCAATAAAAGAATTTAATAAGGAAAATATTGAAGAATTTTACAGAAATAGTTATTTTCATGGAATATCCATTCTTACTGGAGTTGAAACAGATTTTTCTCCTATATATCAGAAATATGAGCTTGAATTAGTGAATAAAGCAAAAGAATTAAAAACCCTTTATTGCTTCAAGGTTAAAAAAGAAATTCAAGATCTTCTAGAGGTTTTTAATAAAATTTTAGAAGATTTTATTTTTAAAATTCAATATTCGAATCCAGAAATATTCGAGCAAGCAAAAATCTATGGAGAGGAACTCTTGAAAAAGCCCATAGATAAAAAAGCCATATGAAGATTGTAGTTATTCTCTTATCATTTCGATAATGAATCTTAACTTCTTTATTTTTATTTATTTACAGACTTTAGACTCAAACATTATATATAAAACAATTTCTAATTAATAATAAGTAAAGTTATTGAATTTCAAATTTTAAGAAATAATTATAAAAAAAAAAAATTGAAAAATTAGTTTTAAAAATCATGATTCTATAGTAATTAATATCAATATAATATATTAAACGAGATATAAATTATATAGGTGTAGAAGTTTTGCTTTTTGAAATTTTGGGAATGGATACTATAAGATTTATAACGATATACCTTGCTCAAGGCATCGTCTTTGCTGTTTTTGTTTTCTTAGCCATTAAAACTCTTAAAAGGGATACAAAAAGATTAAACTTGATATTTTCTGGATTATATATATCAGTCGCTATTGGATTATTTATCAACTTCATTTATGGTCCTATTCAAGATAAAAATGTGGTCTATTTTTTAAATTTCTTGACTAATTTTTTCATTTATTTTGGAGTGATATTTCTTATGATTTTTAATTTAATCTTGTTAAAGTCTGAGAAAGTGATTACAACTAGTAAACAGTTGGTAATCCTGCTAATTTATGGCGTGGCCTTATTTTGTATGATTTTTTTCCCTGTGAATGATCCAATTTGGGGAATTAATATGGAGACTTCTCAATCTTCCCCCGATTGGAGCCTACCTTTTTATATTTATGTTATAGGGGTGATGTCTCTATTTGCAATAGGGCCTAGTATTTATTTCTCCATAAAGATATACAAAAAATTTGAAGATGAGCAATTAAAGAAAAAGTGGAAGTATTTCATAGTTGGATTATTCTTAATTATTACCTTTATGTACGGAGTACTCACTTCTAATTTATTGAATATCAAAGAAATCAGAATTGTAATGGGCATTATAGGGATAATTTTCGCGATAACTGGAGGCTGCCTGTTGTATTACGGTGTAGGGCGTCAAATAGAAAAATAACTCTATTTTTTTATTTTGTTTTCTGTATGAACTTTTGTATCGTAAGTGTTATTTAATGATTTTCCCGATTCCCAATCATTTTTAAGAATAAATTTTTTAATTAATTCGTTTGGATTTTTAGGTAATTCTTGCTTAAATTCTATAAATCTTGGAACCATAAAATATGCCAAATTTTTCTTTAAAAAACTATAAAACTCTTTAGGAGTGATTGACGCACCATCTTGAACTACAGCACATATTTTTAATTCCTTTTCAGAAGAATCTTTTGCATTAACTTCAAAAACCGCGCTCTCTATTATAAGTGAATGTGAATTTGCAACTATTTCAATATCTATCGCAAAAAATATCTCTTTTCCTCTATGAATCATATCTGATTTCCTTCCTAAGTAATATACAAAACCCTTAAAATCTTTATAACCAAAATCGCCTGTAAATGTCCATCTGTTAACTCCTTTTCTAGTGTTCGCTTCTTCTTGTAAGTTATAATATTCAAGTTCAAAAGGAAGTCTTGTTCTTGCACAGATTTCACCGATATTATCTCTTCCTGGGGGGAGTTCTTTTCCTTCTAAATCAACGATTTTAATTTCAACTCCTCGTGGCGGTAAACCAACAGATCCTAACTTTCCCCCTTTAGAACCTACCGTATTGATCGTAAAACCTATGCCTTCAACTAGAGCCCACATTTCAATAATTTGAATACCAAATCTTCTTTCGAAGGTTTCCCAAATCTTTTTTTCAGCACCAACACCAAATGCATATTTGATTGAGTGTTTTCTATCAGAATTTGATGGGGGGTGATTTACTAGTTTTCTTAAAATAGCAGCATAATAACAGAAACCATCTGGATTATACCTATCGACATCGCTCCAAAAAGTTGAAATATCAAATTTTTCTGCAATTATAATGGATCCATTATAAAACATAATTGGTATTATTAAGAAATATCGTTCAAATCCTTGAAATAAAGGCAATGAACAATAAAAATTATTAATATCTTTGTTTAATCCTATACCTTCCAGCTGTATTCCTACGCTAATCCCTGACAAGGAATAATAATTTCTATATAAAACACCCTTCGGTTTTGCTGTAGTCCCTGAAGTATAAGAAATTTCGAGGGGATGTAGACTGCTTATTAAAATATTTGGATTTTCTGAATTATCTGAAAAGATTTCTTTAAAATTAGCACACTTATCGTTATATTCAAAATCATCTGGAGCATTTCGAATAAACACTTTCTTAATTTTTATTAAATTCTCGGAAATTTCTTCAAAATTCTCATAATATTCATAATCAATAATTAAAATCTCAGAATTGCTATTGTTCAACATGAATTCAAGTATATCCTTTTTTAAATCATAACTTATTGGTACAAATGCGTTTCCGGTTTTTGCTATACCGAACCAAAAAAATAACACTTCTGGACAATTTGGAAATATTAAGGAAATATTTGGATTTTTTAATTTTAATCTTTTAATTATTTTTATAAGTCCATTAGCGATCTGATTAGAAATCGAATTTACTTCTTGATATGTATAAATGTCATTCCTATAGTAAATAAATGGCTTATCTTTATTAATTAATGCTTTACTCTCGATAATTTTCGGAACTGTAGCATCCTCAATACCATATTTTTTTGTTAATTCACTAAGAGTATATCTCTTTCGAATTTCTAAACGTTCTCCTTTTAATTCTATTATGACTTCTTCTTTATCTCTAAAAGGAAAATTGATATCTTTTGAAATCTTACTTGGGATGTATATCCAATAACTATCATATCCGCGGTTTCCTGATTTTTTTTTTGAAATTCTCCCTTTTCCAGTTTTCAAAATGATTTACTTAATTGTTTTTTATAATACAAAATAATAGAATAGTTTTTAAAATTTTCTATTTAAGCTATTTCATCATATACTTGTCTTATTTGAGGGAACTTATTGAGATCATAGTAAGGAAAATAGAGAGAAAAAGCATATTCTTTTTGAAATCGAGGTGATGTTGCAATTTCTCGATATTCGATTTGATGAGCGATAGTATTTGCGAGATTTCTCTGTTCAAAATCATTTATAAACAATTGTGCTCCTTTTCCAGCAGCATTTCCTATTTGAAAAATGCTATCTTTATCAACTTCAGGGAATAAACCAATAAAAGCAGCATTTTCTTTATTGATATAAGTTCCAAAACCCCCTGCTAAAATAATTTGTTCGAGAGCATCCTGTGTTTTATTCTCCATTTCAAGTAATAAATTTGCCACAGACAAAAAAGCTCCTTTTGCTAATTGAATTTGATTGATATCATTCCTAGATATTGTAATTTCATTAATATTTTTATCTTTAGTGGATATTTGAAGATGCTCATCATCCCATTCTGATTTATATAAAATATAATGGTACCCATCATCTTTTTTTATAATGCGTCGGTGATTTATTACTTTTTCTGATTTAGTATTAAATACTCCAGCCCGAGTAATGATATTTGATTTTAACATTTCAGCTATAATGTCAATGAGTCCCGAACCACACAATCCTAAAGGTGAAATTCTACCTATTACTCCTATTGAAGGTTCTAATGTTTCTTTATCTATTAAAACGGATTCTATTGCACCTTCAGAAGCACGCATCCCATATAAAATATGAGCTCCTTCCAATGCCGAACCTGCTGCACATGATCCCGTAGTTAATCCTTCCTTATTTCCCAAAACAAGTTCACCATTTGTTCCAATATCAATTAATAAAGTATACTTATCATAAGTATTGATTTTAGACGAAATTATACATCCAATTGTGTCTGTTCCTACATAGCCGGCTATAACAGGAGGAGAATACACATTTACATTTGGATTACATTTGATTCCTAAAATACCCGCACTTATGTTGATTGGATCTTTAAATACTGGAACGTAAGGTGATTGGGATAAGAATTCAGAATTTATTCCAAAAAACATGTGGTGCATTCCAGTATTACCCACTATAGAAATATCTTTAACACATGAAATAGGAATATTAGCTTTATCGCAACAATCCTTAAGTATGTGGTCGATTGCATTTATCAACAATTCTTTAGCTCTATCAATTGCATCATTTTTTACTATATAATTAATCCTTGAAATAATATCTTCACCAATGGCTACTTGAGGATTTAACATTGAAGATATCGCGGCTATTTCTCCTGATAAAGAATAAATTAAATATCCTACAATCGTAGTAGTACCAATATCAACAGCCAATCCAAAAATCTTATTTACCTTGTCTCCAGAATCAATATCATAAAGCTTCCATGAATCTTCAAGTGAGTGCTTTCTAAAGTGAACGGTAACAATACCATCGTTCTTTCTCATAATATTTGGTAATTTCAAACAAATGTTGTATAAAGTATCATCTACATTAAAACCAATGTGGTCTTTATCTATTTTAAAGTCATTATTTTTTTCTAAAATCGCATCAATTAAACCAGAGAAATCATTTCTAGGATTTTCTAAATCCGCAGGAGAAATTTTACATAATTTTGAAGATATAATTGGTTGGATTTTATCAATTTCTTGTATTTTAAGAGATTTTAAATCAGCATCAACTAAAATTTGATATCCTTTTGGATTAATTGAGTCAGTTAAAAAAACTCTCAAATCTCCTAAAACTTTTGTTTGACATGCTAATCGATATCCTTCTTGTATTTTTTCTTCGTTTAAAAATTTTTTTTCCTTATCTGATGGTTCTGAAATTTTAGGATTAGGATCTAAAATGCGAATCATGCATTTTCCGCATGTTCCTTTACCAGCACATAATGCGCCAATAGGTATATTTATTGCTAAGATTGATTCATAAACTGTTGAGCCCTCAACAACATTTATTCGCTTAGATATCGGTTCTAAAATGAGAGTATGTCTAGTAGTTTCCATATAAAATTACCTTATAGATAATATAATTCTTTGTAACGTAATGTTATGCAAATAACGTAATGTTATGAAAATAACGTAATGTTATGCAAATAACGTAATGTTATGAAAATAACGTAATGTTATGCAAATAAATTTAACTATTGAGCTAATTTAAATTTTTAACCATTTATCGATGATATCTACACCTTGCAAAGCATCTCTTGCATAAGCATCAGCATTGGTTTCTTCTGCTATTTCAGTCGAAGCAGCAGCACCGCCCAATATTACATTTACTTTATTGGTTAATTCCCCATTTTTCAATAAGGACATTGCTTTTTTTATAGCTGGTTCAGCAGAGGAAAGAAGATACGAAATACCGACCACTTTTACATTATGTTTTTTAACTGTTTCTATAAATTTTTCAGGTTTTACATCTACACCTAGATCTATTATGTCCATGCCATAAGATTTCATTATAGCAATTAAGATATTTTTACCTAAATTGTGAATATCGCCCTCAATTGTTCCAATAACGACTTTTCCAGAATAATTTCGAGTCCTTGCTAATTCTTTCCGTGTTTCTTCATCAATTGATGGAATTTCTCCCTCAAGAGCTTCTGCCGCTAAAATAAGGCCCATTTCTCCTGAGTCCTCCAATCCTTTTAAAACACCTTTTTGAATAATATCTATTGGGGGAATTCCTGAATCAATTGCTTGCTTTATTGCTTCTTTCATTGAATAAAAATCCAGGGAACTAATTGCATCAATTACATTATCCATATAATACATATATTCTTTATTTTTTTCTTTACTTTCTATACTAACTTGTTCCATCTCAAAATACACCTCTCATAATACTTTAATAAAAATTTGATTAAATTATTAAAACTATACCATGCCAGCCAACATAAGGAACTGCTTTCCTTGAATGCTGGGGATTTATCACATAAGGGGGTTTTTCACCACAATTCACTACTGTGGCAAAAACATCCACTCCACAAGCCTCTAAGGCTGGTCGAGCTCTCAAATATTGTGTACACATTTTACCATCGAGAGCAGGACACGGAGGATTTTTCTTTTGTAACATCATTTCCTTAAGATATTCAGGAGATAAAAATCCACATCCTACGCATGGTCCACCTTTAAAGCCCATTGCAAGATAATAACCTAAATAAGTTGCTTCGGCTTCGATCAACGAGACCATTTGATTTAATAAATTGACATCACCATGACCACCTGTAAGATATCCAGGAAAAACATGGTTCTTAACAGGAGGATAAAATGTAACTAAAATTGCGTGTTTATAACTATTAACAATTTCTGTCATTTCTTCAGTAGTAGGGGAATGTGGAGGGCAATTTAATGTCATCCCATAACCAAAACATACAGGAATTCTACATTTCCATCTTACTCTCGGGTCTATTACGATTTTATCTGTTGTTATTAATTTCGCGTGGCCTGTACCTTTTACTTTTGACTTTTCTATTACTTCATTAATAAATTTATTAGAACGGTCAAGGAGTTCCTTAAAAATACTATCATCAGGTTCCATTTTTATTGGAGAAGGTGGTTTATCTTTGCGTTTTGGTAATACTCTCCGCCATTTATAAGCTATTTTTGACCATTCTTTTTCCATTTCAGGTATAGCTTTTTGTTCCATTCACTTTTCACTTTAATTTTTTTTTCTACTTAGATATCTTTACTAACGTAATCCAAGACCTAATGTAGTAAAATTCATTATTATTATTAATAATATATATATGTCATTTATAAATCTATTTGTTTTTTTACTATAGTAATAATTCAGTTAAGGGAGTAAAACAAATAATTGATTATTAATATTAATTAGATGTTATTTATAAATAGTTTTTTTTTTACTATAGTAATAAATCAGTTAGGGGAGTAATTAATATATTAAATTATTATTAATAAGTAGATGTTATTTATAAATCTATTTGTTTCTTTACTATAGTAATAAATCTATTAGGGGAGTAATCAATCTATTGAATTGGTTTTTTTATTACTGACAACCTGTTGATAGTAATTAATTCATAATAGTCTTTATTGCTGATTGTGACATTTTTTAATTTTTAAACACATTTTTTCATCTTAAATTTTATTTTTATCGATTAACATATATACATAATATATATAATTATTAGAAACGTTAAAAACAATTTAGGTAGAAATTTCTATAATTAAGTTAAAATATAACACGTTCTTGCTCACTTCAGAAAAATAGGGTTAATAATGACAGAGGAACTAATACGGGTAAGAGGTATCGGTAAAATAGCAGCAGAACGTTTGATAAATGCAGGTATTAATACGATAAATCAAGTTGCAGAAGCGAAACCAGAAGAATTAGCATTCGTTAAAGGGATAGGTCTAGTTACGGCAAAAAAGATAATCGCAAATGCTAAGTATTTATCAACTCTTGAACGTGGCCTTACAATTGTGCTTGATAATATTAAGCAAAATTTCTTGCAGTCATGTCCAAAATGTGGTGGCAATATGACTAAAAAATATTTAATTCTTGGACCTTCAAGGAGAATCCAAGCACATCAATGTGAATTATGTCGCTTTTATTTACCTACATAATAGTCTTATGTCATACCAAGCGACATATAGGTATATATGATCCAAAAGATTGGGGGTTTACTAATTTAGGGAGAATTTATGTATTAACCTTGAAGTTGAAAGTAAGAAAATGAAAATATAGCATGAAAAAAGTAAATCTTTTAACAAGGAGGTTTTATAGAAATATAATCATTATTTAAAACATACTCTTTAAATAATATGAGGTCGAAATATTAGTATAATAACTGTTTATTTCATATAAAAAAACAAATTAAATAAAAAAATAAGTGTTAATGTTATGGAAATAAAATTTAGTCATTTTATTCCTGTAATTGAATTCTTGATTATTAATACAATCATCTTAATAGGATTAGGTGCAATTGGGTTAAATCACCAATTAGAAACTGCAAGTGGTATTGCATTATTAGGTGCTTTATATGGAAATGTAGTACTTTTTTATTATTTTGGAATAAGGGAAGTAGTGTATTATACATGGTTTCTACCAAGAAGGATATATAATCCAATGAATCAAGATCCCTCACAATTAAGCTATCCTTTTATGCCTAGATATTATGTTCCCCTAATACTATTTTACTGTATAAATATACCAATCATGATAACTTTAAATTCAATTGGTGTCATAGACCAATTTAATGATATGGGGAGTATTACACAAGTATATTTCTTATATTTTATGATATTTGTATTTTATTCACTTGGAATAAAGAAAGCATTAAAGATTAGATACTTTGTATTTGAAAAGCCACAGGATCGTCAAATGGATTATCTGGATTATCCTCAACCACAACGGAGGTATCCTCTACCACAAGATTATTCTCAACCATAAGGGTATCCCCAACAACAAAAAGGATATCCTCAATCATAACCAGTAATTCCTCAACCTCAACCAGGATATCCTTTACCTCAATAATTGTATCCTCAACTATAACAAGGATATTTCAATAATTCAAGTATAAACATAAAAATGAGTTTAACTAATATAATAAAAAAAATAGCTGAAAAAATCAATTGCTCACCTCCAACATTTTTAAAGTAGCGAGCTATTCAGAATAAATCCAATTTCTCACGGTTGTGATGGACACTCCAAACCGTTGAGAAGCTTTTCTAATTCGGTATAGATGCTTTCCAATAAACTCACTCATCCCTATAACGAATTATTTTAAATCTATTTAAAAAATATGAGCCTGATGGACTTTTGATTTACTTTTTATATTGATATATAAAAAATAAAGGTTTACTAATGAAAACCAATAATTATGTATTAAATTGTTTTAAATCTTTCATAAATGTCCTAAGAATATCTAAAAATTCTACATAATAGCGCCCCTTTATTTTAATTTTCCCTTTCAGCATTCCAAGTATGATATCCTTACGAGTAATTTTTTCCGCAGCGATATCTAAAAAATTCTGTAGCTTAGTTTGCATTATACCGTCCCAACGGAGATATTTTCTACTTAAATTCGTTTTAGGTTTATTTTTTATACTTTTAACCGTAATATCACCGTTTTGAACTGTTATTACTGCAGCATCATTTCCATCTATAGGATTTAATACAATTCTACCAGTTACATGTCCAAAATGTTTTTGAAAATACTCATTATCCTTTAAAGGTACTTCATATGTATCTTGAATAACTTTTGGGAAACCTCTTAGCCTTTCCTTTTTTTTACTTCTTTGTTGGACTTTTGTTTTTAGAGAAGGTTGCTTGGGAGCGGATGTGGGTTGAAATGAGGCAGTTTGGGAAATTGGAGGTTGTGCTTGAGAAACCTGGGCTTGTTGAGGTTGCACGGTAGTGGATGTGGGTTTATATGAGACAGTTTGGGAAATAGAAGGTTGTGCTTGAGGAACCTGGGCTTGTTGAGGTTGTGCGGGAGTGGATCTGGGTTGAAATGAGGGAACTGGGGTAATCGGGAGGTCTGTAACAGCTATAGAGGGCTTTGCTGTGGGCATTGCAGGAGCTCCACCTGCAGCTGGACGTAAAATTAATTCAGCACCTGAAAACCCTAGTTCATTAATAATATTTCTTGAAATCGAGGCAGAGAAATCCAATTCGGTGTCTATAATCTCAACAACTGCAATTTTTGAGCTTTGATTCTCAGGATTAAAAACAGTGATAGATCCACCATTCTGAACACCCAACTTGTTTGCATTTAATTGACAGATCCCTACTTTGCCTAGTTCTCTTTCATTAGCGTTTACATATAGTTTTAATTCCATTATTATAACTTTATAAAATTTTAATTATTTTTTAATTCAACTTTCGAATATAAATACTTATAATTTTCCCCAATTTTATTTTCTTTTTAACTATTCATAGTTATCTTTGATGATTAATTTCAGTAAAAAAGACGGAGTAAAATCAAAATACCAATCTATGAGGAAATTAATCCCATAAGTGAAATTTATTATTTCTAAGGAGAGAGCTTCTCTATAACTTAATTCAAGTATTTTTAAATCTATATTAAAGTCCTTTAACAATTTTGAATAAATGAAGGTAATATTTAAAATATTTTATAGGAAATAAAAAAAAAAAAGATATTAAACAGAAATTACCCTCTAATCTTTTTACCTTTTTTAAGTTTCTCTATATCTTTTTGCTGCAATACAAGACGTTGTACTTTCCCTGTCATGCTGATAGGCATTTTTCTAATAAATTCGATATATTTAGGGCTCTTCCATTTTGCCATATTCTCTTGGCACCATAATTTTAATTCTTCAATAGTAATATCTTTTCCTGCTTTAAATCCCTTTTTAAGCGTTACCCATGCTTTAACCGTTTCTCCCGACATTTCATCGGGTAATCCTGCTACGGCAACTTCATCGACAAGGATATGATGTCCCATAAATTCTTCAACTTCTTTAGGATATACTGAATGCCCAGAAACCTTTATTAAAGATTTTTTACGATCTCGTATCTCTACCCAACCATGCTCATCCATAAATCCAATATCACCAGTTAATATCCATCTTTTTCCGCCCCACTTCTTTATATTGTCTTCAATCTCCTCTTGCTCACCTAAATAACCTTTCATTACTTGTGGACCAGCTACACATATTTCTCCCGTATTTTCAACTCCAAAACCCCCCTTTTCTTTAGTACCGTCGCATATAGTACCAGCTAAAAAATTATTTTGATCGACAATCATCCAGTCAGTTCCAGGTAGGGGTAGACCTAACTTTCCATTTTTATATTCACCCCAAAATGGTGAAGTACTCACCACTGGAGATGTTTCTGTCAATCCATAACCTACTCTAATTGGGCAGAAAACTTGTTCAAAAGGCTCTCTTACATAATCATGAAGAGGTCCTGCTCCAGAGACAGCATATTTTATTTTTTTCCAAATATTATATTTTTTTTTAAAATCTTCAACACCAAAAGAATCAACAAAATCAACTAATCGTTTAAATAACATTTCGACGCCAACGTATATTATCCCCTCTGGTGTCTCAATATTATTAATTACTTCACATAATGTCTCATCTGGGGGAGGTCTTGGAAATAATAACATTTGCATTCCTAAAGTTATAGAACCATTCATTACACATGTCATTCCAAAGCTGTGGAAAAATGGAATAGAACCAATAGAGATCATTCCAGACTTTAGTTTTACCCAAGATTCCAACATTTTAATATCTAATATTAGATTCGAATGAGTTAAGACAGCTGCTTTAGGTATGCCTGTTGTACCTCCAGTCATTAAATATGCTGCGGGATCCTCCCAGGGGTCTATATTCACCTCAATATCCTTAGGTTCAGCTTCTTCAAGAATCTTTTTCATTCTATGAACTTTATAATTTTCATTGGTATCAGGAACTTTATCTTGAAAATCAGGGATCTTATCCCTTAATTTCTGGAAAATTTCAGGTTTAGCAGTAACAAAATCTAAAAGATTGGTGGAAATTAAGTGTTTTACATTAGTTTTTGGAAGTACGGTATTTGATCCTACCATGTATAAAGCATCCATTAAAACAAGAACTTTAGCATTTGTAATTTTTAATTCATGTAATAATTCTAACGGTTTATAAGTAGGATTTACGCCAGCAACTATGGCTCCAATTGTTAAAGAACCTACGTAAGCAATTACAAAGTTAATAGAATTCGGTAAATCAATTGCAACAACATCTCCTTTTCTTATTCCACATTTTTCATATAGAAATGTGCCAAATCGTTTAGCTTTATCCCATATTGTTTTGAATTTTACTCTTTCTATGTAGGTACCTAAAACGTAAATACAAATAATTTTATCCCATAAATCAAGTTTATCAGCTTGTTTTTTCATAAGTACTACTAGTGGTTGTACATCTACATCTTCAATTTCATAAATTTGTTTTGGTACCCCTTCTGGCCAATAACCTCCAGTAAACCAGACCTTGTTCTCATCAACATGAAAATCTTTTAAATCAACCATGATTTTTCACATTTAAAATTATAATTTAAGATATATTATTTTTATTTTAATTAGTACTTTAATTAATTTATCTTAATATAAAATTTTCCAAACAAAAAAAATCTTTAATTAAAATGGGATTTAAGAATAAACTCAAGGAACTTTTAAAGGAAAAATTAAGTGAAGAGGAACTCAACCTACTTCCAAGAGGTTTTCAGATAATAGGAAAAGTAATAATCTTAAAATTACACCCTAAGTTGGTGACTCATAAAGAAATTATCGCCAATAAGTACTTAGAACAATTCACTCAGATTAAATCAGTATATATTAATTTAGGAAAAATAAGAGGAAAATTTCGATCACCTGAGAGAATTGAGTATATTGCAGGAATAAGAAATCCCATAGTTAAACACAGAGAACATGGGATTATCTATAAATTTGATTTAACGAAAATAATGTTTAGTAAAGGAAATTTGAAGGAAAGAAGATTTTTAGCAACCTTAGTTAATCAAAATGAAGTGATAGTCGATATGTTTGCAGGTATTGGTTATTTTTCATTGTCCATTGGAAAGCATTCAAAAGTAAAAAAAATTTTTAGTATAGAATTAAACCCTTATTCATATAAATTCTTATTAGAGAACATAAAATTAAATCATTTGGAAGATATTATCTTTCCGATTAATGGAGATAGCAAGGATGAAGTTTTAAAGTTGAGCAAATCAGGAGTAAAGGCCGACCGAGTCATAATGGGCGTATTTCCAGCACCAAAGGAATTTATTTCGGAAGCATTAACATTGGCAAAGGTTTCTGGAACAATATATCATTATGAAGGAGTTATTGAAAAAGAGAAATTTATGAATTTATATAACGAATTTAAAGATTTTGCTGAAAGTAAAAATTTTTCATGCAAACTATTATCAAAAAGATTTGTTAAAAGTTATGGACCAAATTTACATCATACAGTCTTGGATATATTAGTTAAAATAAGTTAAAGGAAAAATTATTCTTATTATAAAATTTATAATAAAATCTATAATTATTAATTATCATACTTAAAATTAATATTCTTAAAAAAGTAAATGATGCATTATGGTTGAGACTCCTACGATTGGTTTGGATTATAGTCATAATAATAAACTAACTCTTGAAGCTTCAAGTTATACTGATTTCACACAATTTCTTTTCACTTCAGGTTATAAATTAGGGAAAATTCAAGCAGGATTTGATTCATTGGCTAAGTTAGAGCCCTATAGAATGATATTTCTTTCTACTCCCACCAATTCTGAGCTTAAAGAAGAGGAAATAGAAATTATTGAGGAATATGTAAGAAAAGGGGGGAATCTTTTAATTGTAAGTTCAAGTGGGGGTGATCAATCGAATCGAACTAATTTAAATTCACTTACACATAAGTTTGGATTTGAATTTGCTCCAGATGAGATAAATGATTCAATGAATTATGTTAATCTACAAAAAAGACCTTTACTTACTAAATTTACTCCACATACCATAACAGATCAAGTACATAAAATTGTATTTTCCAGTGCTTGTTCTTTAAAAATTTTAGATTTTATTGAAGATGATAAAAATATTAAAATTGAGATCATTGCAGAAAGTGGATTAAATAGTTGGAAAAAGATGTACGATGGTAAAGATTGGGTTGAATTAGATAGTCCCAGATCTCCATTAATAGTTGTTGTAGAATATTATAAAGGAAAAGTAATAGGTTTTGGAAATCTCTCCATATTTTCCTCATTAGGAAGGGAGTATGGCTTTTCTGCCTTGGATAATGATATTTTGAATGCAAATATTTTACGATATCTCACGAGAGGGGTTGTATCCGAAGGAAAGGCAATAACAGTTAATTTAAATTTAGATTTATTTTATTGGGCGCAAAATATTATAGAAGATCAAAATTGGGAGAATATTTCAGATATTATTAATCTTAGTTTGAAATACCTTAAGGATAATTACAAGAATATTATTAAAGAAATCCGAAAGATTCAAGAAGAAAAAAGGGAGAAGAGAAAAAAATTCGAAAAATCTAAAAAACAAGAGAAGGAAAGAGCAGAAGAGAAAATTCTTGAAGTGGTTGCTGTTGATAGAAAAAAAAAAGATCTTGAAGATATAATGAGTGCTTTAGAAGAAGTTACTGGTGAAAAATTTGAATTAGAAATCGACTTAGACGAAGAGGAAAAAGAAATTAAAGAAGAGCCCAAAAAAGAAGTAAAAAAGAAAGCTTCTCAAAAGAAAGCCCCTCAAAAGAAGGCTCCTAAAAAGAAAGCCCCTCAAAAGAAAGCCCCTCAAAAGAAAACCCCTCAAAAGAAGGCTCCTAAAAAGAAAGCCCCTCAAAAGAAAACCCCTCAAAAGAAAACCCCTCAAAAGAAGGCTCCTAAAAAGAAAGCCCCTCAAAAGAAAGCCCCTCAAAAAAAAAAAACATAAAAGAAAAAGTAGCAGAGTCTTCTTTTAAAAAAAATGAATAAATTTCTTTTTGTCTTAGGATCAAATTGGCAATTGTCAATCGCAGAGCTAGATAATGTCTTAAAAAATTATAAATTTAAAGGAAAAATCGTAGATTATTCAGCTAATGCTGCAATTGTTGAATTTGATTCCTTGCTTGAAGAAAAATATTATATCAATAATTTAATGGAACTCCAATATATTTTAGGGGGGTGTCAAAAAATTGCAAAGATTTATGATTTTATACAGATTCAAACTATTTATGAAGCCTTTCCTATTCATATTGAGAAATATAAATTAGTCGAAAAGATTAGAAAAAAGATTAGTTCAATCTTAGACCAAATTCTAGATAAAATTTTTCGCAAAATAAAAAATGCAAGTATATTTTTTGCCGTTTCGATTTATCCTAACCTTTATGATGAAGAATATTATTCAAAAGTTTTAGTTAAGCATTTCTTACCTTACTTAAATAAAGAAATAATGGAAATCTTAAAACAAAAAGAAGCAAAAAAATCATTATATTATAAGTATCCTGAAAAATACATTAAGAGTGGAAATTTAAATCCAATTTTTCCACATCATTTAATAAAATATGGTCTCTTCAATGAAGATAGAGCTGAGATTATCTTCGGATTTACCGAAGAAGGCGTATATATTGCAAGGACTTTTACAGCTGACGATCCAAACTTTAAAAAAAAAATTGATGAGGACCGGCCTTTTAAAGAATTTAAAAGTGCGATTTCTCCTAAACTTGCCATTATGATGCTGAATTTCTTAAATTTATTTGAAAATAGGGAGGAAAAAATAATATTAGATCCATTTGTAGGAAATGGAACAATAGCTTTGTTTGCTATCATTCAAGATTTTCAAGTTTTTGGATCTGATATCGAGGATGAAAAGGTTTCAAATACGATTCGCAACATTCAATGGTTATTAGAAGAGCTTGAGGAATCTCCAATAGCTTTATTAGAAAAAAGAATAATTAAATGCAATATAAATGATTTATCTCGACATTTTCAACCTAATTTTTTTGATGGAATCTGTACAGAACCTTTTTTAGGACCCCATTTTAAAAATAAGCCTTATTACAATGAGGTTATGGAATTAATAGAAAATAAACTAAATCCGTTATATAATGCTTTATTTCGAGAAGCATTTTCCCTTTTAAAACCAAATAGTCGAATTTGTATTATGGCACCTGTTATTAGTATTTTGGATGGAAAAGAACTTCAATTAAATATTGAAAATATTGCTAGGACACACAATTTTAAATTAATTCCCTTAATTGATGATTACCGAATAATAAATAAATCTAATCAGAAGCTTCAATTTCAAAAAAGCCATCTGAAAACAATAATAGATGCTAAAAAAGGGCAAATTATTAAGAGAAAAATTTATATTTTTGAGAAAAAAGATAATTTGTAGAATCCTATGAATGTTAAAGATATTCTTGATAAGATTGAAGCAGTTCTAAAAGGAGACGTTCATCTCGATGAATTAACTAAGAAAACACAAGATCCCTTTAAAATATTAATCTCTACAATATTATCTGCTAGAACTAGAGACGCAAACACTAAAGAGGCTACAGAAAGATTATTTCAAAAATATAATACTCCTGAATTAATCGCAAATGCAGATGTCGAAGAATTAGAGCTACTAATCCGAAAATCGGGTTTCTATAAAGTCAAAGCAGCTCGGATAAAAGAAGTATCTAAAAAATTATTAAAAGAATACGAAGGAAAAGTTCCCAAGGATTTTGATGATTTAATAAATCTTCCAGGAGTGGGTGCTAAGACAGCAAATTGTGTCTTGGTATATGCATTTAAAACTCCCGCAATCCCTGTTGATACACATGTACACAGGGTTTCAAACCGAATAGGATGGGTTAAAACAAAAAATCCTGAATTAACTGAAAAAGCTCTTAAAGAATTAATTCCAAAAAATCTATGGATACGAGTAAATAGATTACTTGTTAAATTTGGGCAACAGGTTTGTCTTCCTATAAATCCTAAGCATGGTTCATGTCCAATAGAAGAATATTGCTCTAAAGATTTCACCATGGAACAAGCAAGGAAAAAGAAAAAATCACAATAATCTTAATATAATGGCTTAAATTTTCGCTTGTTTTTCATAATAATATAACCAATTAAAAATCCGCTTAATAATCCAAATAAATGAGCCCATAAATTAATACCGGGACGAAAAGACATTAGTATGAAATATCCAACATAGGCTAAACCAAGGTATATCAGTGTTTTATCTTCTTCTAAGGCAATCATTGCAAAAGCGGCACCAACTAATCCAAAAATTGCTCCAGATGCTCCTAAACTTACAGAATTATAGGGTAATAAGATTAAAGAAAAGAAGTTTCCAAATAATCCTGAAATGAAATAAATTAATAGATATTCAAATTTAGAAAATGAGGTTTCAATAACCGCTCCAAAGATTAATAATGCGACCATATTAGAAAAAATATGCATTTCATCACCATGTAAAAACATGGCAGTGAATAATCTCCATAATTCTAAATTTTCTATGATATTTGAATTAATTTGGACAAGTAAATAAAAATATTCGCTGTACAATAGATAATTGAAACTAATAAAGCAAATAACATTAATTAAAATTAAACTTAAAGTAATTCGGGCCTCTTTAATATTATCAGCATCTAATATGAACATTATCTTTAATAAAAAAAACAAAATTTATTATAAAATACTATCAAAAAATATAATAATATGTGTTTCTATAATATTTTAAATGTTATCACGGTTATTGAGTTGATTTTTTGAAAAAAGAAGATTTAATAAACAAAAAAAAAAGGCTGTTAGATAATTTAATTCAAAAGCAATATCTAAAAGATAAACGGTTAGCCAGGGCTTTTCTTGAAGTTCCACTTGAAGAATTCATTCCAAACAAGTATCTTGATGCCTTAAAAATTTATGAAGATATCCCAAATCTTTTTTATTATCTAAACCAGGATAATTATAGAACAATATCGGCACCTCATATGATTACAATCATGCTTCAGGGATTATCATTAGAAGCCAAGGATGATTTACTAATCTTAGGGGCTAAAAGTGGATATATTGCCGCATTAGCACATCAACTTGCTCCTGAAGGCAAGATTTTAATACTTGAAGCAAATTCAGATATCGCAAAGATTACAATTAAAAATTTAAATAAATTAAATTATAATAATATCGAAGTAATTGTCAAAAATCCTCTTGAAGGGCATTTTGGACCAAATCCTTGGAAAAAAATTTTAGTTACTGGTGCAATCAATCAAGAAAGAATTTTTAATTTATTAAAACAGCTAGATCCTAATGAAGGAGTTTTCTATGCTCCAATTGGAGAGGGGGATACACAAATTTATACTCAAATTCTTAGGATTAATGATGACTATTTTGGAAAAAAACAACTTCCTGTAAGATTTACCCCTTTAATGACTCAAGTTGAATTAGATGAGTTAGAACTAATAACTGACTTTGAAGAGATAACGATTAAAGAAGATCCAAAAAAAGTAGATGAGACACTTAGTAAAATCGATGAAAAAATTAAGATAAAATTTTCTTCAAATTTTATTGATAATCCTTTCTTGGAACTTGGTTCTAAACTTGATCCTGAAATGGAAAAAATATTTTTAAGGAAAACAAAAATTTTAACAGGAAAACAAAAGAAAAATATTATAAAATTAAAAGAAATTAAAAAAAATATTAAAAATTTAAAGAAAGAAGATAATGTTGATTATTGTTTTAATTGTATAGATAATATTGAAGAGATATTTGATGAAATTCAGGATTTTGAAAAATTATTTGATAAACAATCAGAATTAATTCTCAAATCTCTCAATAAAATAAGGTCTTTAAATATTGTCAGAAAAGAATTAGAAAAAGGTAAAAGTTCTGAACCAAGATTAATTGAGAAAAAAATTGAGATTATCAATAATCAAATTGAAGAAATAAATAAACTTGAAAAAGTAATAAAAGAGCAAATAAAAAAACTAGAAATTCTTTAAAATTAAATTAAAATTATTATTTAATCTTTTTTTTCATATTATTTTTCTAATTTATAAAGAATAACGACATAATTATACTTAGTTATTACATGTCATTCAAGTCAAGTTATTTTTTTGGTACTCCCCATGTGTGGATGATACCTGAT
>JAEOTJ010000387.1 GCA_016839905.1 Promethearchaeota archaeon | reverse complement strand
GATTAAATATTTCTCCAATGGATTCCTTTTTTTCCCCTGCTAAGATTAAACCATTTACGATATCTAAGACATTTGTAAAATCTCGGAGTTGCTCACCATCTCCATATATAGTAATTTCTCTTTCTTTTAAAATTAATTTAAAAAACTTCCTTATTGCCATATCGGGTCTCCCTCTTGGACCGTAAACCGTATAAAATCTAAGGGATGTAATTGGTAAACCATATTCTCTAAAATAATAATCAGCATAAATTTCACCACTCAATTTTGAGATTGCATAAGGCGAAATGGGATTCTTTGGATGCTCTTCATCTAAAGGAGTATAAATTGGATTACCATAAACTGAAGAGGAGGAGGCATTGATTATCTTTTTTACATTATTTTGAAGTGAATAATCTAAAATGTTCAAAGTACTTATAATATTATTATTTGTAACTTCAGCAGCATTTTCAATTGAATATCTTACACCTGCCTGAGCTGCAAGATGAAATAAAATGTCAATATCACAATTAATTTTACTATAAGTTGAAGAATCTAATAAATCTCCTCTTATTAACTCATAATCATTCGAGATTTTATATTCTTTTGTAACTTCTTTTATGTTATCATCCTTTCCTTGATAATAATCATTGAAGTTATCAATTAATACAATATAATTATTTTTTATTAATTGTTCAAAAAGATGAGATCCTATAAATCCTGCTCCGCCAGTAATTAATATATTCTTATTTTTAATCATAGTTAATTATTTATGAAATTTTTCTTAAATTCTTCTTTATATTCAATGAGAGTTTTATTAAGTCTTCCTAAATCGGTTCTATGCCTTTTTTTAATCTTTATCACTAAAATAAATGGACCCTTTTGCTTTTTAACTCCATTTAATGCATTTATTAATTCTTCTCTCGATTTTACAATAATTCCTGATTTATAATTACAAGCAATAGCAGTTTGAAGAAAATTGATTGAATGAGAATTAGTTGGTTGACCCCCTGTCGATTCATGAGCGTGATTATCAAATATTATATGAATAAAATTAGAGGGTGAATAATTTCCAACAGTAGTGAAAACCCCCAATTGCATTATAGCTGCCCCATCCCCATCAAAAACAAATATTTTTCTCTCAGGTCTTTGAATTGCTATGCTTAAACCAATTGAACTTGCACACCCCATACTTCCAATATTATAGAAGCTTTTATAATGATCTTTCTTATTTGCTTCTCTATATTCAAATAATTCTCGTGAAGTAAATCCTGTTGTAGAAATTACTATATCATCATCCTTTATATTTTTCATAATTAAATTAAGTGCTTCTTCTCTGGTTAATTCATAATTATTAACAATATTTCTTTTTAACTCGTAATTATCAAAAAAATTCTTCCTTAAGACAATGGCATATGGACTATTATTTTTTTCTAAGTAGTTTAATGCATTTTTTAAAGTCTTTTCTATTTGTTTAACATTTGGTTCAAGTATACTATATGGGATCTCTAAAGTATCCAATAAAGGCAACATTATTCTTCCCATTTTTTTGTGTTGTTGTGCATCATTCTTTCCAGGTTCTCCACGCCATCCTAAGAATAATAGAATTGGAATAGAATAAACATCTTTATCACATAAAGATGTCAATGGATTGATAGCCTTCCCAAGTCCAGAATTTTGCATATATACTATACCTATCTTATTTGTTGCTAAATGATAGCCTGCACATAAAGCAATTGCTTCACATTCATTACTTGCTATGATATTTTGCAAATCTTTTCCATTATGATCTACAAGGAAGCTAATCCAATTTTTAAAAGTAGAGTCAGGAATGCCTGTAAAGAAATTGAAATTAACTTTTTTTAAAATATTGTAAAATAATTTACATGATATCATCATTAAATCACTTCTTCAGCTAATTTAATGTCTTTTTTATCATTTATTTCAATCCATCCTTTACGTATTTCAACGGTATTTACTTTAAAACCATGATTTATTATTTCTTGAATTAAATCTGTAAAACCGGCATTATCAAAATTTTTTGCTTCATGAAATTGACCCGTCCAATTATTTTTACAAGCATTATACACTTTTCTTAATATATTTGCACCATTTTTAGAGAAATAAGCAATTCCAATAAATTCATAATCCGCCGATTCAATCTTTATATTTTTACCAATCCTTAAAACTTCATTATCTACATCATAAAGTTGCCAAATCTCATCGATAGGTCTATTTTTTGTCAGAACCAAGTCCAATCTTTTATTAATTTCATGTTTATGGTATTTATATGTTCTATCTACTAATAAAACTATGTCATAATGCGTATTTATAGCTTTATTAATAACCTCTTCGGTAAATAATATATCAGAATTGATATATAAAAATCCATTTTTAAAATCTTCTTCGGCTAAAAAAAGAGATTCAATTAAATAAGTCTCCTCATAGTTATCATTATCAAAATATTTTATACCCTGAGTATTAAAAAGCTCTTTTTTATAACCTCTTATTAAAGTTATTTTATTAATATTCTTTTTTTTAAGAGTATCAATTTGACACTGTAATATTGACTTATTTTTAATTTTAATTAATGATTTTGGAATATCATAATTATTATCGGCTCCTGCAGCAGGAATTATCACTTGAATACTGTCTTTTTGATATAACTTATCCTTATATCTAATTTCAGACAAACCTACATCTTTAAAGATCTCATAGGAAGGAGTACATAAGGATTCTGATTCAAAAGCTCTTCCAAATTTTAAAATTATTTCAGCAGTATTTCTCATTGCCTTATGAGCAGCTCTTAATAGATGGTTTGCATAAATTATTATATTAAAGCCTGCTTTTTCAAGTTCATTCTCAGAAATCATATTATATGTAGTTGGAACACAGATTAACGGTTTTCTATTTTTTCTTTCTTTACATAATTCATTATATGCAATAGCAAATTCTAAAATTTCGCTAGGATTATCATCTTTAGAATGGATCATTATAGCATCTGCTCCTGCATCTAAATAAATTCTTGCTCTTAAAATTGCATCCTTAATCCCTTTACCTGCAATTAAACTTTCAATTCGAGCAGCTATCATAAAATCTGAAGATAGTATAACTTCTTTACCTCGTTTAATTTTATTAGCGAAAACATCTGGTTCTTCTTGAACCTGAGAGCATTCAGGATCAAGACTATTTCGTTTAGGAAAGATTTTATCTTCAATTACTACCATAGATACACCTAAATTCTCCAATCGCTTTACTAAATATTCAAAATTAGCAGGATCTCCTCCTGTATCTCCATCAAAAATAAGAGGTTTTTTAGATACATCTAAAATATATCTTAAAGACTCACACCTAGAATCAATACTAATAATATTTGCATCAGGATATCCTTTTGAGGCACTATCCGTAAAACTGCTCTCCCAAAGACCATCAAATTCTAATTTTTTATTATTTTTAACAATTTCAGTATCATCTACCACGATTGCACTAATACCATTATGAGCTTCTAAAATTCTTAAGTATTTTTTTTTTTTCAATAATTCTTTTAATTGCCTTCTTCTTTCTTCGGGAGATATTCTATTATTATCAATCAACTTATATAAAAAGAAATCCTTATGGTATTTAAAAATTTTTGAATAAATCTTCAAGAATATCTTTGAATGAAAAGTAAATAATCAAGGTTTTTATATTAAAAATGCTTCAATATATAAAAATCTTAAGAATGTATATCTCAATATAGATGTAAATAATAATGGAAGAGTATATAGGAAATGGTTCTATTAAAGAACTTCAAAATATTTTAAAAAAAAATTCATTTAAAAATGTTTATTACTTAACGGGAAACTCTCCTTTAGAAGAACCAAATATAAATAAAATTAAGTTATTAATTCAAAAAGAATGTAAATTTTTTCATTACGATGATATTTTACCTAACCCGACCATTGAGGGAGTAAGAAAGGGATTATCATCGTTTAAGGAAGAAATTTTTGATTGTATAATTGCAGTTGGAGGAGGTTCTGTATTAGATATAGGAAAATGTATTTCTATTTTAACAACTAATAAAAGTGATATTGAACAATATCTTTTTAAAGAAGCTGAAATTAAAAGAAAAGGGACACCACTAATTCTGATTCCTACTACTACTGGAACGGGCAGTGAAGCAACTCATTTTGCTGTAGTATTTAAGGGGAAAATAAAGTATTCTTTAGCAGATCCTAAATATATGCATGCTGATTATGTTATTGTTGATCCTGAATTAACCTATAGTCTTCCTAAATATGTTACTGCTTATACTGGGATGGATGCATTAAGTCAAGGAATTGAATCATATTGGAATATAAATTCCACAAAAGAATCAAAAGAATATGCGAAGAGGGCAATAAAATTAGTTGTAGATAATTTCATTACCGCTGTTCATAAACCAGATAAGGAATCAAGATACAATATGGCTCTGGCAGCTAACTTTGCCGGGAAAGCGATTAATATAACAAAAACTACTGCATGTCATTCGATATCATACCCAATTACCTCGTACTTTAATGTCCCCCATGGACAAGCTGTTGCCTTAACTTTACCATCTATGATTGTTTTTAATTCAGAGGTTAGTCAAAATGATATCTTGGATAAACGTGGAGTTGATTATGTAAAAACTATAATGCTTGAGATAATCTCTTATTTTGGTACTTCAGATTTCATTGAAGCTAAAGAAGAAATTAAAAAATTAATAAATGATATTGGATTAGCAAACAATTTAGATAAGTTAGGAATAAAAACTCAACAGGACATTGAAATTATTATTAAAAATGGATTCAATCCAGAAAGAGTAAAAAATAATCCAAGATTATTAGAAGAAACACAATTAAGAGAAATATTAAATGCTTTAAGATGAAAGTAATTATATTAAATGCTGGAGTTGGAAAAAGGCTTAATGACTTAACTAAAAATACACCAAAATGTCTTGTAAAAATAAGTAAAAATGAGACGATTTTAGACTTTCAATTAAAAAGTATAATAAAGTGCGGATTTAGTGATTTTATTATGGCTACAGGCCCATTTGAGAATCAGATTAAGGATTATGTAGAAATTAATTATCCAGATATTAAAATTCTCTATGTTAATAACCCAATTTATAATAAAACAAATTATATATATTCTATTTATTTACTTAAGGATTTTATTGATGAAGATCTTTTATATTCTCATGGAGATTTAATATTTACTGAGAATTTAGTTAGAAAAATAATCAATTCTAAAGAAAAAGATTGTGTATTAGTAAATAGGGAAATAGTTCCCCCAGAGAAAGATTTTAAAGCAATAATAATTAATGGAAGGATTAAAAAAATCGGTGTAAATCTCACAGGGCCAAATGCTGCTTTTTTAGCACCATTTTACAAATTATCAAAAGATTTTATGAAGAAATGGCTTAACCATATTCAAAAATTCATACATAATAAGAATGTTAATTGTTATGCTGAGGATGCTTTAAATGAAATTCTC
>JAEOTJ010000386.1 GCA_016839905.1 Promethearchaeota archaeon | reverse complement strand
GGTAAATTCTTTTCTTTCCGACAAAATTCAAGGTGATATAGATGGATTTTTTGTCGGTCTTATCTTAAAATTTTTTAATTTTCGATTCATTATTTAAATCTTAAAATACTCTCAATTGTATAACATTACGACTATTTATAAAAATCTATAAATCTTTATAATATTCAATCCAATAATTAAACATATCTTTAAGGATATCATCAATTGATTGTGTTATTTTAAAACCTAATTCATTTTTTAATTTAGAATTATCTCCAATAATAATATACTCATCAGTAGCTCTTAATTTTTCAGGGATATTGTCTATAATCTTAATTTTCTTCTTTGAAAAACTTAGAGCAATATTTAATACTTCTCGAATTCGTATTTTAATACTTGAACAGACATTATATGTTTCACCTGGGAATCCCTTAATGGCAGCTAACCACGTTGCTTGAATTGTATCCTTAATTCCAGTTATATCTCTATAGGGGCTTAGATTTCCAACCTTAATTTCAGGTTCAATAAGTCCAAGATCTATTTGAGCTATTTTTCTAATAAAATCAGAACAAGCATCATTTTTTTTCCTAGGTCCTGTTTGATTAAAATACCTAAGATTAACAACTTCTATCCCAAAATTAATATAATACTGCCGCGCTAAGAGTTCTGCTGCGATTTTACTGATTCCGTATGGATGAACCGCTAAAATTGGATCATTTTCTTTTAAAGGGGAATTTAACTTTGTAGTAGTTCCATATTCTGCTGCTGTACATGCCAATATAACCTTAGTATCTATATCATGCTTTTTAATTGGTTCAAAAATATTTAATGTTCCAATAACATTTGTTTCTATTGTATTAATGGGATCATTCCATGATGGAATTACATATGGTTGAGCGGCAAAATGAAAAATATATTTAGGTTTAATCTGGGTTATTATTTTTTCTAATAAGATTCCATCTTTTATATGACATTCTAATATTGTTAAATTCTCATTATTAGTTGGAATTTGAATAAAATTATCAAATGCCTTAATTTTCTCCGTTCTATTAAAAATTTTCTTTCCATTTGTATAATGAGTCAAATTCTCAACGGGGCTTGAAGGTAATTTCAATGCGTATATATGAAAATCTTTATTTATACAAAAATCAGTTAAATGCGAACCTAAGAATCCATCTGCTCCAGTTATTATTATTGATTTCATTTTTTTTTTTTTTTTTAATTTATAAATTTATGTAATAATTTATTTGATAATAATATCTTCATTAATTATTCTAAAATTATACTATTAAATTAGTCTCTTATAAAACTAGCTCTATTAATTCTTAAATTTTATAGATTATTATTTAAAAAAAAAAATTAATAATAAATTATTAATTATGGAGATGTGATATGATTATCCGGTCAAAAGCACCATTTCGAGTGAGTTTTGGTGGAGGAGGGACTGATATGGCTCCATATTGCATTGAGAACAGAGGTTGTGTCATAAGTACGACAATTGATCGGCACGTTTATATAACACTTAAACCAAGGAAAGATAAAAAAATTCATATAATCTCAATAAATTTCAACAAAGAGAGTTTTTTTAATATTGGTGATAAGAATTACAATGATGGTTTTGAGATTTTTAAGGGTATCGTAAATGCTCTTGATGTAAAACATGGATTTGATATTATAATTTATTCAGAATTACCTGCGGGGTCAGGTATGGGAGGTTCATCTTCTTTAGCTGTTGCTTTAATTGGAGTATTTAATGAATATTATGATCTTGGACTTTCAATTCATAATATTGCCCAAAAAGCATATGATATCGAAAGAATTGAACTTGGTCAAAAGGGAGGATATCAAGATCAATTTGCTGCCGCTTATGGGGGTTTTAATTTCATCGAATTTAAAGAAGAGGTTAAAGTTTACCCTATTAAAACAACTAACGAAATGATAAACGAGTTACAATATCGATTAATTTTATGTTATGTAGGGGGGTCGCATTTCTCTTCTGATATACAAGATGAAGTTCTAAAGGGGTATAAATTTGAGAAAAGATCATTTATGGGAGCCATGCAGGAATTGAAGGAAGTTGCTCAATCTATGAGAGAAATAGTTGAATCAAATAATATTAGTAAATTAGATGAATTTGGAAAACTTCTACATCAAGGATGGCTGGTAAAAAAAAGTTTGAGTTCAAAAATTTCTAATAAAAATATAGAATATTTTTATTTAAAATCAAGAGAATTTGGAATACTTGGAGGAAAGTTACTTGGTGCTGGAGGTGGTGGTCATCTTTTATTATTCTGTGATCCTGATAAAAAATATCAAGTAATCCAAGAAATGGAAAGAATTGGAGGTAAAATTATCAACTTCCACTTTAATCCAAGAGGTTTTGAAGTTTGGAAAATTAAAGAATAATTCAAAAAAAAAGTGTAAAGAATGGAAAATGAAATATATCTAATTTTAGATGCGTCAATAAAAATAAAAGAGGAGATTAAAGAACTAGCACCTCTCATAGCTAAAATTGCCAGTGAAATTATAAATTGTTATAAAAAAAATAAAAAGGTTATATTATTTGGAAATGGTGGTAGTGCTGCTGATGCCCAACATATTGCTGCTGAATTCGTTGGTAAGTTTTATAAAAACAGAGATTCTCTTCCAGCATTATCATTTCATACAAATACTTCTATTATAACCGCCACGGCTAATGATTTTGGCTATGACCTAATTTTTGAAAGACAAGTCTCGGCTTTTGTTGAAGAGGATGATATTGTTATTGGCATTAGTACATCTGGCAACTCTCCTAATGTAATAAAAGGTCTTGAAAAAGCGAAAGAGAAAGGGGCAATAACTATAGGATTCACTGGTCAAAAAGAAAATAAAATTGAAAAAATCGCAGATTATTGCTTAAAAATTCCATCTACGGATACACCGAGGATTCAAGAAGGCCATATAACTGTAGGACATATCATTTGTTATTTAGTAGAAAAAGAACTTTTTAGTTAAATGATATTTTATGAAGAAAGTCGCAGTTTCTATACATGCAATCGAAGATTTCGATCCAGATATTATTAAGGAATTAAATGGACTCGATTACATTCATGTAGATGTTATGGATGGGAAATTTGTAGATAACACAAAAAATAACTTGGAAGCATTTAAATTATTGAAGGAGAATTATCAAATTCCAATTATTGCACATTTAATGGTTATTAATCCGGTTGAATATATTGAAAAAATTATTGAATATGCTGATATCTTCGTATTTCATTATGAATCTGATGGCGATAAGGATGTTATTATTAAAAAAGTAAAAGATTATGATAGAAAAGTAGGATTGGCAATAAATCCTGAAACCAAACTTGAGAAAATCCTACCTTATTTACTTAAAATTGATTTAATCTTAATAATGTCTGTAGTTCCTGGTCGGTCTGGTCAAGAATTTATTTGGCAATCTCTTGATAAAGTGAATCTATTATTTGCTTATAGAAAAAAATCTAATTTAAATTTTAAAATCGATATTGATGGTGGAATAAATCTTAAAAACGCAAAATTCATTAATTCTGATATT
Source organism: Promethearchaeota archaeon (assembly GCA_016839905.1). Next base: position 5,876 of record JAEOTJ010000386.1, on the reverse strand, counting down.
CTAAGTAGTGCAAGTACAATTTTAAAAGCAGAAGACTCAAAATCAATAATACAGGAATTGAAAAAATCTGATATAAATGACTGAGAAAAATAGAGCAATTTTTTTGGATAGAGATGGTGTAATAAATGTAGAAGTTGGTTATCTTACAAACTCAAAAGATTTTAAATTTATTGAGGGTACAATAGAGGCATTAAAAATTTTAAAACAAAAAGGTTACTTGCTTATAGTTATAACTAATCAAGCTGGAATTGCTCGTGGTTATTACAAGAAAGAAACTCTTGAAGAAATTCATAATAAAATGAATAATGTCTTAAAAAAAAATAATATAATCTTAGATGATATTTTTTATTGTCCTCATCATCCTGATTATACAGGACCATGTGATTGTAGAAAACCTCAACCAGGCATGATTTTTAAAGCTAGAGAAAAACATAATATCGATCTACAAAGTTCTTTTATGATTGGAGATACTTTACGTGATATTGAAGCAGGTTTAGCTGCTCAATGTAAAACTGTTCTGGTTTTGACGGGGTATGGTTTTGAAGAACGAGATAAAATCAGCAACTCACAACCAGATTTTATATATGAAAATTTATTAGAATTTGCCAAAAATATATAATATTGGTTTTTATTATATTCACTTAAAAAGCATGAATAAAATGTCTATTATTGATGGAATAAAAACTTGGAATAATAAAAGAGTCTTAATAGTTGGAGAAGCCTCAATAGATAAATATATAATGGGGCGTGCTAATAGTATTTCTCCAGATGCTCCAGTTCCAAATATAAAAATAGAAAAGAGCCTAACATATTTAGGGGGAATAGGTCGAGTATTTAAATTTATTAAATCCTTTGGAGGCATTCCAGAAATTTGTACCATTATAGGTGATGATTATGAAGGTGATTTCTTCTTAAAAAAAGTTAAGGAATTTAAAATTGACACTTCAGGTGTTCTTATGGATAATACCATTAATACACCTCAGATTACGCGTATAAAAGCCAGAAATCAACATTTACTCCGATTAGAAACAGATTACTCTAAGGAAATTCCAGATTCCACGATTAAACAATTTCTTGAAATTATAAATACAAGATCAAAAGATTTAGACTCAATAATAATATTAGATTATGGCATGGGTGGATTATTTGATGATGTTTTTATTCACACATTGCTCAAAAATTTAAAGGAGAAATATAAAGATGTTCCTATAATTGCTCGTCCAAATCTATCTAATTATTATCTTTATGAAAATATCAATTTAATAAAAATGAATCTTCAAAAAGCTCTACAAATATTATCAATTGATTGTTGCACTGAAACGAGCGTATCAATTGTAGGAAAAAAGATTTTAGCTACTACTAAATGTAATAATGTCATGCTTAATGATATAGAATCTAATTCCTATCTTTTTTTTAAAGATTCTGAAAGAATAAATAAAATTACTCCATTTTTTAAAGGGCCTGTTAGAAGTTATATTGCTGTGGGAAGTATTATTATGGCTACACTTGGGTTATCATTTGCTGCAAATATATCTATTTCAGATTCAGTGAAAATCGCTTTATGTGCTGCAACTCTAGCTGCCTCTTTACCTCCAATCGAATTCTTCAAAATAGAAAAACTTCTTACATTTATAAGGAACCTAAAATAATCAATAAGAGTATTCTTAATTATGGAAATCACTAAGGATGAGGAAAGACAATTTTTATTTGAAGTTTTGGAGATAGAAAAGGATATTTTAAAAATGATATATATAGCGCAATCTGGACATCCAGGAGGCTCACTTTCTTGCACGAAGATATTATATTTTCTTTATACTAAACTTATGAAAATAAATCGTGAAAATCCTCATTGGACAAAAAGAGATATTTTTATTTTAAGTAAAGGCCATGCAGCTCCCGCATTATATGCTGTTTTATCAAGAATTGGATATATTGATAGAAATAAATTATTTACTCTTAGAGAATTTGTATCAAATTTAGAAGGTCATCCAAAAAAAAATGAAGATTATGGTATTGAAATTTCAACTGGTTCTTTAGGAATGGGCCTTTCGATTAGTGTGGGGTGTGCTTTAGCAGCAAAACTAGATCAAAAGAATGAGAGAAATATTTTTGTTTTATTAGGAGATGGTGAATTAAATGAAGGAGCAATATGGGAGGCCGCAATGGCAGCATCTCATTATAAACTAGATAACTTAATAGCTATTGTTGATCGAAATGGAATACAAATAGATGGAGGTACTGAAGAAATTATGGCATTAGAGCCATTAGCTGAGAAATGGAGAGCATTTGGATGGGAAGTTATCGAGATTGATGGTTCAAAGTTAAAAGAGATTATTCAAGGTTTTAAAAAAGCAAAATCAATTATCCTAAAACCTAAGATAATAATCTCATACCTTGTTAAAGGTTCAGATGTATCCTTCATGCAGCATACTCGATTATATCATGGACGCCCTCCAAATAAAGAAGAATATGAGTCAGCTATTGAAGAACTTGAAGAACTTAAGAAAAATTATATTGGAGGAAAAGCTTCTAATGACTGAGCCTGATTTGAGAGAAACTTTTGGAGATTTTTTAGCTGAAAATGGTGGAAAATATAAGGAGATTGTAGTTCTTGATGCTGATTTATCTTTATCTACTAAAACCATTAAATTTGCTAAATTATTTCCTGATAGATTTTTTAACATGGGTATTGCTGAACAAAATATGTTAGGAGTTGCATTAGGTCTTGCCATTTCTGGTAAAACACCTATCATAAGCGGTTTCACGATATTTACAACGGGAAGAGCTTGGGAATTTATAAGAATGGCTTGTCATGATAATCTTAACATAAAAATAATAACAACACATAGTGGTTTTGTTGGAAAAGATGGAAGTACTCATCATTCTTTAGAAGACTTAACTTTAATGTCAACTCTTCCTAATATAACTGTATTAGTACCCGTCGATAATATTGAACTTAAAAGAATGTTAAATCTTGCTTTTAAAACAGTAGGTCCCTTTTATATTAGATTACCTAGGGGTTCCTTTCCAAAAATACATGATGAAAATTATTCATTTTCAATTGGAATGCCGGATGTTTTAAAAGAAGGGAATGATTTATGCATAATAGGTATGGGATATGGTAGTGTTTTAGCTTTAAAATCCGCATCTTCAATTGAGGAAAGATTTCATAAATCTATAAAAGTAATTAATCTTTCAAGTATAAAACCAATAAATGAAAAAGTATTGATGGAAATAATAGGAAATATGAGAGGTATATTAGTAATAGAAGAACATAATATTTACTGTGGATTTGGTAGTATTATTGCTAGAATTGTAAGTAAAAATCATCCAATTCCAATGAGATTTATGGGAATAGAAAATACTTTTGGTAAATCTGGTTCTAGAGAAGAATTATTGAATTCCTATGGATTAAATGAGGAAAATGTTATGAAAAAAGTACAAGATCTAATAAAGTAAATCTCTAAAACTATAGATATAAAGAAAAATAAAAAAAAAAAGAATTTTAGATAAATATTAACTTATAGGTTTTCTATGGCTGTATTTCGTCGAGTTCGGTGGTTTTTTAATCCAATTTCCTCAGAGCTTACACCCATGGCTAAAGCTAATAATTCTGTTACATATAATATTGGGATACTATACTCAGTATCAACTTCTTTTGAAATATTACGTTGTTCTCCATCTAATCGTTGAAAACATGCAGGACAGTTCACAACTATACAATTAGCACCAGCTTTTTTAATTGAAACAAGTTTCTTTTTAAGAAACGTATTTCCATATTCTGGAAAAGGACCAGATACGGCATCTCCACAACATAAAGCTAATTCTTCATAATCAACTACACTAGCACCTGAAGCAGCAACTCTTTTATTTAGAGAATTTAAAGGTTAGGGATTAATATATTCTAATACTCTCATTGGAGTATGCTTCCTGCGATAATTTTAACTCCGAATTCCTTCGCAATTCGCAAATCTGATCTCTTAATTTCCAAGCAGATCATAACTAACTCATCAAAATCTTTCTTAAATTGGAGTGTATACAACTTGCTATTCCTTACAAAACTCTCAATTTTACGCTTGCTCGCATGATATTTCACTTCAATTAAAATTGTTTTACCATTTTGGATTAAAATATCAATATCAGATTTATAATTTTTCCAAAATACAGTACCATGCTCATCAAATAGAAATTCTTTCTTAATTTGACTTGCATCTATATTTTCTTTAATTATCTCATCATTTAAGATTGCTAATATCGTGTTTTCTAAAGATTTGCCACTTCTTCTCCCTAAAGAGCCAATTGCAACGCTTATTTTCATTATATCTTCATGTTGTGCTTCAAAGCGCTTGTCCATTTGTGCTTGTAAGGCTTCAAAGCGCTTGTCTATGGCTTCAAAGCGCTTATCGGAGTGCTCAATTACTTGCTTAATATCATCCTTGGTTGCTACTATTCCTGATAATGTCGTTATTATTGCTCCTTTAACTTCATTATCTTCCATTATCAGTTTAGGTAAAAGCTTTAGAAACTCTTCTTTCTCCATAAATGTTTTACTCTTGTTTTTCTATAATATATATAGCGATTTACTTAATTAAATATATTTAATTTTCATAAATCCTTGCTTAATTTCATTTTCACATTTTATCCCCTACAAAAAATATAACTTTTAAATTCTCATGTTATTTGTCAATTTAAGTTATTTTTACATTTAAATTTTCAATTTAAATATTATAAGAGTGTGTTTAAAATGATATTTATAATTCTTTCTATAAGTCCACTTTTTTAAAATAATTTCTTTTTTATGAATTCTGATTATTTTTAATTTACCTTCTTTTTAAAAATTTCTAAATTCTTTAACTCTCTTGTTATTTAAATAAAGGACGATTTGTTATTTGTAATAATGAAGATTGCGGAACAAATTCAAATCGAGAAAACGGCTCAATTATCCCTCTTATGCCATTTATCCAAGAATCTTTATAATCTGGCGAATTATTACGTGAGGCAAGAACTGTTTTATTTAGGAAACTGGCTTAGATATAATGACTTGTGGTACATTCTGAAAAATAAGGAACCCTATCGAAAATTACCTTCACAGACGTCCCAACAAGTATTGAGGGTACTGGATAAAAATTGGAAATCTTTTTTTAATTCCTGTAAGGAATGGTGCCTACATCCTGAAAAATTTCAGGGACGACCACGACTTCCTAAATATAAGAAGAAGAATGGCGAGTTAATGGTGATCTTCACTAACCAGCAATGCAGGCTCAAGAAGGGGTATTTACATTTTCCAAAGAAGGTAGGACTCTCTCCCATCAAGACACGCCTCAAGGAACGTATTCATCAAGTCAGACTAATTCCTAAGGGTCATTATTACATAGTTGAGATCATCCATGAGAAGGAAGTGCTCAATTTAAACCTGAATGAAGAGCGCATCATGGGAATTGATTTAGGATTGAACAACCTCGTAACCATGGTAAATAATGCAGGATTACAACCTGTCATTATTAAGGGCGGTGTGGTGAAATCCATTAATCAATTTTATAATAAGCAATTAACCAAGTACAAGAGTTATAAGGACAGGCAAGGGCTCCCTTTCGAAACGAGGAGACTTCAGAGGCTTGCAAGAACGCGAAATAACAAGATCCATGATATCTTTCATAAAATCACGAGAAAAATTCTTACTTATTGCATCGAACACGATTTCGGAACAATCATAATCGGGTATAATCATTTATGGAAGCGGAAAATAACCTTGGGGAAGATAAACAATCAAAATTTCGTTCAATTACCCTTTTACAAGTTGATCCATCAACTCAGGTACAAGGCGGAATTGGTGGGTATTTCCGTGTCATTAGAAGAAGAATCATATACTTCCAAGT
>JAEOTJ010000385.1 GCA_016839905.1 Promethearchaeota archaeon | reverse complement strand
TTATCCGGTTAAACAAGCGAGGCATCCATGTCTAAAGACTTTTTTTGTCGGACGAGCAAAATTTTATAAAAAAAGTTAGAATTTGTACATTTGGGACAAAATCAATAATTTTTTTTGGGACAACCCTATAGTGTGATTCCATTTCATAAGGGTGAAAAAATTGGTAAAGGATTATTATCTAAAATAATAGAAGATATAGGATTAAGTAAGGAAGAATTTCTTGATTTATTATAATTAAAATATATTTATAATCGAAATTATATGGGATTAACACATTTTAATTTATATTCTAATTTTATTTCTATTACTTATTTAGCAAAAATTTAGAAATTTAAAATGATATTATTTAATTTTTAAGACAAAATAAAGGCAATAACTAATAAAAGAATAAAAAAATTTAATTATTTTAAATAATTCTACAAGTTGTCTTTTATTTAAATCTAAGTGATAAAAGTGATGGGCCTGTGGATTAGTGGAAGATCGTTTGCTTGGCATGCAAAAGGCCGCGGGTTCGATAAATATGGAAGAATCTTTCATAATCGATGATCCCGCCAGGTCCATTATTTATTCCTAAAAAGGGGCAACCCCCTATAAACAAACGAATGGACTTTAACCTTCTTTTCTATCATTTAGATAAAAATAACTTTTTGGAATTCTTAAGTTCTTATATATATACAGTAAAATAAATAGAATTATCAACTTTTAAAAAAATTGTAGTTTTAATAATATTAAAAATAAGTTAAAATAATTACATAATTTTGTGAAATGTATGAGGAAATCTAAAATAAATAAAAACTTTCTATATTTTTCAATTTTTATTTCAAGCTTTATAATTACACCAATTTTAGGTCTTTGGTTTACAAGTTCTTTTAATGGAAGCATATCCGCCCAAAATCTAACTATTGATAAGAATTCATTACTTTTTCTTGAACAAGACAAGAATAAAATCAATTCTATTAATACTGAAAATTATGATATTAGAAAATATTCCGTTTATGACAATGAACTAGCAAAATTCTTGAATGATTTACAAATATCCCAACCATCTACCTCAGAACAAGTAAAAATTATTATATCTTTCGATAATGATATAAAAAAATCTGATAGAATTAATTTAATTAATTCTGTATTAGAGAATTATCAAATCATATACAATTATGATATTATTTCAAGTGTTTATTTGAGATGTGATGTGAATGAATTAATTGAAAAGGGAGCAAATTTTCAATCAATTTCGAGGATTAAGAGAATTTCAAAATCAAAATCGTTCAGTAATCCCGTTATTGTGGACAAAATGTTAAAACCATCATCTCTTAGTAAGAATGATTATGATAATTGGTGGTTAGATGCCATTGAAATGGATAAAGTTGGAGGTGGTTTAGATGGCTCTGGAGTTAAAGTAGCTGTCATCGATACTGGAATCTATGAACATCCCGATTTAAATTATGATCCTTCTTCAATTACAGCCAGAAATTTCGTATCGGCTGAGAATGATGCAGGTAATATAGATGATTTTAATGGACACGGTACTCATTGTGCGGGAATTATTGGAAGCGATGGGGGAGGGTCCTCGGGATTATATAAAGGAGTGGCTCCAGGAGTGTCTCTTATCAGTGCGCGGGCAGGTAATGAAACTGGTGGCTTGGATGATGGAGATATTATAAGCGCTATAGAATGGTTGGTTCAAACCGCAAAGCCAGATATCATTTCAATGAGCTTTGGTGGAGGTTATCCTGAGGCTCATGATCCAATGTCAGAAGCAATCTCAAAAGCTTCTGATCAAGGCATAATATGTGTAGTCGCTGCAGGAAATTCAGGTCCTGACTATTATACAGGAAAGTCTCCTGGGACTTGTATTGATGTAATAACTGTGGGGGCTACTGACGAAAGCAATAATTTAGCTTCCTTTAGTAGCTGGGGTCCCTCATATTCCTATTTAGCCTATCCTGATGTCGTGGCTCCTGGTGTTAATATTATCGCAACTGAATCACCAGGTTCTGTAATTTCTGTAGAAAAGAGATTTATAGGAGATGATTTTGATTTTTCTGGTGATGCGGATTATGTTCCACTAAGCGGAACCTCAATGGCCACTCCTATGGTTGCAGGGGCCTGTGCTATATTAAAGCAGAAATACCCTGAGTTAAGTCCTGAGACCGCTAGAATTGCCTTGATTGAAGGTGCTCAGAAATTAACTGATGATGATGACTCATCTTTTTTAAAATCTGGAGCTGGACTCATAAATGTTTCAGCATCAATAGAGTTTTTAGATAATATTTATAGTACTTATGGAAACGTGAATAAAACAGCCATTTTCTTTCCAAATTCTCTACCCATAAAGCCATTTGATATATTACATTTTCCTGGAGATCATCATGAATTTAATATCACTATTTTGTCAGGATTTACCAATACTTATGATATAAAAATTCCAAATAATATCAATGGAGTTTCTCTTAATACAGATAAAACACAAATTACTTTTGATAATGCAAGTGTTAGTTTTTTTACATTAGATATTAAAATTGATAAAGATGCTGAACCTGGAGTAAGAAACTTTCTTGTGAATCTAACGAATGCCACTGGAGGGCAATTATTGGATATTTTAAATGTATCCTTGGATATTCGCTTGCCCGAATATAAAATTTTAATGGAATCTTTCCACGGGTTGAATGATTGGAACCCAAGTCCTTCATATGAACAAGTAGGTTTTTATGAAGCGATGAAAGATCTTTCGGAATTGAACATTTCAATTAACTATGATATGGAATATTGGACGCCTAACTACGATTTGGATAAGGATAATTCAATGTTGGTAGAAGAACGCTTGGCTCAATATGATTTAATTGTACTTCAAAGTCCTATCTTGCCATATTCTCCAAATGAAATAAACTCGCTCATGAATTACTTTAATGATGGCGGAAATATTCTTTTATTAGGAACACGTTATCAAGATTTACCAACTGAGAGTTTAAATTACTTGTTATCATCATTAAATACAGGTATTTCTATTAATGAAGAAAATATAATGGATGTTAATTGGTATGGTTTAGGTGCAGTAGTTTCTTGGCAAGATGTGTCAACCTTTAGTTCAACGCCAATATTTAATGGAGTAAATAAATTCCGTTGGAAATATGGAAATTCATTTAGTGTTTCCGGTAATGCTGAGTCAATCGCCTCTTTGAATGGTAAAACTGTAGCTGTGGCGTATAACGGAAGCTCAGAAGGAAAGGGTAAATTAGTAGCATTTGGGAGCTCACATTGGATTCATTATAAATATACAAAATCAGGATATTATCAAGACCATTATAAAATTATCTCAAATTTAATGGATTATCTCTTGCCTAAAGATGATTATTCAATAAATATCGACTTAAGATCAGAACAAGTTAGCAATTCTCGGTTAAATTTAACGATACATGTAAAAAATCAATCTTCGGATTCCCCTCTTGATTCCTTAACCTTGAATTCTTCATTAAAAGTAAAAATTCAGCACATGGCATATAACAAAGAAATCTTAATGGGATCCATTATTGATGGAATCTCTACTAATTATACCTATAATATTCCATCAACAGATTATAGACCTTATAATATTACTGTGAATCTTACTATCGGGGCAAAATCATATAATAAAACTTCAAAAATACTATATTATCTTAATGCTGGCGTTCCCAAAATCTTAAACCTAACTCCAAGTGTATCCCCTGTTAATAGAGGAAGTAGTTTATATATTATTGCAAAAATGGGTTCTTCTGACACCTATGATGTAGATGCTTATTTCTCTTTAAAACCTAGATCATTTTACAATACTCGTAAATCTATTAATATAACACTGAAAGATTTAGATAAAACCAGTAATATTTATGATAAAGAATTAACTATCCTTAGTTCTTATCCATCAGGTAATGCATACTTTTACATTACTACTAAACATTCAACTTCAAATTATATTAACTGGACCTCACCAAGGAGAGCTTTCTCAATAAATAACAATGATCCCGAAATTAATGAAGAAAAATCATCGTTTACATTTAATGAACAGTCATTTAATTTTGATGATACTCAATCTTCAAGTGGAGCATATTTAGTTCCCGTTGAACAAGGTTTAAAGCTTGATTTTGTAGTTAAAGCAAGTGATATTGAAGATAGTAGATTAAATGTATATATCTTTTTAGTTTATGGTGGAATTGTTACTACTTCAGAAGGTGCCGTGATATATCCTATTTTTCCTAAATCGATTGATGCAACCGAACTTAGTGATAGTTCAGAGGGGTATGTTGGATCATTTACGATTCCTGATTCTTTAACTTATTCATCAATTTCAGGAGATAAATCCATATCTACGATGCACGACTATGAGGAAGGCTATGTCGGTTTATTATATATCTTTGTAACTGATTCTGAAGGGGGTTCTGATTCTTTTCTATTAATACTTGAAATTTCAGAGACGCCATTCCCTTGGTTATTAATATTACTTATTGTATTAGGAATTATTGGTATAGTAGTTATAATAGCTGTAGTAATCATAAAAAAAAAAAAGCGTAAAAATCTAGGATATTAAATATTTTTTTTATCATTAAAGCTAAAGAAAACCCCCTCCTTTATTTAGGAGTGGGATGAATTTTGCACAAATCAATAATTCCCCACCCTTTCTTACTTTTTAAGACACATCCCCTTATCTATATTTAGATGAATGATAACCAAATTCATCCATACCGTAGGGACTACGGGAATTCACGCTTGTGGAGATTGTATAAGACGGCCCTTAAGGGGGTGCTGTAGTCGTAGAAGCAAGAATCCAGCTCCTTTATTTAGGTGCGGGTAGTTCAATCAAGAATTATGACTTCTCCATTATTTTGACCGATATAAGCCTTTGAAGTCATTCCGATAAAAAATCCAGTATCTATTATTCCCGGAATTGCGAGAATTTTATCGTTAAGCTCTGAGGGATTAATAATGGTCCCAAAATTAACATCAATAATAAAATTCCCATTATCAGTTATTAGAGGTCCCATTTTAGATCTTGCCATTCGAAGAATTGGCTTTCCCCCGAGCTTTTTAAACTTTTTCATGAGAGGTGCATAGGCCATTGGGATAACTTCAATTGGAACGCCTTTTTTCCAATTTTCTCCTAATTTTTTAGATCTTTTTCTAAAATCCACGATTATTATGAGCATTTTTGAATTTGAGGCAATAATCTTTTCTTGTACCAAACAACCTCCGCCTCCCTTAATTAAATTAAGATTGTTATCAATTTCATCTGCACCATCAATGTCTAAGTCAATTTCAGGATATTGATCTAATGATACTAAGGTTAATCCATTTTCTATTATTAATTGATACGACTGAAATGAACTTGGAATACATTTTAAGTTTAAATCTTTTTCTCTATTAAGTTCTGCAATTCTCTCTATAGCATATACTACAGTTGAACCGCTGCCAATTCCTAAAACCATGTTTTTTTTGACATTTTCATTTACAGCTTTAAATGCTGCTGCCTTTTTTCCCTTTTCAATTAAATCTTCAGTCATTAGTATATCAATTGAATTTATTTTTTCAATAAATTAAGTATTCTAATTGCTAAATATGCTGCGTTTTCACCCCGATCAATGCCTACACACGCTACAGGTACTCTTGGAGGCATTTGAGCAATTGATAATAATGCATCTAAACCTCCCAATTTTGCACTTACGGGAACTCCTATCACCGGTTTATCAATCTTTGAGGCAATAACTCCTGGCAATGCCGCAGATAATCCTGCTACTGCGATATATATTAACGCTTCATTCGATTTTAAATAATCATCGAGTTTGTCTGGATCTCTGTGAGCAGAAAGTATTTTAAGTTCATGAGGTACGGAATTTTCTTCTAATACTTTTAAAGCCTTTTCATATACCTTTTCATCTGAAGTACTTCCTGCAATTACAGCAACTTGAATTTTATTCTGAGTTGAATTACTCATATGTTATTTAAAGATATAATTTATATTAAGGATTCTATATGGGATTAATGAAATTTATATATATTTTCTCATTATTATAAATATATATTTTGAATAAATATTCATAAAACTTAAATTCAAAAAATCATAATAATTTATGAATCTTTAAAAATATGAGATGATAAAAATGAAAATTGCTATTAGTACAGATTCGGGAAATGTATGCGCACATTTTGGGAGAGCTCCAGACTTTACTTTTATAACAATTGAAGATAATAAGGTAATCAAAAGGGAAATACTTCCCAATCCAGGACATGCAGTTGGAACAATACCCCAATTTATAAATGAAAATGCTGCAAAATATATGATTGCTGGAGGAATGGGGCCCCGAGCAGTTCAATTCTTTAATCAATATGGTATAGAAGTAATTATGGGGATTGTTGGCAATGTTGATGATGTCATCAAGAAGATAATAAATGGGACATTAGAAGGGGGAAAAAGTCTATGCGCTCCAGGTGGAGGTAAAGGTTATGGTGTCGAAAAAGTCCATACTGAAGCGGATGATCAAAATAACCACCACCATCATCATAATTAACAAGGAAATCTTTTTTTTTAACCTTATAATTTATATTTGCTGAATAATTATTCATTAATAAGGAAATAAAAAGATATTCTTTATTTTTTTAATTTGATTCAATATGGGAAGAAGAACTAGACGAAGATGGGTAAAACAAACACCTAATAATTTTTATTTCTCTGGTGTGGCCCCAACAATCGATAACTGCGTTATTTTAGATATTGCTGAATTTGAAACGCTGCGTCTTAAGCACTATATAGGTTTAAATCAGAAATTAGCAGCTGAAAAAATGCTAATTAGCCAACCTACATTTTCGCGCATCCTTGATAGTGGTCATCAAAAGATTACCAAAGCATTAATCGAAGGAAAAAAAATTCAAATTTACGGTGGCAATATTGATTATAAAGTGAGCATTATTGGTTATGGATGCTTAGATTGCAATCATGAATGGGAAGATAAAACAGCATCAAAAGAAAATAAAGTTAAATGTATCAAATGTAATTCGGAAAATGTATATTATTTTATTAGGGAACAAATTTAAAATCTAAATTCAATTCAATTATTATTATTTATTAAAAAATTCATTATTTTAAGATTGTTGAAGTCTCTCCAATCTCCTCTTTCTATAAAAAACCATTGATGTATTCAATATGTCATTAAATCGAGATGTATTTTTAAATACATCAACTTCCTCCCCGCAGCCCATTCTTAGGAGTTCCAATACAGATAGGATTTTATATTCTTGCATTAGCACGCGAGAATCTAGCGAAAAATTGGCTATGCATCCATAACATGTATTAATTACATATTTAGATCCTGTTTTTTTTATTTCTTTAAACCTTTTCCTTCGAGTTTTTTCCATAAGTTTCCGAACCAGCAAACCTCGTGATAAACCACAACATAATGCATCCTCGTGGTTATGTTCCAATTCGATAATTTCGCAACCTATTGCTTCTATAATTTTTCGGGGATAGTCCATTAACTCAGGATACTTTTTTACTACACATGCATCATGAAACGCAACTTTTAGATCTAATTTATTTGTTATTTTTAAATCTCCTTTTTTAATTGCGTTGAATATATATTCCCAAATGGATACTACTTCAAATTCATCAGAAATTTTTTTATATTCGTGTTTATATGCTTCATAACATTCATTGCAGAACGTAATTAATTTTTTAACTCCTAATTCAGAAAATTTTGAATATAAACGATCCTCTATTTCATTTTTCTCTAGAGGCATGCATGATCTATGATAGAGTTCACCACAACAAAAGTCAATTCCACCAGCAAAGACTTTTCCTCTCAATAATCTTTTAAGTGTGGGGTTGTCGTATATATATTGCATGAGATATGAGATAGAACATCCTAACAATACTATTTCTTCAGAATTTGGAGGTGATTTCCATTCTTCTAAATTCTTAACTTCTTCAGGATTCATCATTTCTTTTTCATAAAACGTGAATACATTTGGTTTATTGAACGGAAATAAAAATCTACTTATTCGTGGAATCTTTCCTTTTTCATCTAATTCTCGAATTAATTTTAGTTTTAAGTCTTTAATTAAATCTGAAGGAGTAAAATTATTTGGACAATGAAAATCACATGTTCCACAAGTAGCACATTCATTTACAATAAAACTTGAACCTGCAATAAGATTTTCAATCTCCATTTTAGCTTGATTTATATCTAAATCTATAACAGGACAACTTTCTAAGCACAGACCACATCTTGTACATTTTTCCACATCAAACATATTTTGCACCCCCTTTTATTTGATAAATAAAATTATCAATGCATAAAAAATTTTGTGTTTAATTTTACAAAAGAAGATTATTTATAAAATCTATCTACGAAGGACTGTTATAAAATCTTATTCCCCTTTTTTCTCCATCTTTAATTTTCAATTCGCCAAGTATTGAGTCCACTAACCTTATATTTTTGTTAATCTTGATCAATCTGTTAAATTTGGCTTCTAAATGTTTTGAATAGATGAGATTGTCATCAAAATCCTTTTTTCTTCAATTTAATTTCTATTCTTTATGACTGGAATGAATTTAAAAAAATTTACGGAAATTTGGAGAACATTCTTGATTAATAATTTATAACTTATAGAACTATCAAATTTGGAAAATGGGGAGTGTTTTATGTAAAAAATAAAAAAAGCGGCTATTTATTGATCCTTTCTTAATAAATTAACCAAAGATATATCATTCCAAATTATTTTTTAAATTTTTATAGATTTTTTTAATAGCTAAACTAGCTCTTGAATCTGGTGAATTATCTATTACTGGTTTTGCAAATGACATTGCTTTAGGAATTGATAAATCAAAAGGAATACGTCCTAAAATATTATAACCTGTCTCATCAATAAAATTCTTGAATTTTTCTTGAAAAGGGCTTTTTAAATCGTATTTATTTATAACTATTCCAAATGGAATTTTAAATTGTTGTACAACCTCAATTGCTCTTATAAGATCGTGCAAGCCTGACGGGGTTGGCTCTGTTATTGTAATAATATAATCCAATCCTGAAACAGTCGCAATTACAGGACAACCTATCCCAGGAGGACCATCGATAATTACTAAGTTACTTTCAGGAAATTCATCAATATTTTGAGCATATTGTTTAGTGTCTGATACTAATTTACCTGATGTTGTACTCCCCAATCTAGTTTTACCATATATTAAAGGTAATCCTATTTTTGATTTATAAAAAATAATTTCTCCGCTTTTTACAGCATTTATTTCGAATGCATTCTCCGGACATAAAACTTTACACGCTCCACATCCTTCACACGCTAAATAATCCACTATTGGAACTTTATTGTCATCATTCCATTTTAAAGCATTAAATTCACAAAAATGATTATCAATGCATTGCTTACAATTAATACATTTATCTTCAATAAAAGTAGCTTTTAAAGTAGTAAATGTGTCTTGAATTTTTATTTTTTCTTCTGAATCTGGAGGGAGTATTAAGGCAAGATTAGGAGCGTCCACATCACAATCTAGGATAATAACTTTTATCTCAGAATCTTGTTGTGCAAGACTTGCTAATGATGCAACCAGCGATGTTTTTCCTACACCTCCTTTCCCTGAAATAACTCCTATGGCTTTCCTTTCTATGCTTTAACTCCCTCCATTTTTATTATTAATCCAGTTTAATAAATTTCCAAATATCTCTTTAAATGCTCTATATCCTTTTCCATTTAAAAATTCACTGTTTTCATCCATTAGAGGCTTTCCTTGACAATAGGAATTTACTATATCGTCATCTAAAGGAATATCTCCTAAAATTGGGATTTCTTTTTCTTTTAATTCTTTTAAAAATACATCTCTAAAGCCCAGTAAAGAAGACCTATTGATGATTGTTCGATAATCTTTATCTAATAACTTTATCAATTCTATTATCCTTAATAAATCTAGCTTGCCAAATCTGGTGGGTTCCGTAACAGGAATTACTACATCTGCTTTACTTATTAATAATTCAACGTCACAATGAGCCCCTGGAGCCGTATCTAAAATAATTATATCAAATCTTTCTGGGTTTTTTTCAATAATTCCGTTTAGTTTTTCTAAGATTGCTTCTACGATAGCAGCAGAACGAGCCTCAGATGGTTTTAATTCCCCTATTATAAGCGAAAGATTGTTTATTACTGTTGAATAAATCCATCCTATTACCTTATAATCTTTTTCAATCGCTTCCACAGGACAAATCTTATAACATAGTTGGCATCCAGAACACACAGCTAATATTGGAATGGGAAATGCATTTTCAATATGTAATAATGCATGTGGAGTACAATTTTGAGCACATAAGCCACATTTAGTACATTTTTCTTCTATTATTTTAGGTTTGAAAAAAGGAACAGGAGATTGATTTTCAAGGTGGGCTCCTAATAAAAGATGAGTATTAGGATTCTCTACATCGCCATCAATGAGAAGTACTTTAAAACCTTCATTATTAAACATAGTAGCTATGTTAACAGCGCATAATGTTTTCCCTGTACCCCCTTTACCTCCTGTAATACAAATAATTTTAGGTACTTTACTCATAATGATGATAACTCTTCATTATAGAAGTTAAACTTGCCTTCCGAGACCTCCTCCCATACCACGACCTCCCATTCCACGATGGGCTCCAACATTTGCGGATGTAATCTCTTGTAAGCTTCCTTGAATATAAAGTTCTATTACTTCTTTTATTGTTATTTTTTTATCTGGAGCGTGAAGAATTTTTAAATTTAAACTATTAAGACCCATGGCTGCATTTGGCCCTAAAAATCCTACAATTACAATATCTGCTTTATTTTCCCCAACTATTTGACTTGCTTGCACGCCCGCCCCACCCATCGCGTCTGAAGCATGATTTTTTACAACTCTAACGACCTCGATCTTATTATTAACCAATTCAACAAAAGTAAAAGTCGCACATCTTCCAAAACGAGGGCTCATTTCATCATTTAAACCCCCATTTCCTATTGAGGGTATCGCAACAATAACCATTTTTATTTAACCTGTCTTTTATTATTATTTTAAAATTTTTATAAGGGTTTTTAAATTATTTTGAATATGTATTCATTATACATAAAATAGTTACTTTATTTAAATTTAACTAATATAAATTAAATTTTAAAGGAAAGCAAGATGTTCTATGAAAAAATTAAGGTCTATATGATTCAAGGAGGTTAAAAGAATATGGAAAAAGAAGAAATCCCAGATATAAACTTGAAGAAAACAGTTGAGGAAGGAAAGAAAGAAGAAATGGATATACGAATGAAAAATATTAAAATGAACATGGATAAAATCAAATATAAGATTGTTATCATTTCTGGTAAAGGGGGCGTGGGAAAAACAACTGTGGCAGTTAATTTAGCAATGAGTTTAGCTAGTATTGGACGAAGAGTTGGATTACTCGATGTCGATATTACTGGACCTAATGTAAGTAAAATGTTAGGAATCCGTCCAGATATAAGGCCCCGAGTAGATCCCGAATTAAAAAAATTTTATCCCATTAATGGTCCCTTAAATACTAAAATTATGAGTATGGCATTTCTTATTGAAAATTCTGACTCACCAGTAATTTGGAGAGGTCCCATGAAGATGGGTGCTGTAAGGCAGTTTTTGGGTGATGCTATATGGGGTGAATTAGATTATTTAATATGCGACTTACCACCAGGTACCTCGGATGAAACATTAGATATATTACAACTCATTCCCGAAGAGAATGTTATTGTTGTATCTACACCTCAAGAAGTAGCTCTAATGGATGCTCGAAAAACCATAAAAATGGCTCAAATAATGAAAAGAAACATTCTTGGTATTATTGAAAATATGTCCGGATTTAAATGTATTCATTGTGGAAAGCAGATTGATCTTTATCCTCCTGGAGGTGCTGAAAAGGCAGTAAAAGATTTTAACATTCATTTGTTGGGAAAAATTCCTTTTGAAGTAGAAGTTGGAGTTCAAGGAGATCAAGGTTTACCATTCGTTATAAAACATTCTAATAATGAGTGCTCTAAGGCTTTTAAAGAAGTTGTAAAAAAGATACAAGATATATTGGATAAATAATTTATAAAAATACAAATAGAAAAAAAACTAAAGCTGAATGTAAATGTCCAAAGAAAATTTTGATAGTTTTGTTGAAAAAATTCAGAAAGAAATCATTGAAAAAGAAATCGAAGAATACAACGATTATGTTGTTAATTTATTCCATGATCCAAAAAATTGGGGGAAACCCCCAGAGGAGGAAATAAGTGCATGGCATGCATATGAAGGCCCATGTGGTGATACGATGCAGTTCTTTTTGAAAATTAAAGATGGGATAATTGAAAAAGCAAACTTTATTACCGATGGCTGTGGTGCTACAGTAGCGGCAGGAAGTCAAACAACACTCCTTATTGAGGGTAAATCTTTAGAATTTGCTGAAAAATTAAAGCCAATGGACATTGATAATGCCTTAAAGGGCTTGCCCGAGAACCATAAACATTGTGCAGAATTGACAACGAGAACTTTAAAATATGCAATTCAAAAATTTAGAAGTTATGAAGATAAAAAGATGAAATAAGATAATATTCCTAGATGAATTAATCGAAAGCTAAGGATTATGCAGAAAATTATACCATTTTTAAAATCCTTCTAAATAGAGAAATAAGCACGCAATATAGAAAATAATACCAATCCAAAAAATTATTGTTATCATTAAAAAAATCGTAAGAGCAAAGCAAATAACTGAAATTAATGCTTTAATAACTCTCAATAATTGTATCTCATAGAGAGGGCTTATGCTTATAATTAATTTATCTAATCTGTCAAAAATATCTTGCTTTTCCTTAATCTTTTTTAGCATGTTAATTCTAATATGTATTAATTTATTTTTAATTTATAGAATTTATAATAAGGCTAAACTTAAACCCATTACAAGCATTCCAAGCATTATCCCAATTATTGATAAATGTTCGTTTCCATAAGAACGAGATACTGGCAATAATTCATCCAAAGAGATAATAAATAATTCTTTCGTTTTTATATTTGAATTATCTCTAGCAGGAAGAATAATAGCTAAGTTTGGAGCATCAACGTCATAATTCATTACTATTACTTCAATATCAGGATCTAATTTTGCGACTATAAGTTATTTTTCTTTACCCTCCTTTTTCATCATTTTTATTTTTTTCTTTGTTTTTCCCATCTCTGACATTCTTTTAGGCATTGTTCTTTTATGTAAGATATTACTTACAATAAATAACAAAATTATCCATTTGATTAACATGATAATGTCAAATTGGAATAGAAAAAAATTGCTCCCGTCCACGCAAAATCTTAGTAGATCCGTTAAAAATGTTATTGGTGAGAAAAAAGATACAAACACTAAATGAGCAGGTAACTGATTAAGAGGAATAAAGATACCACTCATAAATAGTAAAGGAAACTTAATAAGATTCATGAGAATCATCACATTAGAAGTCATATCAGTAGGATTAGCTGCTATTAATAAACCTAATAGAGATCCTAAGATTGACATTAGAGTAATCCCTAGAATCATTAAAAATAATACTGTAAGTGAATTAATTATGATTGAAAATATTAAAATTAAGATAATGGTTATGATTGATGTAATTATTAACGAATATAGAGTCGAAGCAAATACTATACCTAATAAAATTTCATTTAATGTTATAGGCGATGACAAGACTCGTTCTAATGATTTTTCACGAGTTTCAATTGGTAAAACAACAGGACTAATTGCTGTTGCCGTGAAAAAAGAAGTCATTGCAATAATTCCAATAAAAACGTGATTTAAAGAGATATCTCTACCAATAATCCATGATAATGTCATGAAGAATGGGAACATTAAGCCAAATATTAAAACAGGCCCCTTTTTTATGTAAAGAAATATATTTTTCTTACATAAAGTCCAGATTTTTATTATTCCATCTTTTATCATTTTTCTAAATCCTCCTTTATTGAGAACATATCTTCTGTTATTAAATGAATGAATACCTCTTCTAAGGATGTTTCCTTTAATTTGAAATCAGAAATCTTTATATTATTTTCTTTTATTATATAATATAGTCGGGATATATCTTTCAGAGCATTAGAGCTTGAAAAACTATAATAATCATTATTTTCCTTAACCATATTAAATATATCTGACAATATAGTTGCGTGATCCTCAGATAAAATACCATCAATCTTAAAAATAATTGTTAAAGTAGGTTTAAATTTCTCTCGAAGGTTCTTTGGATTCTCGTCAGCAATAATTTTTCCCCTATTCATGATTAAAATTCGATCACATATATTCTGAGCCTCATACATATTATGAGTAGTTATTAAAATCGTTTTACCTTTTTTTTTTAATTGAAGTATTTGTTCTCTCACTACCTTAACTGAGAATGGATCTAAACCACTTGTAGGCTCATCAAGAATTAGAATTGGTGGATCATGAAGTAATGCTAAACAAAAATTAAGACGTTGTTTAAGTCCCTTTGAGAGTGTTTTTGTTCTTGAGCTAATCTTGTCTATTAAACCAAATTTTGCTAATAATTCTTCTGTACGTTTTTTAATTTTTTCTTTTGAAATCCCATATAACCTCCCTGAAAATCTAAGATTTTGCCAAACTGTATAATCTGGAAAGGCATTACTTATCTCGGGAACAATTCCAAAGGCACTTTTATATTTACTTGGACTCTTATTTATATCTTTATTAAAAATCTCAATTTTTCCCTTACTTTCTAACCTAAAGACACCCGTTAATAGGCGTATAGTAGTACTTTTACCTGCACCATTAGGACCAAGAATCCCTACTATTTCCCCTTCAAAAATCTCAAAAGAAACATCATCAACAGCGATGAGATTTCCAAATCTTTTAATCAGATTTGAGACTTTAATAACAATTTTATTTCTCATTTTAAAAATTTCTCAAACAATCTTTTATTTATTCATTGATTCTAAAACATAGTCAGTTATGTATTTACTCTCCTTATTCATTTGATTTTTGTAGTTGACATATCTAAAATTAAAAACACATAAAGGACAAGAAGATACAATGTCTTTTGTTTCTATTTTACTAAACAATTTTTTACCAATTTTTATACATAAACTACTATCTACGCCTCTAATTCCTGAACCGGCACCACAACAAGGGCAATTTTGGTGTTCTTCTGTAATTTCATTTATTTTTAAACCACATTTTTTTAAAAGTGATCGAGGTTCGTTAAAAAGAGGTCCATTTTTATATTTTCTTCCAAGTCTACAGGGATCATGATAAGTTATTGATCCATTTAAAGGAATTAGTTTTATTTTACCCTCTTTCTCTAATTCATAAATAACATCTACAACATGTGTAACATTAAGATCATAATCTTTAAAATATTTACGATAAACAGTATCAAATGCATACAAGCATCCACCGCACGTTACAATTAAATTCTTTACACCTATTTTTCTAAATAGTTTAAAATTTTTATGAAACAATTTCTTAGCTAAATCTAATTTTCCAGCAGAATAGATGTATTCTCCACAGCATGGTTCTTTTTCTAGAATTTTAAAATCAAAATCAGCTTTTTTTAATATCTCATAAGATTTGCTTGCGCTTTCTTTAATCCTAAATGACGACATGCATCCAAGAAATAAAAGTGTGTCGGAGTCCTTTTTCTCAAAAACCTCATTTTCCTTATACTCATTTGACAACCAATTTATACTTTCCTCTGGTCTGCCTCCAACTGAATTGCCATTCTCAATAATGCCTTGAATAATTTTTTCATGTATATTTAATGGGCCAATATTATTATCAACTAATCTCACCTTAGATGTATGAATAATTTCAGTGATATTAATGTTTTGTGAGCAAGCTAAATCACAAATTGCACATAAAATACAAGTATAAATACTAATTAGTTCCTTTTCTGAAATCTCATCATTTAGAAGAATCTTTTTAGCAATTTTTAACCTACCATTAGGTGACTGAATCTCATTTTGCGTTATAGTGAAAGTGTCGCATACTTCCATGCAAACTTTACAATCCATACAAGATTTTAATTCTTCTAATACTTTTTTATCATCCATAATTAAGAACCTTGAAAAAATCAATTCATCTATTATTTAATAGTTAAAGGTTAATTAATATTCTTTTGAATAATTATTCATTAAACTTTTATAGTAGTATGGTTTCAAGTATAGTATGGTATTAACGAATTATTATTCATAATTTTATATTTATTTAAATAGTAAACTAAAGTGAAAAAAAATGAGTAAAAAGGGTGCAAAAATTAAAATTGATGAGTATAAAGGACCCTTAGGAGTAATCAAAGGTTTTGAACTGTCAGCTAACAGGGTTAGCTGGGGGGATGAAACTGAATGGGAGCCAATGGGACCTACGCCTATGCCTCACATCCCAACATTAAGAAATTGGTTTTTTAAATTAATGGAGAGATATAAACCTTTCTATATGCCCATCTGTGATCTCTGCTGTTTATGTACTTATGGAAAATGTAATCTTTCAAAAGGTAGAACTGGAGCTTGTGGGATTAATATGGAAACTCAACAAGCGAGGATTGTTGAAATAGCTTGCTGTATAGGTGCCTCTTGCCATAGTGCTCATGGAGACCATCTGATTCATTGGCTAAAGGAAAAGTTTGGAAATGTACCTATTAACTTCGGAAATAATATTGCTGTAGAAATGCCATGCACCCGATTAATAGTTGGGATGAAACCAGAGTGTTTAGAAGATCTAGAAGAAGCAATGAAATGGGTGCAGTTTAATATAACGCATTTACTTGCAGCTGGGCATACTGGGCAGGAAGCTTCTTACTTAGATTATGAATCAAAGAGCATGCTAGCAGGATTATGTGATGCTGTGGGAATGGAAATAGCTGATGCAGCACAAATTGCAGCCTATGGGTTCCCAGTAGGAGACCCCGATGTGCCTATTGTTGAGTTGGGAATGGGTACTTTAGATACGAAAAATAAAGCAACAATATTAATGGTTGGTCATAATGTTGCACCTGGAATCGAATTAGTTGATTATATTCGCGAAAAAAGTTTAGAAAATAAGGTAGATGTCGGCGCAATCTGTTGTACCGCTATAGATTTAACGAGATATTATGATGGTGCTAAAGTCGTTGGTTCGCTTTCTCGACAAATGCATTATATCCGATCTGGTTTGGCAGATGTAGTGATGGTTGATGAGCAATGTGTAAACCTTCGCTGTTATGAACAATCGCAACTCGTTGGAACTCCATTTATCGCAACTAATGAGAAGAATATGAATGGATTAAAAGATAGATCTGAAGAACCAGTAGAAAAAATTGTAAATGATTTAGTTAGTGGAAAAGATAAAGGGGTTTTAATTTTAGATCCCATAAAGGCCGGACAAGTTGCTGTTGAGACTGCTATTAAGGTGAAACCTATTAGGAAGGGTAAAAGTGCGGTTCCGGATGAACAAGGTTGTATTGATATGGCGATGAATTGCAATGGATGTGGTAACTGTCAACGAAATTGCCCCAATGATCTACCTCTTGTAGAGGGTATAAAATTAGCAAAAGAAGGAGACTTCTCCATTTTGGCAGAGACTTTTGATTCTTGTTTAGATTGCGGTAGGTGTGAAGTTGATTGCATGAAAAATGTATCACCTTTAACTTTAATAATGTATGCAGGTCAAGATAAGATTAGAAATGAGAAGTTTAATATAAGAGTTGGTCGAGGTCCTATTCAAGACACGGAAATTCGAAATGTGGGGGCTCCAATCGTTTTAGGCGAGATTCCAGGAATTATTGCCATAATTGGGTGTGCCAATTACGCTAAAGAAATCCAAGAGCTATATTTAATGGC
>JAEOTJ010000033.1 GCA_016839905.1 Promethearchaeota archaeon | reverse complement strand
ACATGGACAATTATAATTTTACGTAACTTGGGGTTATTTATAATAATGTTATTAGTTGCACCTGTTACTGCATTCTACTTTAAAGCACCAGAAGCAACATTATTAATTCAAATAATTGGATTAGAATTGGTTTTTGGAGCATTTACTAATATTGGCTTTATTTATTTCAGAAAAGAATTAAAATTTAGCAAAGAGTTTATTTTTCGATTAACTGGACAGTTAGTCGATTTTTTTATAACGATTTATACTGTTTTGATCTTGAGAAATGTATGGGCGATTATTATTGGCTTACTTACAGGACTTGCAACAAAATGTGTTATTTCGTATTTACTGCATCCCTATAGACCTCATTTAAGTACTGATTTTAAAAAAGCAAATGAATTATGGAGTTTTGGAAAGTGGGCTTTTATCTCAGGATTATTAGCATTTTTAATTATTGAAGCGGATGATGTTTTTGTAGGAATAGTATTAGGTGTAACCGTTTTAGGTCTTTATCAGATGGCTTATAAAATTTCAAATTTACCAGCAACTGAAATTACGAATGTAGTTTATGATGTGACTTACCCGGCATACTCAAAATTACAAGATGATATACCTAATTTAAGAGAAGCATATTTTAAAGTTTTAAAAATTACAGCATTTTCATCTTTTCTAATTGGTGGTTTAATCTTTATATTTGCCTTCGATTTCACAAAGATATTTCTTGGAGATAAATGGTATCCGATGGTACTAGCGATGCAAGTGCTAGTTTTATGGGGAATGATAAGATCTGTAGGACATACAACAGTTACCATATTTCAAGCTACAGGGAAACCGGGAATAGTAACGAAGATATTAGCATTTCAAGTCATACTGATGGCAATTTTTATATATCCTCTCACTATGCAATATAATATAATGGGAACTTCCGCGGCAATCGTTATTGCCGCTTTTTTCTCGAATATAATATTTTTTTATAAATTAGTTAAAATTATTAAATGTGAGAGATGGGATTTCTATAAATTGATATTTTTACCTTTAATAAATATGATAATTATGGTTTTATCTGTATTTTTCATAAAGATATATTGGAACATATCAATTGGAATAATCGAACTAGGTATGCTTGGTGCATTTGCGATATTAATATACTTTGGAATAACTCTTATCTTTGAGAAATTCTTTAATTATACAATCATTAAAGATTTATTTAAATTATATAGACAGTTGACAACGCAAAACTTATGAAAAAACAATTTAATTTTTTTTACTATTTTTTTGACATGGTCTTTCACCATGTCTCGTGAGCCCTTAATAAATTTAGATGTTTGCTACCTTCTCATCTAACCGTTTGCAGTTAGGATAAAAAAAGATTGTTATTGAGAATAATTTTCAAAAAATTTCTTGGCTTTTATATTCAAAATTATTATATAATTGATACATATCAGACATTTTTGGTTTAAAGTTACACAGGTTTTCTGAAATGAATGATCGGATCGCGAATATTCAGACCTATATCTGGGTTTATTATCTCCCAACCTACAGACTCCAAAAATTGACAAGTTTCTTGTATTCCTGCATGAAACCATATATTTTTGCTTTTACTATCCTTATGTAAAAACTCATATGTACGATGTATGTGAAAGTCATTCCGGTTCCGATTAATAGGTAGTTTAATTACTTTAATGAGAAGTTTGACTATAGAACGCACCATTTTTTTCAGATTAAACTCAAATTTCCATAAACTTAAGTCTCCATAATTCCTTATAGCGTTATTATATTTATTTAAATCTGAAAAATGGACGATTGCTGTTCCGCCTTTTCGCATTTTTGAATAGATGTTTCTATAATATTTATATTGCCCTTCCACTGGTATATGACAGAATGCTCCAAAAGAAAACAGAAAATCAAAATGGTCATCTGGAAGATCAGTGCAAGAAAAATCTTTTACTTGGATATACTTAACTTTTTCTTTATTTTTTAAACCTATATATTCCCAAAATTTATTATGCTCAGCAGAAAGAATATCTAAACACCAAATTTCTTTTGCCTTTAACATAGTTTTTGTCCATGCCCCTCGACCTGGACCGATTTCTAATACAACTGTATCAGATTTTATATATGGCTTTATACAAACTTGGTAAATAGCATGCAAAATTGAAATAAAACCCATCTGCCCATAACTACTTAAACTATAGGGATCTTGTGGATCCCCCTCATAATAACCACCTTTCCATCTTTTATGAAAAATACTTATCCTATCACCTTCAGAAGGCATTTT
>JAEOTJ010000032.1 GCA_016839905.1 Promethearchaeota archaeon | reverse complement strand
TGATACATCGAGTGAACTTATTAAATTTTATATCCCTGATAATCTTCAATATGCAATTTTTAATGGTGCTTCCATATTAGGTTCTCTTCCAAGTTTTCAAGCCTTGTTTGTTTCTTATGAAGAATTTCAGGTTAATCCAGATCTTCTTTACAAAGACATTTCTGAGATCTTTAATGTCTAAATCTCAAACTAATAATTTATCCCAAATCCTAATTTTATTATTATAAATCAAAATTTATGAATCGATATTTTAATTTTATCGATAATTTTTAATTTCAAGTTAAATTTAAAAAAATAAATATAATTAGCTCTAGGATAATTGTAATGAAAACTTCGAAAATTCGAATTTTATTAATTTTCACCATTGTTTTTATTATCACCTTTTCAATTATCCCTTCAGTATTAGCTAAACCACGAAAAACGTATATAACTGATTTTCTCTATGAGTGTGAAATTAATGATGAGGGATTTTCAAATTCGGTGGATAATGATGATGAAGTATTAGAAGATGCCACTGCTTATGCCCTTGAGATTTTAGACGAATTTGATTTATTAAAAACAGAAGAATTTTTTCAAAATGAAGAAAATCCTTTTGAAATTACTAAAAAAGAAATTAATTCAACTGACCTTACAGATGAATTGGAAAATAATGCCGAGGACGAAGTTGATAGTGGAGATCCTGATATTTATAAACTATATTTTCTATTGAAATCTTTGGAAATTTTAGAAGATAATAACGAAGATTATGAAGTTAGTTCATCCCTTAAAAGTAAAATAAGAACTTTTGTAGATTCTCTTTTACAGAATGGCGGAGGCTATGCTGCTTCAAAAGGATCTTCTTCCGCTACGATGTCGTCAACCTATTTTGCTTTAAAAATATATGATATACTTGAAAAAAATTTTGCTAATAAATCAATTACAAAAACATGGATTATATCGTGTCAAAATAGTGATGGCGGATATGGGGGCAGTATTGACTCATCCTCAACCATTCTTAATACCTATTATGCTATACTAAGTATGGATGAGATTGAAGAGGTTGATGTTTTTGACGCAGCATAGCCACCGCCATTCTGTAAAAGAGAATCTACAAAAGTTCTGATTCCACTCTTTACGGATGAACTAACTTCATAATCTTCGTTAGTATCTTCTAATAGTTCCAAGGATTTTAAGAGAAAATATAGTTTATAAATATCAGGATCTCCACTATCACTCTCAATCTTAGCATTATCTTCCAATTCCTCTGTGAGGTCGGTTGAATTAATTTCTTTTTTAGTAATTTCAAAAGGATTTTCTTCATTTTGAAAAAGTTCTTCTGTTTTTAATAAATTAAATTCGTCTAGAATCTCGAGGGCATACGCAGTAGCCTCTTCTGATACATCATCATCATTTTCTGCCGAATTTGAAAATCCCTCATTTTTAATTTCGCACTCATAGAGAAAATCAGTGATATAAGTTTTCCGTGGTTTAGCTAAAACCGAAGGGATAATTGAAAATGTAATAATAAAAACTAAGCTGAAAATTATCAAGGCTCGAATTTTCTTAGTTTTAGTATTCATTAAAATTATCCTAGAGCTAATTATATTTATTTTTTTAAATTCAACTTGAAATTAAAAATTATCGATAATTTTAAAATATCAAGGCTGAAATTTTTGATTTATAATTGGAAAAATTGGATTTTTTGGGATACACGAATTATCAGTTAAATATTGAATATTTCAGATATATCCTTGTAAAGTAAATCAGGATTGACCTGAAATTCTTCATAAGTAACAAATAACGCTTGAAAACTAGGAAGGGAACCTAATATAGAAGCTCCATTAAAAATCGCATATTGAAGATTTTCTGGAATATAAAATTTAATAAGATCACTTGAAGTACCAAAATCCATAAATACTTGGGCACCTGATGTTTTTTGAATTATATCATCCACACTCCTTGGAACCTCTAATTCATCGACTTTTTTTCCACAATAGGGGCAAAATAATGAAGTTTCATCCATTATTTTTTTTAGGCAATGTGGACATCTCTTTTCAGATTGCTCTTTTTCTTTTTTTTCCATTTGCCCGCCTAAATCTAATGATATTTGGGGTAAATTCATTTCAGCACCACATTCAGAACAATTTGTTTTACCATCAGCTAAATTTACTAATGCTCCGCATTGAGGACATGTATCTATTGATTTCATCATTCCTTCTAAAGCTTTAAGTGATTCAGATTCATATTTTTCTTTAACTTTTTTTTCAGATGGTTTAGGAATAGGTCCTAATTGGGATAATAAAGCGTTTAATTCTTGTTTTAATCTTTCGTCAAATCCACTATAAGACAAATTTCCACCTGAAATAACAATATGATTTAATAACTCGTACCAGTGTTCGCTGCTTAACATTTGTAAGCAATAAATTATTGATTGTGGAATACTCATCATATTGTAACCAAGCATAGATGGCTGAAACATAACTTCTGGAGCTTCATAGAAAATACGGTTAGGAATTTCTTTTACAGAACCATCGGGCATAGGATAAGTATAATTATCAGTTGCTTTAGGAGGATTTGCCGGATCCAAAACAAAATAGCAATTTTTTTCTTTAATTTCTTTTATAATTTCTTCTGCTGCACTTGATTCTATATTAATTCCTTCTCTCATTAAGAGAGATTTTAGATTATGATTGACGTCGA
>JAEOTJ010000053.1 GCA_016839905.1 Promethearchaeota archaeon | reverse complement strand
TTGAGAAAAAAGTATGCGAAAGTTCAAATTCAAGATCAAATGACATTAGGAGATGTCCTGGATATCTGGAGAAATCGATTTGCGGTGTATTTACTCATCCCGATTGCAATAGGTTCTCTCATCTTTACACCTGTAGCGTTTGTCTGTATTATCTTTTGGTTAAAAATATTTATTTTTGATAAAGGAGAACCTAAGTTATACGAAAGAATAGCTTTACTCATTTCTATAATTTGGATCGCAACGATTACATGCTTATCTTACGCTTTTAAACTCATATTCTTTACATCCATAGAGCCATTTTTCTGGACCATTCAAGTGTTTTACCTCGTTGGAATAGTTATTTCTACCTGTATTTATCTTTATCGATTCATTAAACTTAAAGGAATAACGATAAAAAAAGTTAAGGAAGAAATACATAGAAGAAGATCAGCAAAGGATAATAATAAAAAAGATTAACCTGAATAATTTTTTTTAATTAATTTTTATTTTTTTATAATTATAATATCATTAGAATAATAAAGATCGTTTCCTATTAATATTTAAAATACACATTTCCTAAATACCATAATCATGAATTTTATTGAAGATGTAATTCAATCAATTATAGATAAACGCAGTGTCGTATGTATGGGATTGGACCCTAGAATTGATAAAGAAGGGGAAATTCCACAATTTTTAATTAACGAATTAGAAGACCCAAACAAAATAATTCTTGAATTTAATAAAACTCTGATTGATAAAACATTTGATTTAATCCCTGTCATTAAACCCCAAATAGCTTTTTACGAGAAATATGAGGCTCTGAACGCCTTAAAAGAAACAATAAAATATGCGCACAAAAAGGATTTACTTGTTATTTTAGACTGCAAAAGAAACGATATTGGGTCGACTTCGGAAGCGTATGCGTATTCTACTTTTAAAGTATTCAATGCTGATGCGTGTACTATAAATGCGTATCTTGGAATTGATGGAGTTAAACCATTTTTACACTATAAAGAAAAAGGTATATTCATTTTAGTTAAAACATCAAATCCTAGTAGTAATGACTTTCAAAACCTTTTTAGTGCCGATATTCCAGATGCACTAGATTCGAAAATTGAAATTAATGTGAAGAATATAACACTAGAAAGAAATTACATTAAAATGGCGAGACTCGTTTTTAAATGGGGAGATGTTTTACAGCAAGTATCAAATTTTCACAATTTAGGCGTAGTTGTAGGTGCTACTTTCCCAGAGGAATTAAAATCTGTAAGAAAAATTGTTAAAAATTCTTTAATTCTAATTCCTGGCTTTGGAGCTCAAGGAGCTACAGCAAAAGATATAAAGGACGGATTTTATCAGAATGGATTAGGAGGAATAGTAAATTCATCAAGAGGAATAATATTTGCTTATTCTAAAAGTGATAAATATTCTCCAAGTAAGTTCGGTGACGCTGCACGTGATAAAATTATTGAAATGAATCAGAAAATAAATAAAGAAATAAATTTATGAGAAATATCTATGCATGTTCATACCGAAAATAACCATTATTAAAAATATCGGAGCAAATGTAAGTAAAACCACAACTAAAGAGCGCTTCAACCCAATTTGATGCAAAACATTGATTACATTGAGATCAATAAAAACAGAAATGAGAATAATCGGGACTAATCCTTCAGGTTGCCCTTGAAAAGCACCCATAATTCCAAGTAAAAACAAAGGAGAACTTACAACGAAAACCACTCCAAATTGAATTGCAAAACTTCCCGCAACCCATTTCATCCTAGTTCTCTTCTTTGATTTCGTCATCATTAATCCAAGTTTGAGTAAGATTATATCTCCTCCAGCAAAAGCAACCATAATGAGTATTGGGATTATGTCATCCATATTGATATTATCCATTTGGAGGAATGCTAATAACATTTTACATCATTTACCGTGGAAAACTTATTTTTATACGATTTAATCGAACATTTTTAATTCAATTAATTCTAAAACATATATAAAAGAATACTGATTTAAAGTTAATTTTTTTAAGGAGAACATTTTAAATTAGAACAAAATTTTGATACATATAATTAGCGTATTAATTTTGGAGGAAGTAGAAAAAAATTAAAACTTAGTGAAAAATCAATGGTAGAAACGAAGAAGGAAGTAATAACTGAAAGTGATGAAATCAGAATCTTAGTGACAATAT
>JAEOTJ010000089.1 GCA_016839905.1 Promethearchaeota archaeon | reverse complement strand
TTTTTATGAACCATCTCATAAATTTTTCAAAGATGTTAAATAGGTTTAAACATGATTGATACTTAGCCCATGAAAATAAAAAAGATATTAGACACTCTTGCGCTTCTTGTCGCATTAAACTCGCCGGACCATGCCAGAGTTAGCGATCTGAGTGGTCTGATAAAGGATCGAAGCCCCTCATACATTTATAAAATGCTGAAAAGCTTGGTAAATCAGGAAATTGTCTTGAAAAGGAACATAAATGTGATCCGGGCGGGAGACCCCAGTACCGAATACACGCTGTCGGAAAAGGGCAAAAATGTCCTGAAGGAAATACGTGAAAAATTGCGTGAAATTAAATGAATTATTATTAGAACTAGATTTAAATATGTGATAAATTCATATATTTTTAGAGATCTTGAACCATTACATTTTCATTGCATTACCAAGAATTAAATAGAGGCTCATCCATATAAAATAATAATACAAGATAAAAATTAAGGAGAAATATAGAATTATAAGTTACATATTTATGAATCAAAATCATAAAAATTGAATCAAAGTAGGTGAAAGATATTTTTAAAGATTTAACAGGATTTAGAGGTGCTAAAATTCCAAATTTTGAGGTAGATGTACTTAAAGATATTGAAAAAACCATAAAATATCCAAATTCTTGTTATCCTGAAAGATTTATATTAGTTGAGGATATTGAATATTTTCCCGAAAGAATAGATTATGATTATCTAGAAGAAATTAACAAGCAGTTGAACAAAATAGGTCCCGCTTTGTTTGTTGTTCATAATAATAGGGTTGAAAAATTATTCTTTCAAGAAGAACCATATAGCTGTGAGACTTGTTATGATAAAGATGAAGATTGGTATCCTAACGATGATGATTGTGCCAAATGTGGGATTACCATACCTAATAAAATGGATGTTTTCAATCATCTAAAAGAATTATATATTGGAGGAAATTTATCTCTTCACCAAGATTTGATTCCTAAAACGATATTTGATCTTTTTGGTCTTAATATTTTATTTTTAAAAGCTTGCTTACATGGACAGGTCTCAGGTTTAATAGGTAATTTAAAATCACTTAAATCGCTCTATTTAGCTGATAATGAATTAAAGTCGGTTCCTGAAACAATTGGAGCCCTTACTTCTCTTTTAAATCTTGATTTATCATATAATCGTTTAAAAGAACTTCCTAATTCACTATCTAATCTTCAATCATTAAAAACATTAAGATTAACGGATAATTTTTTAAAAGTATTACCAGAATCAATTACCAAATTACAATCTCTCGAGTTTCTTGATTTATCTGGTAATCTTCTTACTTCTTTACCTGAAACATTAAGTAATCTAAAAAATCTTAAAATATTGGAATTATCTGTAAATAAGCTTAACACGCTTCCTGAAAGTATTGAAAAAATGAAATTACTATCTAGAATAACTATAGCGAATAATCAATTAGCCTCACTTCCTAAAACTATTGGAAATATGCCCTCACTTAAATATTTAGATGTTTCAAAAAATAATTTAAGTAGTCTCCCAGATTCAATTATGAAGATTCCTACGCTTGAAGATCTTATAATTGAAAAGAATCCAATTAAATCTCTCCCTAAATCTGAAAATCTAATATCTGTTGAAATGTTACATAAAAAAAATAATACCTCATTTAAGTATCCCTTATCAGTAGGTTATATTATTAATTCTAAAAAATTAATAGAATATGATGATGCAGAATTCATTTATGACATGACGTTTCTAATTGAAGATCGTATCCATTTTAAAGCTGAAGGACATAAGGTAATCGAGTTATATATTAAGGGTTTAAAAATAAATACCTTCCCTAATTCTATTGGCAAACTTACTTCCTTGAAAAAGTTTGTCATTTTTGATTCTTTATTTGAAAAGTTACCTGAATCTTTTGGAAACCTAAAGGATTTGGAATATTTAATTTTTCAAAGTTCAAAATTAAGGGAATTGCCTGATTCATTTGGTAATTTGGTTTTACTTAAAGAATTAAATTTAGAAAATAATAATCTTGAATCTCTTCCAGAATCTTTTGGAAATCTTAAGGCTTTAGAAAAATTAGAAATAAGTAGTAATAAGT
>JAEOTJ010000384.1 GCA_016839905.1 Promethearchaeota archaeon | reverse complement strand
TGGCTCATGGATGCTGATATGATAGATCTCTTCGAGTGTCGAAAAGCCGCTTCTGCAGAAGCAGGATTAGCGGGTGTAATGTCCATGCCAAATTTATTTGGAGATGGTTTGGTTTGTGCTGTTGATCCATTTGTAAATTTGGACGAGGGAGATTATATTCAAGTACCTACGATAATTGGATGCTGCGAGGAGGAAGTTAAGATATTCCTTGCTCAAATGATGGATGAAGGAGCATACTATGACGGGATGTTTGGAAGAGGCATTCCGGATAATAGGTCATCTGCTATTGATGGTGTGATCGGTGAGAATAATTCTCCTCAATGGTTAAGGGATATCGTTATAGATATGATAGGTGGTTCTTCATTTGCAGCTAGCAGTGTTATCCGAATATATGGTACAGATCTACCCGCAGATTATATGACTCAACATCAATCTGATGTTTGGACTTTCCAGTTCAGTTGGAAAGCGTTGCCTTATCCACTTAATGACAGTATTGGAGCGTCTCATGGAATGGATCTTCCATTCATGTTTGGTAACGTAGAAGCAGAGGAAGCTTGGCCGGTAAACAATACGGCCTGGTGTCCAGAGAATGAAGTAGGTAGAAAAGAGTTATCGGATTACATGATGGGTTTTTATAAGGAATTCATGTACAATGGAGACCCTGGCGGTATTTGGTCGGAATGGCGGATGCGAATGTATTGGAATGGTACAATGACGGAAAATACCAGTTATGTCGAATATGTATCTGAAGATCTAAATCTTGAATAAATCATTCCATTCAATCAACTTATGCGTTGATAAGTCTTAAAAAAAAAATTACAATGAAGAGAAAAAAGTAAAAGCAATTAATAATTGAAGGGAAATCTAGTTTTTTCTGATTTCTTATTTTTTTTTTATTTTTTAGTTTTTATAAAAAGCTATTTTTATTAACAATATCGTTTATATTTATACCATATAAGCAAAAGAAAGCTCTGTCCTTTAGGGCAGAGATGAATTTTGTATAAATTACTAAATTTATTCAGTTCTAATATTTTTATAGTATTCATAAATATTAATCTTAAGGATAACTGTATCGAAAACCAAGAGCAGGTATTCCTATACCGTAGGGACTACGGGAAGTCACGCTTGTGGAGATTTTGTAAGACACCTTTTAGGTGCGGTGGTCGAAGAAGCAAGAATCCAGCTCCTTGAGTTGAGGTGCTGGTAGTTCAAATTATAGGAAGGATTAAGTTTGTTTATGATTTTAGAATTAAATATCCAATATGTTAAAGTTTTTTTTAATCCTGTCCTTATTTAAATTAAGATCTTGAAATAGTAATTCTAAAAAAAAAGAGTATTATTTTTTAATAAATACCTTGATAGATCATGGCTGATGCTACTTTTAAAAAGCCCGCAATATTAGCCCCCATTACATAATTTCCAGGTTTTCCATAATCTTTAGAGGCTTGATAAGCAGCATTATGAATATTAACCATGATTTTATGTAGTTCTTCATCAACTCTTTCACGGGACCATGATAATCTCATGGAATTTTGAGACATTTCAAGACCTGATGTTGCAACACCTCCAGCATTGGCAGCTTTACCTGGACCAAATGAAATTCCCGCATCTAATAAAAGATTTGTAGCTTCAAAGTTTGTTGGCATGTTAGCACCTTCAGATACAGCAATACACCCATTATCGATTAAGTTTTGAGCATCTTTTTGATCAATTTCATTTTGTGTTGCTGAAGGGAATGCAAGATCGCATTTAATATCCCATGGTCTCTTGTCAGGGCGATATTCAACATTGAATTCTTCAGCGTACTCTTTAATTCGACCACGTTTGACTTGTTTTAAATCTAAAAAAAAATCAAATTTCTTTCCAACTGTAATACCATCGGGATCATAAATCGACCCATTTGAATCAGATAATGTTACCACTTTACCACCTAATTGATTTATTTTTTCAACTGTATATTGTGCAACATTCCCAGAACCAGACACTAAACAAGTCTTACCCTTAATATCTTCTCCTCTTACTTTCAACATTTCTTGAGCAAAATATGTTGCACCATAACCCGTGGCTTCTGGTCTAATTAATGATCCTCCATATTCAAGATGTTTTCCAGTTAAAACATTATCAGGGCTATTAAGAATTCTTTTATATATTCCATACATGTATCCGATTTCTCTGCCCCCTACACCAATGTCTCCCGCTGGTACATCCACATAAGGACCTATATGTCGATAGAGCTCTGTCATAAAAGATTGGCAGAATCTCATTACTTCCATATCAGATTTTCCTTTAGGATCAAAGTTAGAACCTCCCTTTGCTCCACCCATGGGTAATCCCGTGAGTGAATTTTTGAAAATCTGTTCAAAACCCAGGAATTTTATAATTCCTAAATATACTGAAGGGTGAAATCTTAAGCCGCCTTTATAAGGTCCAATTGCAGAATTAAATTGGATACGATACCCTCGATTTACTTGAATTTCGCCATTATCATCCATCCAAGGAACCCGAAACATCAATTGACGCTCAGGCTCAGTCAATCGTTCGAGAATCTTTACTTTTTCATAATTTGAATTTCTTTCAAATACAGGTACTAACGATTCGATAACTTCTTTTACAGCTTGATGAAACTCGGGTTGACCCGGATTTTTTTCAACTACATCATCATATACTTTTTGAACATATTGAGACATAATTTTACCTTTATCTTATATAGATTATATTAAATTA
The DNA here is from genome assembly GCA_016839905.1 of Promethearchaeota archaeon. The sequence goes on along the minus strand of JAEOTJ010000384.1, from coordinate 10,724 downwards.
AACAAATTTTAATGATATAAGAATTTTTTGATGATATAATTAGTATAACTAATATAACTTCTAAACAAATATATGAAATAAATAGAATTTATAGAAAAATGTTCATTTTTCTTAACAATAAAGTTTAGAAAACGAGAAAATTTTAGTTTTTTAACATAACTCACCAGAAATAATCCAGTTTATGGGAAATCTTTCCCATAACCATAAGATATATATATGAAAAAAGAAATATTAATCAAAAGGAATTAAAATCCTTTATCCCACTTTTGGGGTGGTGTATTATAATGAATAAAAATTTGAGAAGAAATTTTGATCAATGGAAAAATAACGAGTTCACTCAGGATATGACAGAGTGTTGCAAAGAGCCACACATAGCCCCAGTTGATGGAAGTTTTGTATGCATGAATTGTGGGATTGTTGCTGAAAAGGAGATAGTAAATCTTGAAGTGAGAGCTTTTACCATTGATGAAATTAACAATAGGAAAAGAACAGAGAAGAAATGGCGAGAAGTTGGACCTCGAACGTTAATAGGAAAGGAAAAGACAGATTCAAATGGAAATCTACTTGATGTTAAAGAGAAGATATTATACAATAGATTAGGGAAGATTCAAAACTCATTAATAGACAGTCTTGAAAGAAACTTTTGGGAAGCAAAACCAAAGTTAAAAATGATAACATCCAAGTTAAACATTCCAGATTACATTTCAGAAACAGCATGGCGTATATACGTAGAAGCTGCTAAGAAAAAATTGACCATGGGAAGATCAATAATAGGATTTGTAACTGCTTCCCTATATGCGGCTATTAGAATACATGAACTCTCGATGATTTTTGATGATGTATATGATATCGAACTAGTGCCTCGGAGAACGGTACATCAAGCTCTTGGTCTTTTAGTCAAGATCGTCTTACCGGAATTAGGGTACAAATACAAGCCAATCACCTCTCGACAGTTAGTATATCGGTTTGGAAATAGTCTAACTTTACCAATGGAAGTGCAAAATCGTGCGATCGAATTACTTGAAAAGGTATCACAGAACCGCATTAATACTCAAGGAAAGGATCCTCGAGGATACGCAGCATCTGCCATCTATATTGCTGCTAGAGAATTTAATAACCTTGCGAATAGAAGAACTCAAGCAGAAGTGTCCAATGTAGCAAAGATAACTGAAGTAACTCTAAGAAGCAGGGCAAAAGACATTAGAAAGTGCTTAAATCATTAAAAATCTTGTTTTTTCAACGTAATTAAACGATGTGGAACTAATAGGGAATCCGTAAATCAATTCAATCGTGTCTGCGCTTAACTCATGGAAAATTAAAAAAAGTTAAAATTAAAAAATAAATAAATTTTATTTCTTCATTTTTCTATAGATACTAATAGATAAGCTTATAATGCTAAAGAAAGCAATCATCATAAAGAAATTTCCAAAGGAAATATTCTGATTTCCATCATTTTTATCATCATCATCGGTTTCAGGGAATTCCGTTGCATCTACAGTTTTTTGAACGATTACATAAGAACTATTAACATTATCACCTAAATCCTCAGCATAAATCCTGATATAAACGTTTCCCTTAGGGATTCTATTCCAAATGTCTTGAGAAATATCCACTGGACTGCTTGCAAAATATTTAATTTCATTTTCAAAATCTTCATCGATGGTGTACCACATATTATCTGGATTAGTTTCTATAATTGTTAGCTGTATTATAGGTGGAAGATCTTCAAATTGAGAACCTGTAGTTGGGGAATTTATCATAATTATTGGAAGGATTGTGTCTTTTTGAATAATTACACTTGCAGAACCAATGTTTCCTAAACTATCATTAGCAAAAAAGTATAGGGTGATGCTACCACTAGTCGTAAATTTTTCCCATTCAGATTGATCAATTTGACCAGTAAAAGTTGATATTGTATAATTATCACCACCATCCAAGTTATACCACATCTCATCTAGAGTGGGATCAGGTATATTGATATCAAAATTTGGAGCTTGTAGCCCAATAAATTGATTGATGGATGGAGAATTAATTGTAATACTAGGTCCATCAATATCTTTATTGATTATTACAGTTGAACTATTAATAATGCCTCCTGTATTTTGTACGTAAAAAGTTATTGACACGGGTCCGCTGGAACCAATTTTTTCCCATTCTGTTTGGGAAATAGACCCATTTGAAGAGAAAGGAATGTTAGTCACCCCTCCATCTAAAGTGTACCACATCTGAGCGATTCTTTCTGAGGAGATGCCGGGATTTATTTCGAATTCAGGAGCTTGACTTCCAAAATACTCGGACGGAGTTGGAGAAATAATTTCTATTGGAATCAAGTTTTCTGGAATGATATGGTCAAAATCATTAAGACGATAGCTTCCATATTCTTTTCCATCATAATATATCTCAAATGTTTCTAAAATACCATTTGAATTATATTGTGAAATTAATTCGATGATTTTCCCGTCCTCTAATTGCGTCCTTTTTAAACCGTTGCTTAAAGCAGTTATATTTACAGTATCTATGGAAGGATTTAAAAAACTAGCAGTATTATTCCAATTTATTGTTGTAGGACAAAAATAATTATCATAATACGCACCATAGAGGATATCATATAGTGAGTATGGATTTACTATAGAATCTTCGTAAATATTCATGTAATTCAGCCCAACATTAGAATAAGTTCCAGAAATCATCTGTGACATGTTATATAAGATGAGACTATAATTTAGACTTGGATATTCTCCAGTTATCGTTTCAATATTCAATTTAATTCTATCAAGGTTAGCATTTATATAATAATCTTCAGGTTTATTATAATGACAACTATAAACACCATATTCATAAATTTCATCTTCTGATATTCCAATGTAGGATGGTTTAGGCCCTTCTACATAAGAAATCATTTCAAACTGGCAAATAGTCTCATGGGACGTATCATTTTCGAGATAAATATATAAACTATGCAAAATCCCCGTAGGATTATATTCAGCATCAGCCCAGATCCATATGTTTCCAATGTTATCTTCATATTCAATCTCTGTAAAATTAGTATTATCATCAAAATCTATCCAATAATCATAATTATTTTCCTCTAATCTTGCTAATTCTAGATATAATTCAGCCGGATATGGCAAAAACAGAGGGAAAATGTTAGGAAGCATGTTTAATGAAGTGTAATTAAGAGGGTCTTTTCTAAATTCTAAAGTATCACTTTGTGAGGCAGATTGACTAAATTGATCATCATGACTTATCCAATTCCATAGATCATAATTTGTTTGCCAATGGGTTTCATTTTTTTCAATGTTTAATGTAACATTGATTTTCGTCTTATCTAATACATGGGGGTTATCCGGTAAGCCATAATCAGCTTCCCAATTGCTCCCAAGTGCATTTTCCATTAGCGTATTATTACATTGAACAATTAACCAATTATACTCTTCGTTAAGTTCAACAGGAATAGAAAAGTTCTCAAGATTACGAGGCGCGGCTCTTTTTAAGTTAATAATATCACCATCTTCATATGATGTATTATTTTCATATTCGAGATAATATCCAGTTAGAAAGCCATTTTCACCATATATAGCTGAACCTTCAATTTCAATTTCATGACCATTTATCATCAATATGTCATCATAATCAATTCGACAATAATCATAATATTCATAAAAATAAGCATTATACTCTTCAGGCAGATATGTATAATAAGGATATAACAGGGATATAGGAAAAAAGAAAGGGAAAATATAAGGAATGTTCATTGGATTAGTGTAATTATAGGGATCTCGTCTATATATCATCCCTCCAACACCCTCATAATTCTGAGAAAAAATCTCTGTTCTGTCAGTCCAATTCCAGATATTATAATCAACTTCAAAATGAGTATTGTTTTGAGTAATAGAAGTAATATTAAACTTCATTTTATTGGTTATCATTGGATTATTTAAAAATCCAAAACTCTGCTCCCATGATGAGCCATAAATTTGTTCCATTTTATCGCTATCTAATTGTGTTATAATGTAGGAAACCTCATCATCCACGCTGAAATTCATCTGAAAATCTTGAAGATGTTCAGATGAGAAGAATTCAAGGTCTAATATAACTCTTTCTTGGTTGCTAGTGTCATTCCAATATTCAAGATTAATCCCTCTTAGTAAACCATTTTCATAATAGGCCTCCCCATACATCTCAATATCATGACCATTAATAGACATATACTCATTAAATTCGATGCATAAATCATCTTCATAAAAATCATCTTCATCAATATAATAAAAATCAGATAAATAACTAAATATTAAATAATAACCAGTTGGAAGTGGAAGGAAGAAGGGAAAATAATGAGTCATGTTATGTTCTTCAACATATTCAGTTGGATTTTTTCGATGCAATATGTAATCCGAACTTATAGCAGCCCCTCCAAATTGATCTTTTCGATAAATCCAATCCCAGCTTTCATAATTAATTTTCCAATGACTTGAATTTGTTTCAATGGAAGTTATATTTATCTTAGTCTTATACCCTCTACTTGGATTAGGTAATAATCCAAAAGATTGCTCCCATTCGGAACCAAAAAAAAGTTCCATTCTAGCGTCATCAAATTTATTCATTATATAGCTATATTCATTGCTTACATTAACATTTAATGTGAAATTGTAATTGAAAGGGTCCATCTCATCAAAAATAAATTCTATAGCCTTCGAATTAAGTGGCAAAGTTGGATCATATCTATTGAAATTGATTAAATCTCCATGATCTAAACCAATTTCAGGTGAAATATGACTATTCAGGCTTTTATATTGGAATTTAATATTTCCATTTTCATATAAGATAACTTCACAATCTCCAATTTGTAGCCCATCACTATAGTCTTCTACATGATAATATTCTATAACTAAATATCTATTTGGACTAGTTCCAAAGAATTGATAATAAATATCACCCCCATCACCGGGATCTAAGTCTTCCCAAACTAAAGCAATGGTATCCTTATTATCATCGTCAAAACTTGGGATATTACCTCCAGTATCGTCGGGATAAGGATGACCAAAGCTCATGTAGCCATTACTACTTACATAAAGAGTATCGTAAGAGGTTTCATAGAATGTGAATGACCATCCTTGTGAAATCAGTGAAATTGATTCATAATTATCATCCGCATTTGATATTGTAGACATGTGGGTCCCAGTGCCTTGTATTTCAATCCATGAATAGAACCCATTGGTATTCATTTCATAACCCCCCCCGTTTTCATCAGATAATTTTAGATTTTCATTAAAAATAATTTCATTCTCTATATTTGATGGGTTAGTTTTTATTTCATTTTTAAGATTAAGATTATTCAAAATGAATAAACTCAATAAAAAGATAGTAGCATAAAAAATATTTTTGGTCTTTTTTTTAATAGTATTCACCATAAAATGGATTTTAATATATATTTTATTTATTCAATATTTAAATTTTTTGGTATTATTAAGAAAGTGTTTGAATCATTAAGAATCTTGTTTATCATTATAAGTATTATTGATTTATAAATCATCAAATCACCAGTAAAATCTGACTAAAGAATTATTAAAATGGAAAAATAAATAATTATTTTAGTATTTCCATCATCTTTCCACATTTACTGCAATCAATAGCATGCTTTTGATTAAAGTTAAAGAAAGTTTCATTAGAAATGGCAAAGACCTGATCACAATTCTTGCAGTAATATCCAACGAGAAACGTCTTGCTCGAGCATTTCTTGCATGAATAATTAATAATTTCGGTATCTTTTATGTAAGATTTATTTTGACAATTTGAACACATTACTCCAACCTGAATGACCGTCTTAGGCTCTGAAAATGCGACTAAAGGAGGGATTTCTGGCTTTTTTTTTACGATTTCATTTCTCATGGGAGTTGGAAGGCTCCTTACTTTTCTTAATGAGCTCATTTGTCCGTTACAAAAGCGGCAACCAAATGACTCCATTTTTCCTGAAGCTAAATATAATTCTTCCGAAATGAAATCCAGCAACCCACATGTATTACATTGATATTTTATTTTAAAAAAACTACTTGAACATTCACTGCATTTAAATCCGGTAATGTTATAATTTGGAATGAAATGCTCTTTTGTACATTTTAAACACATCACTCCCAGTTGCATTTCTTCTTCACGTGTGACTGAGTTAACTTTATATTCCGGTGTTGGCTCCGGCTTTTTGATTTGCTCAGGCCTAAGAGACTGGAGAGTGTTTTCCTTTAATATTTCTTCATTTTGATATTTTAAATCTTCTGCAGGTTCTTCAAGTTTCTTCGGCTTGTATGAAAAGGTCAATATTTCCATTATCTTCCCGCATTTCTTGCATTCAACGGCATATTTTAGATTAATGTTAAAGAAGACCTTATCGGGAATAGCAAAGACCTTATCACATCTCTTGCAGTAATATCCAATGAAAAACCTCTTGCCTGAGCATCTCTTGCATGAATAATTGGCTATTTCGGTATCTTTTATGTACGATTCATTCCGACAATTTGAACACATCATTCCAACCTGAATGATCCTCTTAGGCTCTGAGAATATGACCGTAGATGGGATTTGTTCAACTTCAATTGCCTTTATAGGAGTAAATTTTTGTACCGGAGATACTTTTTCTTTCTGTTTTTTGAATTTTACTTTTTTTCCACCAGAACTTTTCATCTTTAAAACTACTACGATCCCTCCAGTTATACAAGCAAATATAATGAGAATTATTATAAGAAAATATCGTGATGACACTAATAAAATTCGCGAAGAATCACCTCCTCCATAGCCAAAATCATTAAGACGGATGCTTAGAAATTCAATTCCATCATAATATAACTCAAATGTTTCTAAAACTCCATTTGAGTTATATAGTGTAAAAAATTCAAGGATTTTCCCGTCCACTAATTGCGTCATTTTTAAACCGTTGCTTAAAGCAGTTATATTTACAGTATCCATGAGATTATTAAGAAAACTAGCAATATTATTCCAATTTTCCTTTTTAGAACAAAAAAAGTTGTTTACTAATGGACCATAAAGGAGATATAATGATGAGTATAGATCTACCATAGAATCTTCGTAAATATTGATAAATTTTCTCTCAACATTAGAATAGGTTCCAGAAATCATTTGTGACATATTAAACATTATGAAGCAATAATTTAGACTTGGATCTTCTCCAGAGATCATTTCAATATTCAATTTAATTCTATCAAGATTCACATCTATAGGCAAATAAAAATCTTCAGGTCCATTATCTGGATCATAATAAACACCATATTCATAAATTTCGTCTTCTGATATTCCAATATAGTGAGGTTTAGGACCTTCTACATAAGAAATCATTTCAAACTGGCAAATAGTCTCATAGGAAGTATCATTTTCGAGATAAATATATAATCTATGCAAAATCCCCGTAGGATTATATTCTGCATTAGCCCAGATCCATATATCTCCAATGTTATCTCCATATTCAATTTCTGTACAATTAGTTTCTTCATCAAAATCAATCCAATAATCATTATAATTTTCCTCTAATCTTGCGAATTCTAGATATAATTCAACCGGATATGGCAAAAACAGAGGGAAAATGTTAGGAAGCATGTTTAAAGAAGTGTAATTAAGAGGATTTTTTCTAAATTCTAGAGTATCACTTTGCGAGGCAGATTGACTAAATTGATCATCATGACTTATCCAATCCCATAGATCATAATTTGTTTGCCAATGGGTTTCATTTTTTTCAATGTTTAATGTAATCTTAATTTTTGTCTTATCTAATACTTGGGGGTTCTCTGGTAAGCCATAATCAGCCTCCCAGTCGCTCCCAAGTGCATTTTCCATTAGCATATTATTACATTCAACAATTAACCAATTATACTCTTCGTGAAGCTCAACAGGAATAGTAAAGTTCTCAAAATTACGAGGTATGGCTCTTTTTAACTCAATAATATCACCATATTCATGAGATGTATTATTTTCATATTCGAGATAATATCTTGTTAGAAAGCCATTTTCATCATATATAGCTGTAGCATCAATTTCAATTTCATGACTATTTATCATCAATATGTCATTATATTCAATTCGACAATACTCATCATAATAATAATGTTCATATAAATAAGAGTAATACCCCTCAGGTAGATATGCATAATAAGGATATGACAGAGATATTGGAATAAAGAAAGGGAAAATATAAGGCATTTTCATTGGATTGGTATAATTATAAGGATCTCGTCGATAAATCATCCCTCCAACATCTTCATTATTCTGAGAAAATTTCTCTGTTCTCTCAGTCCAATTCCAAATATTATAATCAACTTCAAAATGAGTATCGTTTTGAGTAATAGACGTAATACTAAATTTCATTTTGTTGTATAGCATTGGATTATTCAAAAACCCAAAACTCTGCTCCCAAGAAGAACCATAAATTTGCTCTAATTTATCATTATCTAATTGTTTTAGAAAGTAGGAAACTTCATCATCCACGCTGAAATTCATCTGAAAATCTAGAAGATGTTCAGATGAGAAGAGTTCAAGGTCTAATATCACTTTTACTTGGTTGCTAGTATCATTCCAATATTCAAGTTTAATGCTTCTTAGTACACTATTTTCATTGTAATAGATACGACCATACAGAGAAATATCATGTCCATTAACATTCTTATCCTCATCATATTCGATGTATAAATCATCATAATAATAATCATTAATATAATAAAAATTAGATAATTTAGCGAAAGATATATAAATGTCATTTGGCTGTGGAATGAAGAAGGGAAAATAGTGAGTCATGTTATGTACTTCAACATATTCAGTTGGATCCCTTCTATGCAATATGTAATCTGAACCGATAGCAGAACTTCCAAATTGATCTTTCCGATAAACCCAATCCCAGCTTTCATAATTAATTTTCCAAAAACTCGAATTGGTTTCAATAGAAGTTACCTTTATTTTTGTTTTATAACCTCTACTTGGATTAGGTAATAATCCAAAAGATTGCTCCCATTCGTTCCCAAAAAAAAGTTCCATTCCAACATCATCAAATTTATTCATGATATAGCTATATTCATCGCCCACATTTACATTTAATGTGAAACTGATAGTGTCCATCTCATCAAAATTAAATTCTATAGCTTTCGAATTAAGTGGCAAAGTTGGATCATATCTATTGAAATTAGTCATGTCTCCATGGTCTAAACCAATTTCGGGTGAAATATGATCATTCAGGCTCTTATATTGGAATTTAATATTTCCATTTTCGTATAAGATAACTTCACAATCTCCAATTTGTAATTCATCATAATAATCTACTACTTGATAATATTCTATAACTAAGTATCTATTTGGACTAGTTCCAAAGAATTGATAATAAATATCACCCCCTTCACTTGGATTTAAGTCGTCCCAAACTAAAGCAATGGTATCTTTATTATCTTCGCTAAAATCTGGGATATTACCTCCAGTATCACCAGGATAAGAATTACCAAAGCTCATGTAGCCATTACTACTTACATAAAGAGTATCGTAAGAAGTTTCATAGAATGTAAATGACCACCCTTGTGAAATCAGTGAAATGGATTCATAATCATCATCCTCATTTGATATTGTAGACATGTGGGTCCCAGTGCTTTGTATTTCAATCCATGAATAGGGCGCATTGGTATTCATTTCATAGCCTCCCCCGTTTTCATCGGATTTTTTTAGATTTTCATTAAAATTTATATCATTTTCAGTATCTAATGATATAGCTTTTATTTCATTTTGAAGTTTAAAATTATTCAAAATGAATAAACTCAATAAAATAGCAATATAGATTTTCTTGGATTTTTCTTTAATAGAAATCACCATAAATGGGATTTAATATATATATTTTTTTAGAGAATATTTAAATTTTTTGGTTTAGTGTTTTTTAGGTATCATTGAATTTAAGTTTTTATTTTTAACAAATTAGATTAATTTGGATAAAAATTCGCTTGCATTTGGAGATTCTGTGCTTTATTTTTCTCTTTATTATTCTTCAATAAATATTTGTACAAAGAACGTCCTATCAGATTAGTAAATCTTTATATGACAAGTATATGAAAAAAATTAGGTTATCACCTGAAAGGTTTTACCCAAAAAAATTTAAAAATAACAATTTTTTTCTCTTAACAATTCTTTTTATAATTAACAATGGATACCATTATTGTTTTAGATTTTGGAGGTCAATATTGTCATTTAATCGCAAGAAGGACCAGAGATTTAGGGGTTTATTCTGAAATCCTACCATATGACATTGGTCTTGAAAAATTAAATTCAATATCTCCTAAAGGCATAATATTATCGGGCGGTCCTGGAAGTGTGTATGAAGAAGGTAGCCCGCAACTCTCAAGCGATTTTTATGACTACATCTTTCAAGAAAAAATCCCCATTCTGGGAATATGCTATGGTTTACATTTAATAATTCATCAATTAGGAGGAAAAATTGAAGCTCATGACAACAAAGAATACGGACATACAGAGATCGAAATAATTAAATCCATGGGCCTACTCGATTCTTTAGATAAGCGAGAAGTAGCGTGGATGTCCCATGGAGATCAAGTTAAAGAGATGCCGGAGGGATTCGAAATATTGGCAAAGACGGCAACATGTCCGATTGCGGCCTATGGGAATTTAGAAAAAAAAATCTATGGAGTTCAATTCCATCCTGAAGTTGTTCATACTCCTAAGGGTAATCAGATACT
>JAEOTJ010000088.1 GCA_016839905.1 Promethearchaeota archaeon | reverse complement strand
TAAGGAAATAAAAAAAGTCATTATTTCTCATGATCATTTTGATCATTCTGGGGGTTTAGATGGAATTTATAGAAATAATCCCGAAATTGAGATTTATATTCCCCAAAAAAATGAAAAATTATATAAAAGAAAATTCTCGAATTCAAAAGTTATTGGTATTTCTAATTTTATTGAGATTGAAAAGAATATGTATTCTTCTGGGCAATTTGGAACGACCATAATGGAACAAGCATTATTTTTAAAAAATAAAGATAATGAAATAATTATTATCGTAGGCTGTACCCATCCCGGATTAGAGAATTTCATTTTAAAAGCAAGAGAAATAAGTAATATTAAAGCGATCATTGGGGGATTTCAAGGATTTCGAAAATATTCTTATTTAAAAGATATAGATCTCATCGGAGCATGTCACTGTACATCCCATATCGATGCTATACGTCAGAGATTTCCGAATCAATTTATAAAGATTTGCGTGGGGATGTCTTTTTCCTTTTAATCATTTGCTTTTTTCTATGTTAAGTTATTAAAAAAAAGATTTAAATATTATGAATAATTATTCATAACGATAGAAAAAGATATTTTCAATATCTCTCTATTTTACTGCCGTTGTTGAGAAAGGGGGATATGCTACCCCCTTTTCTCGTTTTTTTAATGCGGAATCATCTAAATTGAAAATATATGAATTAGAAAGAGCTTAAGGATTGCGGGTCTCATTAAAAAGAATGCTGTTTATATATAATCTGAACATTAATTTTCAGATTAAAAAAATACCCTCATAAAAAAATAATAACGATAAGAGAAAATATGAATTTCTTATGTATAAAAAGATATTAAGTTTAAAATTTAGAGCATTATATCTAAGGAATTTTTAATAAAAATATTATAAGTTTAATAGAATTTTATGGAAATATGCCTCTTAATTCTATTGCTTTTGCAATTCTGGAAACACTTATAACATACGCCGCGGTTCTGAGAGAGATATTTCTTTCCTTTGAGATTCTATAAACATTCTCGAAAGCTTCGAGAAGGATATTTTTTAATTCATCATAAATCCTTTCTAATTTCCAGAAGTATGCATTCATATCTTGAATATATTCGAAATATGATACGCATACACCTCCGCTATTCGCTAAAATGTCCGGGATTACATGAATTCCCTTTTGATTTAAGACTTCATCCGCCTCAGGGGTTGTTGGCCCATTAGCTCCTTCTAGAATGATTTTACAGTCGATATCATTAACATTATCAATAGTTATTTGATTTAAAGTTGCTGCAGGGATTAAGACATCACATTTAATTTCAAATAACTCCTTGTTATTTATCAGTTTACCTTCAAAATCCTTAAGAAATTTTCCTTTTTTTTTCCATTCAATTAATTCATCAATATTAAAACCATTTTCAGAATAAATGCCACCTTCTATTTCTGCGATAGCTACTATTTTACAGCCAAAATCATTTAATTTTTTCGCAATAACAGAACCAACTTTTCCAAAACCTTGAATGACAATACTCATTGATTTTAAATCAAGATTTAATTTTTTACATAGGGCTTCAAGTACAAAAAACATCCCGGTACCCGTAGCCCCTTGCCTTCCAACAGAGCCACCAATTTCTATAGGTTTTCCAGTCACTACTCCTGTAACTGTTCTTCCTTTATTCATTGAATATGTATCCATCATCCAAGCCATTGTTTGAGAATCTGTATTCATATCTGGAGCGGGAATATCAATATCAGGACCAATTATATTTATTATTTCAGAAGTATATCTTCTTGTTATTTTTTCTAACTCCTTTTTAGACAATTTTCTAGGATCTATGCATATACCTCCTTTGGCACCTCCGAGAGGCAGATTCAATATGCTAGTCTTCCAAGTCATCCACATAGCTAAAGCTTTAATTTCATCAAGATTGACATCTAATGAAAATCTTATACCTCCTTTTCCAGGACCCTTTACCGTAGAATGGTGAACTCTATAACCTTCACAGATCTCTAAGGTTCCATCATCTTTTATGATTGGAATAGAGACTATCAATGAACGTTCTACACTTTTTAAGTATTTTAAAATATTAGGATCTACATCAATTACTTTAGCAACTATATCAAGTTGTTTTTTCGCAACATCATAAGGATTTATTTTCAAAAATTTTCACGTTTATTTTATTAAATAGAATTATTTAATTAAATGCATAGAATACAATTATCTAAAAATATAGCTTTATGTTATTCCACATTTCATTTATACTTTTTTAAATAGCAAAGACCAGTTTGGGTATAAGCATTCATATTAATATTAACACTCCATTTGTCAGCTTTTTCATTTATATCAATAACTTTAATAACGTCTATCCATTTGACAGCTTCTGGTATTAAATATTCTAGGTTATTTTTCATATTTAGGAAAAAATTTCTATCTAACACATAACCCTCTTTATCTGGATATAATACAAAATATAATATTTCTAATTCTACAAGATTATTAAAAAAATGAGTTCCAAGTGAAATATCAGGTCTAAAATCTCCAGTTTTTTCTGAAACTTCACATAAAAATGAAATATTATCGATTTCTGCAAAAGAAACGGGGATGCCTAAGCTAGGGGTAGTTGTCCCCCATCTTCCAGGACCCAAAAGTAAGATTTTCTTCTCTAAATTCTCTTCGAGTTGATTTATTTTACCAATTAATCTAGCAACAGAATATCTATCTCTAATACTTAGACTAGCATACATTTCTGGCACGACATAAATAATTCTATCAATTTTTGTGGCTATACTGGTACCAATTATAGGTTCTGAACATTTAATTATAATTGAATCAGGATTGAGATCTTCTGGAGCATTAATATCTTTTATTCCACATTTTATTTGAAAATGGCGACATTGTAAAAGATTAATTTTATAATTTTCTTCATCTAAAAAGTTTAATGTATATTCAATATCAATGGGATTTTCATATACATATTCTAAAATTTTCAAGATTTCCCTCATATCTTTAGCAAATTGTGTTTTTTCAAGGAGATTATTAAATGTGAGAACCCAAGAGAATACTTCGGGTCGATTTCTTCTTCGCATTCTCTCCTCTAATTCAAAATTTCTTGTTGCTATTAAATTTAAATAAGGTAGAAATTCTGGAATTAACTCAATATCTTGGAGATCTTTTGTAATAAAACAATTTTGTTTTAGATCTAAGACATCTACCTTTTTCTGAGAAAATTCTTGAATTTCATCAAGTATGCCATAAATTTGGAGCATTGGATTATTCAATGCAATTATTCTTGTAAAATCATCTTCAACGCGTTCTACAGCTCTAGTACCTAGCCCAACAACTAACCTTAATACTCCAGCTTTAGGATCAATTTTTTTATTCCATACGTAAGGATTGAACGAATATCCAACGCCAGCTATTTGAGGAAAAAAAAATTTCCCATAAATTGAACCTGAGACTCTTTGTACTAAAATGGCCATTTGTTCATCTGCATCCAATAAACCACGATTTCTTCTATAGATTAATGCATCCTTTGAAACTGCACTTGCATACACGACTTTTACAGCTTTAATAAAATCTTTTAATCTCTCTCTGAATGTACCCTGATTTGTTAAAAAAATGCTATCATATTTTCCAGAAAAAGAATTCCCATATGCATCCTCTTGCAAGCTGCTAGATCGTACAATTATGGGAGATTGACCAAAATAATTTAAAACTTCTGAAAACCTTTCTATTAAATAATCGGGAAAGGATCCCAATAAAATCTTTTGATAAGTTTCATCTAATCCTTCAAGAAAAGTTTTTGGATTAGATAATTTTCTCCTCATCCACCAACAATTATTTTTAACTAAAAAAGTATAGAATACTTCAGTTCCAATGTAAAATGAGTCTTGCCTTTCTAATTTTTTTTCTAGTTCTGAGTTTTCTTTTTTCAATATTTTACGAGCCAACAGCATTCCCAATGATTTTCCACCTATGAATCCCGTTCCAATCATTCTTTTCCTTGTAAATAATAAATCTTCTAAATCGAAGTATTTCATCGCTAAAGGAAATAATCTATCATCTTTTATGATTATTTTTTTTAATAAACGCTTTTTAAATTTTTCGGATTGTTTTAATGAGATTTTTCCAAGCATTAAACCTTCTAAAGTCTCTTCTGCTCTTTGAAAGGTAAGGTTCCATGCATCTATATGAGAGCTTGTATAATCTAACCATTTATAATGCTTTTCAGAAATAACTTCTGCAATTATAGAACTTTCTTTAATGGTTTTAAATGTGCTATGAGGATTAGTTAAATCTTCCCATTTATGTAACATGAATATTGTTGAAGAAAAGCGACCTAGTACCTTTAAAGGATGAATATATATATGACCATCGTAATGGTAATATATATCAAGAATCACTTGTGCTGTTTTATGTATATCATTAAAAACTTGCGAATCATGACTATGACGGATTAAAGCAAATAATGCCACCGTTTTAAGTTCATATAAATAAGGACATATTAGCATAAATAAATTTCCCAACATCACATCCGAATACCAATCGACTGTTAAATCCGAAAGACAATCAAAAACATAACAAGCACCAATTCCATGCAATTCAATTTTATTAATAATTTCAGAAATAAAGTTATCAAAACCTTGTTTGGGATTTAATTGATAAACTCTAACTTTTACTTCTTTGGGTATTAAATATTGATGTTGTGCAAAACGGAAATAAATTAAATCTTTTTTCTCTTTATTGGTATTATTACAAAATGCTTTAACAAAAGGGATGTAATCTTTAATATCATCCATTTGAAGAACTATGTTATCACCTGGAACAATTTTTTGTAAAATTTTGTCTAATGCTGCAATTCCAATACTGAAATTTGTAAGATTATTTTCTCCCATTATAATGTTATATCCTTTTTCTTAATTTTTCCATACAAATCTTACTAAAATAATTAATGAAGGGATAAAATATTTCCTCAAATAAGAGAAAAAAAAAAATAAGCATTATAATAGGGAAAAGAAGCGTGTAGATTTTTTCTAATTTTTGCTTTTTAACTTTCTTTTATTGCTTGTCGTGGACATCCATCAATGCATAAATTACATGCAATACATTTATCCTCAAAATATTCTAGTTTATCTTCATCATCCAAATGTAATGCATCTGTTGGACATAAAGAAATGCAAGCTCCGCAATCAAGGCATTTATCAGTATCAACTTCAATGCGTCCCTTTTTATTAACGATTATCTCATTTTTTTTGAGAGATTCAGTTATAGATTTTATTTTTTCATTGGGAACATCTAAAAGAAGCGTCACTCCACTCGAAGCAAGTGAAAATTTTAAGATGTTAAAACTTATTTTATGTTTTAAAACTTCATTAATTATTCTGGAATAATCATTGATTTCCTTAATCAATCCATAAGGTAAAGTAATATTAATAACTGTCATTTTTTACATCAACTCCTCTGATGTAATTATTCCTATTACTTTATTATATTCATCTATGACAGGTAGAGCTGAAATATTATTAACCTTCATTTTTCTGGCGGCTATCACTATAGGATCATTATCTGTTGTTTTTATTACTCGTTTTGTGATTATATCTTTTAATTCATTTTTATCTTCAGCAATAGCTCTAGTAATATCAAAACTAGTGACAATTCCTTTTAAAGTATTTTCTCTATCCGTTATTATGATGTGATTTGTATTGCTCTTTATGATCCTTTCAGCTACTATCTTGATATCACAATCATAATAACAAATTTCCGCTTTTTTCTTTAAATCCTTGACGAATTTTAATTCTACAGTAAGCTTCATTGGTTTAAAGACTCTCTCTATAGATAATGTTTCAGCTGGAGCGTTTAAGAGGAATTCTCCATCTTGAATCCATTTTTTAAGAATTTTAGCTATTTTATGAGCATGATATTTAGATGACATAGAAGAACATTTAATTTTCTTTCCATTAAGTTCAATAGAGCCACTCTTTAATTCCTCATATGATATTTTTTTAAGTTTTGGTTTATCTCTCCTAGGGATGCCATAATCTACTACATCTGTGAAAAGTTCTGCATCGCTAATTGCAGTCTTTTTAGCTAATCCTTCGTTTAAAATAGGAATTGGAATTCCAAGCCCTACAAACATCGATGTACCATATTTTTCATAAGTTACACCTTTTAAATATTCTGGAGTCATTTGTTTTAAATCTCCTTTAACAAATAAAGTTCCAAATTGATTTTTTGGGTTATGTTGTGTTCCCTCCCCAATTACATATCCAATTCCACCTCCTAGAAATATCCTCGTACCCATACCTATTGTTTCATAGTCAGGATCATTACTTAAAGGGCTCAAAACACCTGCACCTGCATAATGAGCATTACCGAAGCGGGGCAGTAATTTACCCATATATGTATACAATGTTTTATCAGAACTATTTACAGCACAAACATATCTCTGACATGCATTTCTAGGATTACATAATATGGCTTGATTGATTTCATCAATCGTAAATTCCGTATCAACTTCTGCCATAGGATAACAATCAGTGGTATAAGAATTTCCCTTTAACCTTATTGGTTTTCCCGCCACAAGGTCTTCAATTACATGACCGCCTCCATATTCAAATGGTCTAATATCTGCCATCCTGGTGCATCCTATATAACAATCTACAGCAGCATTACCATGATAGGCATGGACTTCATTTAACCATAGATGTTCAAACTTGATTGGAGGATCAGAAGGTCCAAAATTTAAAAATGCGCCACTTGAACACATGGGACCAAATGTTCCTGTGGTTACCACATCAACTTCTTCAGCAGCTACTTTAATGCCTTTTTCTTCCACAAATTTTACCATTTCTACAGCTGTTAATACTACTGCATCTCCCTTTTTAATTTTTTCATTGATTTCTACATAAGTTCTTGTCAATAAATCACCATTTATATATTACCTATTTTAAATATCTACAATGTATTTTTATAAAAATTATGAATGTATAATCTCTATTGCTTCTCGAGGGCAATAAGACTCACATACTCGGCATTCCCGTTCTCTACCTTCCGATTCTAATCGCCGGCAATGCTCAAGATTTAATAATTCACATTTTCCTCCTTTTACTTGGAATAATTGATGCTTATCAGGAGGATAATCAGGTGCTTTTCCACTTAAAGCGGGATTACAATATCTGGCATTTACGGGGCAGATTGTAACGCATATACCACATCCGTCGCATTTTTCATTGTCAATTTCAATATGTAATTCTTTTTCTTGACCCTCCTCATCACCTAAGATTTCTTTTAAGGAATCATAATTCTTTTTGTATTTAGCTCCTAATAAAGGAGTACAATCATCAATTTTAACGGTCCCCTTCATTAATTCTAGTGCGAAAGCCATACATGTAGATTTTCCACACTTTTTACAGTTTGTTTTCGGTAGAAAATTAATGAGTTCCATTAAATTGGTTGGAATACTAAATCACCTTAATAATTTAAATTGGTTTTGTCGAAAGGATTAAAATAATCGTTCCAATTCCTGCCAAAATTAATATCAATTGTCTTATGCTAGCTTTTACATTACATTTTTTATGTAATTCAGGTATTAAATCAGATAAAGCTATATAAAGAAAGCTTGCTGCCGAAAGTGCTAAAAAAATTGGTATGAAAAAATCAAAGATTTCTAATATGTAATAACCTATGATGGCAGCAGGTATCGTCGTTATACTCGACAAAAAATTTAGGGAGAATGCCCTTTTTTTTGAATAACCACTATTAAGTAAAATTGCAAAGTCGCCTACTTCTTGAGGGATTTCATGAGCTATCACTGAGAGGCTCACGGCAATACCAATTTGGATGGATATTAAAAAACTTGCAGCAATTACTATCCCATCTATAAAATTATGAAATGCATCTCCAATAAGAAGAATTGGACCTGAGGCACAATGAATCTGGCAATCTTCATGATGACAATGACGCCAAATAACCATTTTTTCGAGTAGGAAAAAGAGAATTATTCCTCCTAAAACACAATATAATATTAGTATGGGAGAACTCTTGGTTAAAGCATTATCAATCATTCCAAGTAATGCTGCTGCAAGAAGAGTCCCTATAGCATAAGAAATTAAAATCGGAATAAGAACGTTTTGTTTTTTTTTATTTAACCTTAAAAAGATTCCTGTCGTTAAAATTACTCCAATACTTCCTAAAATGCTAAATAAGATGATCCAAATTATTATCATATTTTATAACCTCTAGTCTTTATTCTCTATCATGTGGAAAAATATAAATGAGGGAATAATTATATTTAAAAATACTCTTACTCCTCTTAATCCGTGATTAGAGCTAAATCTATGTCCATATTAAATAAAATCATAAATTTTATTATCACATATCTTATACATTATAATGTCCTTTATTGATCTATTTATTGATTTTAAAATTTATTTTATATGTCATTTTAAAAATATCTATAAAGCTTGAGACATCCATTCTTGGTCTAACCCCCTCAATAGTTTTAATTTTCTGGTTTATGAATCTCCAAAGAACCTTATCATCTCTTGAATAGACTTGGACTATTATATCATGGTCTCCTGTAGAAGTAGCAACTAATTGAACTTCATTAAAGCTCGAGATTTTTTCAGCAATTTCATCAATTCTCATCGGTTCCACTGAAAGTCCAAGAATTGCTACTGACTCATAACCAACTTTAAGAGGACACACAACGGTATCAAATTCTCTAATAATTCCATTTTTTACCATGTTTTGAACTCTATTATGTATCGTACTTGGGGCTAATCCTACCTCTTTACTTAATTCTTTATAGGAGATTCTATAATTTTCTTGTAAAATATTTAAAATTTCTTTATCTTTATTATCAAAGTTGGGTGTTTGGTCTTTCATCTTTATACACGTTAAATATTTGTACTATATTATAATTTTTTTTCTTTACTGTTTTACAAATTCTAATTTCTTAATTATTGATTTTTCCCAAATCTTTGTAAAAATTATAAATTAATTCTTAATTAGTTATTCAATCTTAAATATTTTTCGGTAATAATTGATGTTTTTTGAATAAAATTCGATAAATCAATATATTATATTGAATCATAATGCAAAAATCATTAAAAACCTCAAAAAACCTTAATAGCGATTATCCTTTAAATTAAAATGTCATCTTTAAATTTCAGAAACAAGATCTCATTAAATGTGAGGTATTTTCAATAAGTAGGGTATTCTGACAGCTTTTTCAACTGATGATCCACATCCATTAGTGAGAAAAGTTACTTTTTCAATAAAATTATCGATTAAATGTTATATTTTTTGTAGAAGAAATTAAAAAGATACAAATTATACATCTCACATAAGGAAGATTAGGAATCTATCGAAAAGAAAAATAATTTACAAATAACTTAACATTTTATCAAATTATCTTAAATCTTTAAAAAAATTATAAAATATCTACATATGGATCCTCGTAATTAAACCTCACATTAATGTCTTTTTCAGATATTCTTCCGCAATATTTTGGATTATGAAATAAAATTTCACCTCATTATTGGTAGATCTTGGAAATTATCAAGATTCTATGAATTTATTATAATAATCAAATAGAAAGAAAAAAAGATTCAAAAATATACTTTATTTACAGAATATCCATTTATGAGTCTATGATATGGCGAACTTTCTTTCGAAATCTCCTGAAATATCGAACAATATTCGAAAGCTTTAAAAATAGTAAATAATTATTGAACACAATCTAAAAATTTATTCTGGAGTATCAGTATTTTTCTAAGGTATGGAACCAATTATGAAAGATATCTTATGATTTCAATCTTTCATTTCTATATCCTTTAGAAAAATTACAAATTGCTTAACAGAATATAATTTAATAAAAAGCAAATGTGAAAAAAAAAATGGTTGATATTAAAGAAACTCTGGATTGTTCAGGCGATGTATGTCCTTATCCGGATGTAAAAAGTAAACGAAAAGTAAAAAAAATGAAATCAGGAGAAGTCCTTAAAATTATTGTCGATTATCCTCTTTCTGCAGAGAGAATCCCCGAAACTATGACGGGACTAGGTCATGAAGTAATCTCTTCTGAAAAAGAGGAAGGGGAAACAAAATGGACCATCTTGGTTAAAATAAAATAAGGTGAATAAAAATGATGGATTTTATTATAATCATTATAGTAGGGATTCTTATTGGTGCTATCTTTGGTTTCGTATTACAACGTGGGCGCATGTGCATGAATTCAGCTTTTCGGGACATTATCCTACTTAAAGAATATAAATTAGCAAAGGCAGTAGTAATTGCTTTATTAGTTTGTATGATTGGGTTTGGGATAATGGTTCTTACTTCCATTGTACCTGGTTTAAGTCCAAAACCTCTTACTTTGTTAGGTAGTATTACTGGAGGAGTTATTTTTGGAATGGGTATGGTTCTTGCTGGAGGATGTGCAAGTGGAACTACTTATCGTGTAGGCGAGGGTATGGTAGGATCTCTTATTGCGTTATTAGGCTTTTGTATAGGTTTAATTGTTGCGAAATTCGGACTCCTATCTCAACTAACAGTTGCTCTACAATCAACTCCAATTGTCAATGCTGATAAAACACCTATTACTCTCTTTGGACCATTTACTCCGATCTTAATGGTTATTATCGGAGCTGTTGGATTTGCAGCAGTTACCTACTTCTGGATATTACCAGCAATAAAAGAGAAAAAAGAGAAAAAAGGCGAAGAAGTTTTTGATTTGAAAACAAAAATCTTCAAAAATGGATGGCCTTGGTATACTACTGGAATATTAGTGGGTATCGTTAATATTATTGCTTGGCCTGTGGCATTTTATGTCGCTGGGAAAAACTATCCTTTAGGAATTTCAGGAGGTTGGCTAAGCAATGCCCAGGGAGTACTTACAGGAGCCGCTCTTATCCCATATATGTGGTTTGGTTTAATTGTGATTGGTATTATTGTAGGTGCTTTTGTCGGTGCTATCATAGCTGGTGAATTCAAGATAAGAGCTCCAAAGGACGGTAAAATTCTATTACAACAACTCATTGGCGGAATTGTTATGGGTATCGGAGCAATAATCGCTATGGGATGCAATATTGGTAACTTACTTAGTGGAGTTCCACAATTTTCATTAGGTGGCATTGTAGTCAGTCTTGGCATTGTATTGGGTTGCTGGATAATGGCATATTTAATGTTTATGAGAAAGGATTAAACCGGAGATGAAAATATAAATGGCTCGATTAGGGATACTTTTTTTTGATGGACCTTATCAAACAGAAGCTGCTGAAACGGTAATAAAACTATCAATGGCAGCATTAGAGAAAGGACATGAAGTCCGCATCTTTTGTTACATGGATGCTGTTAATGCTCTTTTAGAAAATCAGAAAAAAATAGAAGGTATTTTTAACATTGAAGAAGGTTTTAAGGAAATCCTCAAGAAGGGGGCAACAATAAGACTGTGTAATTTATGTCTCTTAGTTAGAGGTACAATGAAAAACTGTTTAAAAAGGGAATGCGGCGATGTAAAACGAGCAGGAACACCGGATCTTGCAAGGATTATCGAAGAAACAGATAAATTAATAACAATTTGTAGTTAGGTGATAAAAAATGTCCGAAGAAAAAAATGTAGTTATCCTACTAAGGCAGCCTCCTCACGGTACACTTTATCCTGTTGAAGGATTACGAATGTCAGTTGCCGTAAGCGCTGATTTTGATCCAATCACAATTGTGATTAATGATGGTGTATATGCATTTATTAAAGATGTAGACAAGACAATGTATTCAATGCACATTGATTTCATCAAGAACATAGATCTAGATATTTTCATAGATAAAAAGGCACTTGATGAGCGGGGTTTAACAAAAGAAGATTTAATAGATAAAGTTGAAGTTAAAGAGCATCATGAAATATTGACTATGATCGCAAATTCAACCGTAACTATACCATTTTAGGAGGATGAAAAAGATGAGCAAAAAAGTGCTATATTTTATTACAAGCGAAGATATCACTGGAGTAGAACTCGCCAGGGAACATGCCGACGAAGATGATGTTACTATTCTATTACTTCAAAATGCGGTCTACTTTGCCAATAAAACTAATAAAGCAATAACACAAGCGCTTAATCAAAATAAGAAAGTTGCGGCATGCAAAGAACATATAGATATTCGAGGGTTATCCAATTTCATTTCTGATAAGATTAAATTAGTTGCTAGTTCTGATGTAATTGATTTAATTTTTGAAAGTGAAACAATCATAAACATGTAATTTTTTTTTTTTTTTTTTTTAATACTAGCAAGGATAAGAACTATTATATTCATACTCTCCTTTAAAGAAGCTTCTAGAAGGCAGTAATTTTAATAAACTTGTTCATCTATATAATAATAAAATTAAAATAAAAAAATAATTATTTATTATGGTTATTTTATTTGAACTTTTGGAGTAATTGGGGATGCTCCGCCCATATTTGTAATGATTGGACAATGAGATAAGACTTTTTCCATTAGTTCATTAATTTTTTCTTCTGGAGCATCTGCTTTAATTCTGATTACAGGTTCGAGTTTATCATAGCCAGCTAACTTACTATCATCAAGACCAAAAATTGCTCCTAAATTGATATGTCCTCTAGAGAATACTTTTAATTCTTGGATCTTTATATCCATGATTTTTGCCCAAAATTTTGTAACAGCAACAATACATGCGCCAACAGAAGATAAGATTACTAATAATGGTGATGGGCCCTGATTTGTTCCATCTAAACCTGGAGGAGCATCAATAATTAATTCGAATGGTTTTGCTCCCATCGTACATTTAACTTGCATGCCTTCGGATAGCATTTCGCATTCAACATTAAAATTCTTTTCCCCTGCCTTCCAATCAGCCTTTATAGCTTCATATGTTTCTTTAAAACTTGGCATATTTTTTCACATTTTTATTTTTTCTTTATATTTTTAATTGTGTTGACAGCTTGGTCCTCCTAATACTTCTAATTTTCCCTGTAATAGTAATTCTACATTATTTTCAATACTCCCTTCAATGCCTTTATAAAGGTTAATACCCACCTGAACAAATCCCATAAAAGGACGCCCTCCAATACCTCCAATAATCATATCTGATACTTCTTTTTCTTTCATTTTTAAAACGGGCTCCATGCAACTAGAATGACCTTTATTTTCTTGAGAAAATACTTTATTTATTTTATTTTCCTCTGTAATTTCAACTCCTACAAAATACTTACAATGCCCAAAATGTAGTGAAATATTATCAGTTAAATCCGGACCATCTGCTGGAATTCCAATTATTTTTTTCATTTTTATATTTTTTTTTTTTTTGTTAATTAAATAATGTTTTGATAATATTTAAGTATGCCGAATTCTATTCGAGAATCCCAGAGAAAACCTAAAAACTATTCAAAAATCATTCTAAATATAGAATAACTATATTAATTTGGTAAGAATAATAATAATATTTAACCAAAAAAGGAATAAGAGGAGAAATTATACCTTTAATTTAAATAATGGAATTTTAAATTATCCTTTATTAAAAAAAAATAATGAAATAATTTCACTTGTAAGAAAAGGATATTAAAAAAAATATTAAAATCTTGCTTGAAATGTCGAATTCTCCGACCAAGATTTTTTACGGATAAGCTTAGAGTGTTTAAATCCAAAATAAATAACAAAGATTTTCATTGCTCAAACTTGGATCACTGAGAGATTTTTAGATTTGATACTAACCTCAATGTTGGTCGAAACAATGCTATGACTTAAAATAGAGGGAAATAAAATTAATTTCGATGCTCATTAAGATGACAGGATCGAATCTATCAGTTGTTATGGATTTGTCTGGATTTATCCCGATTTGAAGCAACTATTATTAAAAGAAATAAATTATGGATTTTATTATGGGATTAATGAAATTTAAAATTCGAATTATCCAAAACTTTTATTTTTTTTTAATATTTGAAAACTTAATTATTAACAACTTAAATTAAATTGAAAAAAAATAATAGTGATATAAATATGGATTTTAAAGAAGTATGGTTAATCGATTATTGCCGAACAGCTTTCTCCCGTTCAAGACCTGGATCTCCAGAAAGGGATGTTTTTGGTGAATATCGTGGTGATGAATTATTAGCAAAAATAATAATGCATATGTTTGATAACCGTTTGGCTGATAAGGGAGTTGAAAAGAAGGATGTTGATTCTGCAATTATGGCATGTGCTCTGCCTGTACATGAAAATTGGACTTATGGTGCAAAAATACCGCTCTGGTTAGCCGATATGCCAAATGAAATCTCAAGTTATTTTGTGGATAAACAATGTGGTTCAGCAGGTACAGCAGTTTCTAATGCCGCATTAGAAATAATGACGGGTCATTCTAAAGCAGTGTTATGTGGAGGTATGGAACATATGACAAGGATAGGAATGAATATTCAGTTTAATCCACATATTAAACCAAATATGAACACGATCAGTAAAAAAAGTGAATGGTATAGACCAAACATCGATATTATGACCGCAGTAAATATGCTTCAAACCGCTCAAAAACTATATGAAGAAGAATCACCACACTTTGTTAAAGAAGACTTAGATAAATTTGGTGTACGGGCTCACAATTTGACAGTTCAATCCCAAGAAGCTGGCTGGTTTAAAGACGAAATCATTCCAATTGAGGGCCATGTGGAAGGAAATGTTGAAGAGAAAATGATGGTTGATAAAGATATGGCTGCCAGAAAATCTAACCTAGAAAGTGTATCAAAATTAAGGAGAATATCAAAGCCTTATTATTTAAAACAAAATATAAAAGGTGAAGATCTTGGAGGTCGAAAAGGATACATGGAACGAGAAGGAACTAAAGATGGTGTTATAACCGCAGGAAATTCCTCACCCTTAAATGCAGGAGCAACTACATGTCTCCTAATGGACGCTGAAGAAGCTAAAAAAAGAGGTATTGAGCCAATGGCAAAAATAGTATCTCTTGGATGGGCTGGAGTAGATCCTAGCGTAATGGGAAGAGGTCCTGTGCCTGCAAGTGAGATGGCCTTAGAGAAAGCAGGATTAAAATCTGAAGATATTGATTTCTGGGAAATAAATGAAGCATTTTGTATTGTTGCGCTCAATTGCATGAAATATCTTAATATTCCCGAAGAAAAAGTAAATATAATGGGAGGTTCATCCGCTATTGGGCATCCCCTCGGAGCAACCATGATTCGCCTTCCTGGAACTCTTGCTCGAATCTTAAAAGATAAAAAAGCTAAATACGGAATTGCCAATGCCTGTTGTGGCGGCGGTCAAGGAGTAGCAATCCTCCTAGAAAATCTTGATGCATGAGTTATTAATAATATATTTTAAAATATTTTAATCATTTTTTTTATATTTTATTATTTTTAATGCTAATTAGATTTAATATTTAAAAATCTAATTGCGAAATATTTAAATATTGACTTTAACAAATTAACTTATTAAATAAATTCATTAGGTAAAAAAAAAATGGTAGTATATAAGAGTATAGAATTAGTAGCAACATCAGAAAAGAATTGGGCAGATGCAGTTAAACAAGGCTATGAGGAAGCTAAAAAGTCACTACGAGGCATAAGAAACATAAGTATTATTCAATCAGATGTAAAAGTAAAGGAAGATCAGGATAAACTCGTTTATCGTGTTAGAATTCAAGTTAATTTTGAATTAGAAAGATAATCCTTAATGTTAAATTAAATATATATCTATCAACTTTAATTATTTTTTTTTAATTTTTCTCTTTAACTTAAAAGGATAAATAATTTAATAATTCAATAATTATAAAAGTTAAAAATTTTAATTAAATCAATTAATCATAGAGATAGAATTATAATGTTTCAAGTGGATGAAATCTTAACCTGGTTTGCCGAAAATTACTTAATTTCTGTGATTGGTTTTATTATCGTTTTAGTTATAATAATTGCGTGTTGTTTAATTCATAATAGGCTTATGAAAGACAGATATTAAATTTAAAGTGTAAAATGATCTAGACCTTCCAGTAAATTATGTATGGTATCTTTATTAATATTTAAGAAATCACCATCTATTTTAAAATGATATTTTTCGACCCAACTAATTACTAAATCTGTAACTTCTTCATAATTAATATTAAGGAGAATTTGAATCATTTTTATTTTAATTTTTTTTGAATTTTTCAATAATACTTTTAATTTATCAATTTGAGTTGATTTTATTCCTAGTTTGATATTCTTCTCTTTTAAAAAATCTAAATTATTTCTTACATTATTCCTTGCTTGAAATGCATAATGAAATTTAGGATCTATATCTAAAGCTTTCTGGTAATAATTTAAAGCTTTTTTATAATCTTGTAAAGACTCATAAATTAAACCAATATTATAATAAACATGTTTGTAATTCGGTTTAATTTTAAGGGCCTTTTTATAAACTTCAAGAGCGTTATCTTTATCATCTAAATTATAATATGCTATGCCTAAATTATAATAACCTCGATAATTATCAGGATCAATCTGGATAATTTTTTGAAAACATTCCTTTGCTTTTTCATATTCTAATACATAATCCTCATCAGATAAATAACCCCCATAAGAAAAGAGCACATCTATAAGGCATTTTTTAACTTCTTTAGATTCAGGATTTTTTTTATATAAATTATCTAATATTTCAAGAGCTTCTTCAAATTTACCTTCAGTTTTTAAATCGTTTGCTCTTTCAATTAACCCATTGTTATTAGTCAAAATACTCACAAATTAGGCAATATAACATTTATATCCTGTATTAATCATTAATATTTTCTTTAATGATTTATGGCTTAATAAAAATCCTTTTTTTATATCTTGAAATAATTTAATTTGGATATTAATGAATGAACATAAAAATGAAAAAATCTTAATTCCATTTAAGGCACTAAAAGATGGCTTTATAACGTTAAAACCTTCAAAACCTGGAGATGCTGGAGCAGATGCTCAGATAATGGGATTTAAAAAGATAATAAACGAGAATGGGAAAAAAAAATTAATCGAGATCAATTCGGATACTTATAATTTAAAAAGTTTAGAGAGAATCGCTTGCCAATTGGGGTTTGCTACATCTATTCCTGAAGGGTATTACTTCAAGGTAGTGCCTCGCAGTGGATTAGCCTTATGGGAAGGCCTCTCAATCGTAAACTCTCCTGGAACTATCGATTCTGGCTATAGAAACGAATGGATGGCAATAGTTGTTAATCTTTCAAATAAAGGAGTTATCTTAAAAAAAGGAGAGCGTATCTGTCAAATTATTCTAGCTAAAATGCATAAATATGAATTTATTAAGTCTGAAGAGTTGCCCGGCTCTGAGCGTGGTTTGGGTGGATTTGGTTCAACTGGAAAATCTTAATATTTATAGTGTAGCAACCCATCCCATAATCATGTAAAATCCCTAATTATAACAACTTTTTTTTATCAAAAATGAGAAATAATTTGCTATTATAAGATAATAGTACGAACAACTAGGAATTTATACTAATTATAAAATCAAATTATTAATTATATCTAATTAAAGAACTTAAATAATATTATTTAATAACTAAAAAACGAGATAAAAAGAATTTTGATAAAATCTGACAAGGATTTAGCAAAATCAGAGATTGATTATAAAGAGATATTTCATAATTCTCAACTTCCTATTGGATTAATAGATACAAACGGAATAATTGTTGAAGTCAATAAGGCTGTAGAAAATTTAGTCGGTATAAATCGAAATTCTTTAATTGGTAAAAATTACTTATCAAATAATACTTTTCCTAGAAAATATAATTCAATTATGAAGCAGAGATTTAAAAGGCTAATTAATGGAGAAATATTGAAACCTATAGAGATAGAAATATATGCTAAAAATAAAAAATTAATTTGGGTAAAAGTCTTTACCACATTACTCAATTCTAGTAATAAAACGATTTTTCAAACAATATTTTATGATATCAATAAAGAAAAAACAATAGAGCAAAAATTAAAAGAGTCTGAAGAGTTAATTAAAAAAGAAAATCTAAAACTGAAAGAATTAGATAATTTTAGACGAGATTTTATCAATAGAATTTCTCATGAATTAAAAAATCCTTTGACAACTATTTGTGCCTCTGCCGAGTTATTAAATGATAATTCTCTTTCAGGGAACATTGAGGAATCTAAAGAAATTATTGGTATTATCTTAAAAAGTAGTCAAAATTTAAAAGATGTGATTAAAGATTTACTTGATTCTTCTCAAATCGATTCTGGTAAATTAGATATTAAACTATACAAGAATAATTTGAGTAAGATTATTAAAAATTCAATGAGTCAAATGAGCTTATTCTTTAAAGAGCGAAAAATTAATGTAATAGAAAATATCTCCGATGATATTTATTTAAATATAGATAAATCTCGTATAGAACAAGTTATTATAAACTTATTATCCAATGCTGTGAAAAATACACCCCCTGCGGGAGAGATCAATATTAATTTAATAAAAAATAATGGATTTGCAGAATTATCAATAAAGGATACGGGTATTGGACTAACTAAAAATGAAAAAACTAAATTATTTAAAAGGTTTAGTAGATTTCAAAGAAATAGAGTGGCAAGGGATATTATTAGAGAAGGTTCTGGCTTAGGTCTATTTATTACAAAGGAAATTGTTGAAATGCATAATGGAGATATAATTGCAGAGTCAGAAGGAAGATATAAAGGCTCTACTTTCACGATTCGCCTTCCAATACATTAAAGAGTTTTAATATCCAACAATTACTCTTTTTAAAAAAGGATTTTTTTATTGATATAAGTGATTTTTTTTGGTTTATCGCTAATTTTTTATATATAATTTGATGTATTATTATTAGAATATAAAGAAAAGCAATATTAAAAGCTTAAAATAAGTTTACAGAAACAGGGAATTGATTAATGCCAATAGAATTTTATGATCCTCCTTCGGGCATCATTGCTACAGGAACGAAAGAAGGTGTAGAATTAGGAGGAAGTAAATGCATAATAAGCGTAGATCAGGATCATAATTTCTATAATGAAGGAAATATTTATACAGAGATGAGTTGGGGGGCATTTTATGACATTGAAGGACTTGAAGATCAGATTGATACTTTTGAAACTAAAGAATTTAATTCTATTAGAGAAGATCCCGCCGCTTTAGTCTTGACAATCATCAAGGCTATAGTTAGTATTCTTAAAACCAAAAGATTATTCTATGGAATCGCAGATTTTCAATGTAATGCTTTTATGAGTAACAATTCTAAGATTCCAGGATTAACACTTGATCATAAAATCATTAACAAACTAATGGAGGCACACAAAACCACTCGGGATCAAAATTTATTTCCAGATATAACAGAAACTGGTGGAAAAAATAAAATCAGAATTGAATTTCTCGGATCTAAAAGAGATAATTTACATTTTTATGGTTCAGAAATCATTGACTTGGCAAATAACTTGAATTTATCAAAAGGATTTGCCACGGGAATTGTTTGTACTAGTAGAGGCGCCGCAAACCTATATATAATGAGCGATAATATTGTATTTAATAAGGATGAGCAACCTGAGCTTTATATAGATAGGGATAATATAATGATAATAGAAATGGGGATCGAAAAAAAATTGCTATTCCCTATTAGTTGGTTTAGACTAGATTTAGGAATAAAATCCTTTGAAACTTTAGAATTATGGGATGATATTAAGAATGATCCTAATATTCAGAAGGCATTATTTGCATATCGCAAATATATTACTACTTTAGTACAATTAAAGTATCAAAAGCAGATCGAAGATGATTCTCGGGGAGAGGGTTTTGAGAATTTAACTCCACAAGAAAGAAATCAAGCGTTAAGAGATATGGCAGAGGCCATAAATTATTTAACAAAAAAATATAAAGAATGAGTTCTCATTACTCTTTTAAAATTCTTGGTGCTTTAAAATAGCCATCTTTTTTATGCTCCGTATTTTTTAAAGCCTCTTCATTTGAGAGTGATTTCCCAGGTATATCTTCTCTGAATACGTTTTTCAAGCTCTCAATTGGATGTGTAGTTGGTTTAACATTACTAAGATCTAAATCATTAATCTTATTAAAATAAGAGAGTATATCGCTTACCTGTTTTGATAATTTTTCTTTCTCGTCTTCTTTTAGATTTAAAAGAGCTAATTTTGAGATATAGTCAATGGTATCTTTTGAAATTTCCTGATCATCTGGCATTAGTCTCTAACTCTCAGAATATATTAATCTAAAGTTATTTATTATTTTTTATAATGATAATAATTAATTATTATTTATTATATTTAGAAATAAGAATTCAAGTTAATTACAAATGAATTAAATAAAAATGTTGGAAAAATTTAAAAATCTTGGAAAGGACGACTCGAAAGATGGAGTTCCTAGTTATGCCTGGGTTTCTTTAGCTAGAAGAGGCATGGAAAAAATCAGTCTTGACCAGTGCTTCTTGGAAGGTTGTGATAACGAAGATATTAAGTTGCTGGATGTTATAAAAAAAGAAGAACAAGATAATAATGATAGTAATCTTAAATTCCTCCATATGAAATGCAAGAAATGTGGTGGAATTTTTCAAATCAAATTAGAAACAATAAAAAGAGTTGCTAAACCTACAAAAATAGATAAAGATAAGGAGGAAGTTGAAGAGGCATTATCCATGGGAATGATTCATATTTTAGATAAAGATGGAAAAAATCTTGGCCATTTAGGGTATTTTTAAAAAAGAACTTTAATTATACATCTTAACCATGAATTTTGATTATTATTTATTTGATTTAGATAATTCTCTTTTATTTATTCCAGATCCAAGTGAATATTTTGATGATGTCTTAGTAAAATCTATTGAATTATTATCCTTAAAAGAAATTCCTAAGCGAGATGAGAGAAATCAATTTTGGCTTTCTGGTGAAAAATACATTGAAATCTTAAAAGAATGGGGGATTTCAGATTTAAATATATTTTGGAAGCATTTTGATGAAATTGATTTTGAAAAGAGAAAAATATTAGTTGAAAGAAAGGAAATGTTTCTTTTTCACGATGTTTTAGCGGTTTTAAAGAAGCTCAGCCAAAATAATAAAAAAATAGCCTTAATATCCAATGCGGCAGATTACATCGTTAAATTTATTTTAAGGCAATTTAACATCTCTCATTTATTCCATGAAATTCTCGGACTTGGTTTTAATAAGGATCAAGGAATAGCTAAACCGTCTCCAAGGGGAATTCTTAATGTCTTAAATAAACTGAATTACAATCCATCTAAATCAAGGGCGATAATGATAGGGGATTCTTTTATAGACATCTTGGCAGCCAAAAGAGCTAAAATTAAGGCTTGTTTAATAAAAAGAGATCAATTAAAAT
>JAEOTJ010000383.1 GCA_016839905.1 Promethearchaeota archaeon | reverse complement strand
GTTTAGAATGTGAATATAAAGGAGACTGGAAGTTATGTCCCCCTATGAAGCCAATTATAGATAAATTAATAGAACATGATTTTAGAGTTTAATTTTTAAATAATAGAAAATATTTTTTATTAAATTAAAAAAAAAAAAATTCAGGTAATAGAAATGATTTTTCAATATAGTTATAATGATCCCTTTTTGGATTACTATTTGAGTCTCCTCCCATTCTTAATAGTATTATCGGTGATTCAATGCATTATTGGCATTATTTTATCTATATGGGTTTATAAAGATGCTCAAAGTAGAGATATGGATGCAAAGATGTGGTGTATCCTGGTAATATTATTCGGATGCGTGGGATGTCTTATATATTTACTATTAAGAGAGAAAGAATAGATATTTTTTTAAATTTTTTTTTTATTAAGTTTTTTAGATGTATTTTATGACTGATAAAATAGTTATTGTTAAAGGAATTATTAGAAATGTATATATGCAAAAGTCCGGGAACATGGCATATATTATTGAAGATGGAATGCAAAATATTCATCATTGCTTTTCACCCAGTAAAGATACAATTGCCGCAGTTTCGGATGAAATAATTATACTAGGCTCCATTTTTTCATCCAATAATAAGATTAGAATAAATTATTACTTTAATAAATCTAAGGATTCTGAGGAAACTCTAATTTTTTTAAAGAGTGAACGGCTTTTTTTAATATTAGTTTCACTTTCTATAATAGTATCAATTTTCTGTATAAGTTCTTTAATAATCATATTAAGTTCCAGTAATTTTACTGATGACTTGTTTATTTTATTAATTCTTTTTGAATTTATTACACCTATATTAATTCCATGGGGTTTTTCTCTTTTGTTGTATTATTCTAGTAAAGAAAAGAGAGAATTATTAAATCAAATCAATATAAAAAAAAAGGATTTAAGAAAAGAATCTATAGAACTGCCCCTAATAACGCAAATTAATGAGTCATCATTGCAAGAAAAAATAAAATATTGTAAATATTGTGGAGAAAAGCTAGATTTCCAGGTAAATTTTTGTCCTTTTTGTGGTAAAACACTTAATTAATATGAGATATATAAATGAAATGATTGAATTTTTCTTATTTTATGATTAAAATTTAATAATTAAAAATTATATTATACAAAAATTTAAAAAGATTAAAATAATAAATTAAATCGAATTCAGTTTTTTTTAAAAGTTAAAGTTAGGTAAAAAAAATGAAGACAAAAAACATCCCAAGTTTAAAACTATTAATCTCTCTTTGTATTATTACTATAATGGGAGGATTATTAATAATACAATTGAAAATAGACGAGAAGGATTCGGGGAATTCGATATCTATTCAAATTTCACGACAATATTCTCAAACTGGAACAACCCAATTAGCTTATGATGAATATTACGCTTTGCATGATAATGCTGATGATGATTATGAGATATATTGGGATTTTGAATGTACAAATTTGGTTGAAATTAAAGTAATGGCTATGGATGAAGAAGAATATGATGATTTTTCTCAAGGTCAACCATCTGTTTATGAAAGTTTATCAACGGGGGAGACTTCTGATTCTGGGTATTTTACACCCGATTATGATGATGAGTGGTATATTGTTTTTTCTCATATGGATTCATCAGAGATAGCGACAATAGCTAATGTAGAATATGAAGTCGAATATGAGGAAATTTATCCTTCATATAATCCATTTTCATTTTTGTATATTATTCTTATACCTATAGTACTCATTGGAATCGTTGTTATTGTAGTTTTTCTTCGAGCGATTCGTAAGAAGAATATTGAACTTAGAGAAAAAAGAAAAAGAGAAACAGCACAAATGCAACAAGTTTCGTACAGTCAAACACAAACACCATATCAGAATATAAGACGTCCCTCCTATCCTGCACTCGATGAATCTCCTTTAAATAGGCCTGTTTCTGGACCGCCAGCAGTTGGACAACGACCAGTAATAACCTCAACAAATAAATTTTGTACTTATTGCGGAAAAAAAATGGATGCTGATGCCTCCTTTTGCCCTCTATGTGGAACAAAAGTATCATAGATGAGATCTTATAGTAATAAGTGATGATAATCAATCGAAAAGAACATTCAAAAACTAAGAGAAATAAAATTACTACTTTTTTTTTATATCTTAAAAGTTATTCTCCTCTACTTCTTAGTCATCATCCTGAATGTGAAAAGTTTAAGGAGCATACATTTAAGATCAAGAATTACAAAGTATGTATTGGTTGTAGTGTTGGATATTTAACAGCAATAATAACATTAATTATAATTAATTTCTTAAACTTAATTAAAATAATAGATTCTCAATATTTTTTAATATTAGGATTGATATTTTTAGGAACTTTCATTCTTGGGCCATTACACATCATAAATAGTAAAAAAGTAAAAACTCTACAAAAAATATTAATTGGAATTGGGACAATTTTCATTATCTCCTGGATTGGAACTCTTCCCAATTCGCCAAAAATAAATTTAATTTTAATATTTATAGTTATATGTATTGTTTTATGGGTATTGAATGTATATCATGGTTATGGTTTTTTTAATACATGTAAAAAATGCGACACGCCAATGGATTTTGAAAATTGTCCTGGATTTGAAAGAATAAGAAATAGTTTAAAAAAATATAATTTAATTGAAGAAAATTAGATGAATAAGATAGAAAGAACATAATCAATAAAAATCTTTATATCCTTTGAAATAAAATATAAAGAATTCCATTTTAAAGAATTATAAGGGCTTCTTAGTAAAACATCTTTATTTTTCTAAATGATCAAAAGACTTAGTACTTATAAATAATTTCAATAATAAAATATTGTTTTAAAAAAAAAACTATATCTGTTGGGATTAATAATCAATTAAGTGAAAAAAATGAAGATATTATTGATATATCCACCTTTTCCGTTTGGTAAAGGAATGGGGTCCATGATGTGCAGCCCACCTTTAAATATATTAACTCTGGCAGGTGCTGTTCCCGAACATGACATTGATATACTTGATTTAAATGTTGACAAGTCTTATGGAATTAAAAGAATGGAAGAAAAACTTAGTAAATATGATTTAGTAGGCATTAGTTGCATGTCATCTACATTGAGAATGGTTGTAAATATATGCAAATTAGCAAAAAAAAAAGGCATACCTACATTAATAGGTGGTTTTCATCCCACTTTGGATCCAAATGTTATTGATCAGTGCGATAGTATTGATATGATTGTAAGAGGTGAAGGTGGAATTACTTTTAAGGAACTTTTAAGTGGTAAACCTAAAAAAGAAATATTAGGATTATCATATAGAGAAAATGGAAAAATATTTCATAATCCAGATAGACCATTTATTAAGAATTTAGATGAATTACCATATCCTCGAAATGATCTTGTAGATCCTAATCCATACCATTATTTATGGATCCCTGCCTGGGTCTGTGAAACATCGAGAGGGTGTCCGTTTAGATGTGAATTTTGCTGCGTTAACCAATTTTATAAATATAGTTATAGAACCAAATCCCCAGAACGTGTTATTAAGGAATTATATCAAGTTCCTCCTAAAATTAAACTCGTTTTTTTTGTTGATGATAATTTCACAATGAATAAAAAAAGAGTAATGCGAATATGTGAGTTGCTCCAAAAAACTCGTCTTAATAAAAAATTAGTGTTTGTATGCCAATCTAGGGTCGATGATATTGCAAATAATCCTGATATGGTTGAGGAAATGCATAAAAGTGGATTCATTTGCTTTTTCCTAGGATTTGAGAGTTTTAAACAGATGGCCTTAGATCGCATGAAAAAAGGATATACACTTGATAAAGTACAAAAGTGTATCAATTTATGTCATGATAATGGAATTATGGTTTTTGGTTCATTTATAATAGGTAATATTGGAGAAACAAAGGAAGATACTCGAAAAACTTTTAAATTAATGAAAGAACTTGACTTAGATTTTATTATGACCATGCCTATAACCCCTTTTCCAGGAACCAAACTTACAGATGAAGCTGTTGAAAAAGGTTGGGTAGAAAAAAATCTTAAATGGGAAAAAATAAAGAGTGGCGAGTCAAAACCAATAATGCGTACTCCAGATTTAACAAGAGATGACATTCAGAAATTATTATCAGAGAGTTATCGATCATTTTATACAGATAAAAATTTTCTTTTTAGGAAATATGCGCTCCCGACTGGAACGTTCATGTTTAATAAAAATTTTAATTGGACTAGAAAATTTGCTGTAAGATTTATTATCAATGGTATTACGAAATTTTCGATGCAATTGGATAAAATTGTTGATGATGTATATCAAACTACTTAGACTGGAATATTAAAGATTAAGTAAATTAAAAAAGAAAAAAATAGTAAAAATATAAAGTAGATTGAAAACTCTCTTATCCTTGCTTTAGATATTATTCCTTTAATCTCTCTTTTCTTTAAAAATTTTTAAAAATTTTATGTCAGGAATATTTAGACTCTCAAGAAATTCTAACTTTTGATATTTCTTGTAAAATCTCTG
>JAEOTJ010000382.1 GCA_016839905.1 Promethearchaeota archaeon | reverse complement strand
AATCAAGTGCTATTTTTTCTATAACCTTTAAATCAATCATAATTTAATTACTCATTGTGGTTAATTATTATAAAACCATTCTACTTAATATTTTTATTTAGCTTTAGCTAATAATCAATCATAAAATGACAAGATATATTAATTGAAAAATTTATTTCTTGAGGTATTTAAAAATACTTTTGAATAAATTAGAAATGTCTTTATCTGGTATTCCTATCATTGGACTTTCTATAACTGATTCCATTCCTCGAAAATGGAAATGATGGGGATGAAGAGGAACATCCTATACATTATCATAATTATCAAAACAACTATAAATTTTTTAGAGGTTTAAAATCTCGATCAGAATGGAACTCATTCTATAATTTCTATAAACTGAAAGGTTTTAATCATATTTTCCTAAATTAACCCTCTTCCTCTTTCTTAATCTTTTCGAATGCTTTAAACAGAAATGACACATTCTGGAGTGTAAAATTTGTTTCTTTAATTATTTCTTCGGCATCAGATCTATTAAAGAGAGATGAGGGTCCTATCTCTTGAGTCTCATCCCCATACATCGAGGGTTCTCTCAAATCTTTTAAGGTTTCAGAGATTTTAGCAAGTTCCGACACTTTTTCTCCAAATTCTTTAGGAAATTTACTTCTTGCGTTTATTAAGAACTCTCCAACATCATGCCATTTAGGAAAATCAATACCTACTAGTTTTAGGGCTGATTTCAAGGCAAACTCAACAGCTTCTTGTGATTGACGAATACAATAAGCAAAGGCACCCTCCTCAAGCACATTTTTTGCAGTTTTGAATCTTAAATTAGCTTGATTGAAAAAATCTTTAGCTATCTCCTTCTGGTTCAAAATTCATAAACCTCGCCAAAATTTAAACCTAAATCTAAATAATATTTCTCTTCATCAAGAAATAACCTTTTAATGCCTTTTTTTTTTATCTTTTCTTCTATTTTATTTAGAAATTTCTCTAAAAACCCAGAATCGAACATGTACTTCATATCATAAGAGAGATCAATCGTGAAATAATTAATTTTTAATTCTTCCGGTTGCCTAATATAACAATTCAGCTGCGGGTTATAATTCTGCGATCGTAAGAAATTAATTTCCTTGCTGACTATGGGATCTTTTTTCAACTTAATGAAATATTTAGTTCTTTCAAATAAAGACATGTTCAAGTTTTTGACGATAATAAAAACATCGATATCACTCTCATTTGTTGCGGTACCCCTAGCTAACGACCCAAAAATACCTACTGCTAATAAATCATTTTTTAGATATTCTTTCATTACCCAGAAGAATTTTAATAGAAGACCTGTATAAATTGATTTTTTAAGCCAATCTAAAGAAATATTATTACCATAGGCATAAATGAAAATGTTTGGAGGAATTAACCTATATCTTTTTGTGTGTCTTTTATTCCCAAAAGTTATTAAACTTTGAGACTTCTTTAGTTCACTCAGATAATTTGATGTATATTTTTTTAAAAGTTGTTTAGCTTGATAATAACTGAATGATTCTTCTCCAAATTGAATCCATAATTTTGCATAACATTTTCCTATCCATTTTGGCATCCATTTCATCAAAAAACAACTCTCTATTAAAAGATAAGTAAATAGCTTATTTAAACTTATTTTATTTAATTCTGAATTTTGGAATCAAATAGAACTTATATCCTAATGTTTCAAGAACTGACAATTCTGATAAAGGAGCCCCAATTAGCTCTAAAATTAATATATTATCACGGTTCTAAACTCAACTTAATTCCCTTTGGTTAAGTCCTGGAAATGAATGATTACACAGTAAAGAAATCTTTTAGAATCTCCAGCCAACGACAATTATCGGCGGTTGACCATAATTTTAATCATATCCTATACAATTTTTGGGGTTTCAATAGAGCAATATGTTGTTGGTTTCATCACAATGGCTTTTTTTATAATAATGCTCAACAGAACCGTGAATGATATACAATATCATAAAACCATCTGCGGGGATATTCCGGGATTAATAGGTATATTTTCCAGGCCTGAACGAGTTACTGAAGAGGAGGTCTCATTATACAGGGATCAAGCCGTCTGCTTAGTTTGCAAGGGTAAAGTGCGGGGGTTTAGCTTCATATGTCAGAATTGTAAGGCGCTGTATTGCGATAAATGCGTTCGGACACTTATAAAGATTGAAAATATGTGCTGATCATGTGAGGAACCATTTGATAAATCCAAACCGGTAAAAAAACAAGAAACTGATATAATACTTGAGGGTAAAAAAGGTTTCAAGGGAAAGAAATTTAAAGGAAAGAAATAAAAGAGGAAAAGATTTATTTTTTCTAGTTATCATGCATATTTTACATTTAGTAGATACATGATTATAGGTTGGAAACATTTAAAATAAGATGCATTTTATATACAAAAATCAATATAATCCATTATTAATATTTGCTCAAGTCCTGTTGAACTGAGGGAAGTCTTCCGGTATCTATTTGTATTATTCTACTTTTTAAGGCATCTAGATTCTCATGGCTCTCTAAATTAAAGATATAACTATTTTGTTCTTTAATACAACAACCAATCTCAGAAAGATAATTTAAAGCTTTACTGAGCCTGTTTAATTTTACTGATGAGTATATAAATATATCTCTCAATTGAAATGGATCAATTTTAATTTCATTGATCTCATCTCCTTCATAAAATTTATCATCAACATAATTAATAATTGCCCACATTGTTCCTTCGATTGATGGTGTTTCGGTTATATAAATATTTCGCCTAGGATTTTTTGGAATTTGGATTCCATTATTTAATAAACTTGAAAGATCATCATCAAAGGTTATGAATTCAGGATTCCTTATATTTAAAACATTTCCAGGAGATTGTTTTAGAATTAAAAGATCATCTTTTATTGAGTCGAGTCTATTGATGCAATTAGGTGATCTGAGGCAATTTCGAATAGTTTTCTCATAATAAACAATTCCTACATAAAAACTTTCTAATTCAATAGAGGGATCTTCGAGAATATTCCTTACCCGCTCCTCAACTTGATCTATAGGAATCATTAAGTATTTTCTAATTTGTTCAATATCACCTTCTTCTATCGAATTACCTCCTTTAATTTCAAGGATGAGAGCTGTTTTTTTTCTTATATTCCATAGAAGAAAATCAGGTGTAATTTCTTTATCTTTTTCTGTACCATCTTCAGATACTGTTATTTTAAAACTCGGAAAGAGTGAACTTTGATAATTAATAGAGTTAAAACAAGGATATATCTCAATATCTGGTAAACCTGTGATCGCATGAAAAAAGAGGTTTAAAGATTTTAATTCTTTAATTTCTGAGTCTAAATCTCCCATTTCTTAATAATCACTTAATTAATTATGAAAGGTTTAATAGCATTAAAGGAGTGCTCAACCTCATTTATTCCATTACAAATATCTCTTAGGCACATATCACTACAATTCTTAAAAGGATATAATATAATATTGTATCTCTGAGGTTCAATAGTTAATTGTACTTTACTTCTAGTTTCTTTATCACATATAAAATGGGAAAATGTGCTTTCTGAAGATATTTGGTATCTAGGACGATTAGAAAAATATTCTATTATTTTGGTATTAATGATTTTAAAAGTAGTTAGATCTCTTCTATTCGTGCTTCCATTAGGATCTTCTATCCTACTTTTCTTAATATTTATAACAATGCTATAAATTGAATTAATAAGAAGACCATAACCTTTTTTTAATATTGTTGGTGAGTTTTTATATTTCATTGAATCTTCATATAATTTATCTATTTTTTCGAAAGATTTGGATAATTGATTTATCGTTTTTATGCCAAATAATTCATTTCCCTTCTCCACATATTTCATTGTGAAGTAACCATCATTGAAGATTTTACCTTCAATAACACTACTAGGACTATTTGTTAAACTATATTTAAAAGTCTTTGGTTCTACGAAAAAAATATCTTGGATATTAGAGAGATCCTCAAGATCACCCCCATAAACATTGACAGTTATTTTTCTTTCTTGTTTAGACTTATAAGGTTGATATTTAGCAATAAACCCGATAATGTCCTTTTCATAATTTTGATCTTTTATTAAATCTTCTAAATGGCGATTCGTAATTTCTAGAGCTCTTAATGAGGGGATTTTTTTAATAATACTTTCTAGAGTTTTCTCAACATCTCTTTTTTTTTCTAAAGTTATAATTGTCCAATATTTATTATCCTCAAAAATAATAAAATGGAATTTTCTTTTTGAACGAATATGTTCCATTTTTAAGTGAAATATATTAGAATTTAATGAAGATACATCAATTTTATAAGCTTCTATGAATTTCTTGAGGTTTTCATCAGTTTTTTTAAAAAAGGTCTTTTTTAAATAATCAGTAATATTATCTGGAGCGAATTTATAAGACCGAATAATATAGATTTTAAGGTGGGAACTCCAGGTTCTTCCAGGAGAGATTTGGTGAATAAAAACCTTTAGGATATCCTCTCTATTCATACCTTTAAATGTATTAAAATCAATATAAGGACGATTCATTATTTAAAACCATTTTTTTTTAATAGAAATTGTATAATCAATTATTTAAAATAATATACTATAAGCATATTCTAAATTACCCTTATTTTTTTTTTATATTT
>JAEOTJ010000005.1 GCA_016839905.1 Promethearchaeota archaeon | reverse complement strand
CCATGGTATATACTTCAAGTTTATCAGGTTTTTCAGATTCACCAAATCCTATCAGATGAGGAATTATCCAAGAGTATTCAGAGAGGGAATATTCATTATGTTGATGAGTAAATTCTTCCATAAAAAATGAATCTATAGGACCTAAACCGTGAATATACAATATAATAACATCATTTCTTCCACCCATAAATTTATAGTACACCAGATTTCCCGCGTTTGTTTGAATTGTTCTATTCATTATTTTAGACATTGTTTTCTCACTCATGTGATTAAAAATATTAGTTAATATGTTTTATTTGTTTATTGAACCAAATACTATATATTGATTGAATTAGTTAAAACTTAAAATGCTTACTTAGAACATTTTTTATTT
Organism: Promethearchaeota archaeon; assembly: GCA_016839905.1. The sequence goes on along the minus strand of JAEOTJ010000005.1, from coordinate 5,246 downwards.
TTTTTCTTTTAGAAAGATTAGTTAATCAAAAAGCAATATAAGTATTTGAATAATTAATTAGACATAAATAAAGGGTAGAATAGATCATGTCTAAAAAAATTCAAGATTTTATAAAAGACCATTTGGGGTATACAGATGAGGAGATGGAACTTTGGTTGAAAAATCCCAGAAATCAAGAAGCTCTTTTAAAAACACCAAGCCTATTACAAAAGACTATTATTATAGAAGTTGTAGAATCACATGGGTGCGCTAGTCTACATAAAGTTGGTGATAAATTCTATTTTGATGGACCAGGAAATCTACTTACTAAATTATGTCCTAAGCGAATTTGTGTTTATGCATTGAGCGAAATGGAACGGTTAATCTTTGCGGCTCAAGAACTCTTTTATGCAGGTGTTGATCCTAATGAAATGAGAATTAAGCGAGTGGGTTGTTTTGATATTGGATTAAAGTGTGGAGGATGGGGTAGAATAATCCTTGAACTAAAATTTGAAGACAGAAAAGAAGTTAGTAAAGAACTTGAAAGCGTTCAATGATATCATATATCATATCTCATTCAAATATGTGTCTTAATCTAGTTACTCAATCTTTATTCACAAAATAATATCGTTAATACTTTAATTATTCGTTTAAAATTATAAGTAATGCTAAAAAAAAAAAGAAATTAGAGATATCTCAGAAGATTAATAATTTTAATAATAATATTAAATTTACCTTCTCTTTTTATACGCTACCGCTACTATTACGCTTATTGAAAGAATTCCAATGATTATAAAAGCTATCAGAACTGGGTTTGGCAGAATTCCATTATAATTATCCCCTTCATTGGGAGGAATTTCTACACTTACACATTCACAATTTGAGATAATATAACCATATTCATTGTAAGCTGCAATTACATAGTATATTGCGCCATTTTGAGAATTTTCTATATTATATGAATTGCTAGTTAAATCTGATTGAATTAAACTAAGGCTCTCGTTTAGTTCGATTATCTTATTATGATAAGAATATATTGAGTATGTATCTGCTTTAACTGAGTCAGTCCAACTTAAAATATAAAATCCATCATCATCAGGAGAATCTGCATCTGTAGTTAATTTAAAACTTTCTGGTAGTACTCCATAATAATCCATGAGACACTTTACCCAGTGAGAATCTGTTGTAATATCAAGTTCACAATCGTGATAAATGAATTGTCCATCTAATGTTGCGCCCTCAGATTCATATTTGATTAATGTTGGGGGAAACCATAGATTTAATCCATGTGGAATATCTCTAAAATGGCGGCTATGTGCCTCAGCTATAAGCGAACCATTATATATTTTTTCAAATTCTTGAATTGCATTCTGAAGATTAGGGTCAGGGATCAATTGAAGATCATTAAAGAATGTATATACATCCACCATATAATTTGTGCTTGCAATGACCCCATCAGGTCCTAGAAGCGAATGATCTCTAGCTGGTGCTACAATATTTCTATATTGCCCCATTTTATCATTAAGAGTATTAGTAACCTTGCTAAAAGCTTCTCCTACGATATCTATGTTGGACATATTAAAAGCTGAAATTGCAAAACAATCATGAAGTATATATTCAGTATAATATATATCAATAATATTTTCTGCAAACTCTGCGGGGTTAATCCCAGAATTTTGAATAAGAGTCTGTATTATTTTATCATAAGGCATACCATCAGATGGAATAGAAGATTCTGGAGCAACCATATAAGACACTACGTTTCTTAACTCATAGGCAACTTCAAATGAAGCCATTGATTCACCGTCTAATAATAAGATATCAATTTCATTTCCTTTCAGGCTATTAACTAATCCATCAGTATTCATTATTAGATTGTCATTTGTTTCATCCAGACATATTCCTCTCCAACCATATCCATGATTCTTGAGAGAAAGCATTGTTTTTTCACTCGGATAATTTTCTTTAACATATTGAATAAAATCTTCTAAAGTGTCAGGATTTGCTGAGTTTTTTTCCTCAAAACTCATAATAAGAGAACGTTTATTATTAACAATTTCATATATCCATGCTCCTTCAGAGGAGAGTTTATCAATCATAACAACGATGCTTATCTCTTCTTCAGAGTTATTAATTTCTTCCAAATCTGATAATAATATTTCAACTGTATTCTCAAGATCATTATCTGCTGCAAAATAAATTAACACAGTCCAATCATTTTCACTATCTAAATCTTTAATTCCTGTTCCAATAACTGAAGTAAAGAATATACTCATAATCAACGTTGAAATTATTAGAATGGAAAAAATCTCTCTTTTTTTCATTATTTATCAACTTATTTTTTTCTTATTTACAAATTATATTGGATCTGTCTATTTAGGAGAAAGATTCGTTTAAAATGATTAAGGTATAATTTTTCCCATTAATGTAAAATTCTTTATGAAAAAATAGAGTAAAACCTTAAGGGATTTATATTTTTTTCCACAAAATAGTATAAATATCTGGATATAATCACATTACTTATCTTATAAGAAATCCGAAGGTAGTTAAAAATGGACATAAGTGATATTAAAATAGGAATTGATAATACATTTTATCCTCCTTTTGAAGCCAATGTCAAGAGAACTAAAAACTATGAGAGTTATTAAAGAACCAGAGAAATATAATAACCAAACTTTTTCTTTTATTAACCAAAGGAAATTCCACCTGATTTTGTTAATAAACTCCAATCTTCCCAAGCATAACTTGTATCGATCATAGTAGGTGAATTACAACTGTCGCATTTTTCCGTATCTTTTAAATATTGTTGGAATCGTGGTAAATTTAGGACCTCTTTAATTGAAATTTCTCTTAAATTTGCTAAAGGTTTATCTAATTGAAGGCAATTCTCGATATCACCATTAGAATTAACAAACATAAAGACTTTTCTCGCATGACATCGGTAAGGTTTTTTTCCTCCGATAAAATGTTTCAAATACATCTCTGAATTTAATATATGAGATCCATTTCTTTTTGCATTTAAAATTCTTGAAAAAGCATCACTTATATCTTGGTCTGTTGCAGATAATTCTCCTTTTTCATCAATATTACCATTTAAATAATGTCGAATCGTATTTATCACATTAAATGCGATGGGGACCTCTAATTTATCACCTATGGCTATCATATCATCAACGCGATGGATATTATGCTTACTTATAGAAAAACTGAATTGTAGAGATATGAGAGGATAATCCCTTTTAATTATTTCAATTGATTTCATGATATTATCATATAACCCTGGTAATGATCTAATTTTATCATGTTCCTCTCGTACAGGAGAATCTAAAGACATGAGAATAAGGTCAAGATCATTCCCAAACTCAGAAATCCGTTTAGGAATAAGAAAGCCATTTGTTACCATTCCCATAAAAGCAAAATTAGCTTCATTTTTAGCAAATTTTATAATATCTGTTATGTCTTTACGAATGGTAGGTTCACCTCCCCATAAGATTGATACTAAAAAACCTTCCTCTTTTGCCTCTAGATAAATCCTTTTTATTTCTTCTAAAGTCAATTCATTCTTAACTGTATTATCTTTCCAAAAACAAGACTCACAATCACAATTACATCTTAATGTTGTAAGAAAATGAAATATAAATGGTTTGCCTCCAAAATCCTTTGCCTTTTTTGCTGCTAAAGCTAACCTACCAATTAATTTACTCTTGTGACGTCTTATATCTTTGGCTGTTAGTTTTTGTTCCATAAAGGATATTTAATTAAAAATAGTTTTTATGTATTGTTATTAATAGTAAGGCTCAAATTGAATGCTCTTTTTTTATTAAACAAAAATAACTATACGATTTCAGAAAGTATTTGTCCAAATGGTGATAAAACTTGAGTTCAAGGCATGAGGAACATGTAACAGGGGGAAGTAAAATACGCAGTATAATTTTAGGCTTGAATGATGGATTAATATCAACATTTACCCTACTAGTTGGAGTTGCAGCTGCTACACTAGCATCTACGGGTAATAATTCTATTGTTATTTTAACAGGGTTTGCAGCTATGGTTTCGGGAGCAATTAGTATGGGGCTTGGTGAATATATTTCTAGCAAATCTGAATATAACTATATAAAAAATGAATTGAAGAAAGAAAGAGCTGAAATTGAACTTTTTCCGGAAGAAGAAAAGGAAGAAGTTAGAGAGATTTTTGAAAATATGGGCCTTGAAGGAGAAACTCTTAACGCTTGCGTAGACACTATTACATCAAATAAGAAAGTATGGTTGGATTTTTTAATAAAAAGCGAGTTAGGATTAGAAGAACCAGAAAACCCTATAATGGGAGCGATTTTAACATTTCTTGCCTTTGTTTTTGGATCTCTTTTAACTTTATTTAGCTACTTTTTCGATTTGGGGTTGATCTCGTTGGTATTATCTTCAATAATTTCATTCTCAATGCTTTTTATAGTAGGAGTTTTAAAAACTAAAATCACTGGAGAACATAAACTTAGAAGTGGTCTAGAAATGATACTTATAGGAATAGTAGCTTTTATTGCTTCTTATGGCATAGGCACATTACTTGAACAGTTAATTGCTGGTGCTTGAAAAGAAAATCCTATTCATGTTTCTTGAAAGAATTTCTGACTATGATCACATATGGGACAGATTGGTGGAGGAGCACTAAATTCTATGTTTCCACAGATTTGACACACATAAATCTTTTGATTATCTATAATCTCATTCTTTTCCAATTTTTTTAAAATTTCACTGAATAATCTGGCATGTACTTTTTCAGCTTTTCTTGCTAGAGAAAATGATAACTCAGCAACTTCATTTCCCTCTCTTTTAGAATTTTTTATGAAATTTTTATACATTTTTTTTGTTTCATAAGTTTCGCCATTGATTGCGTCTATTAAATTAGCAACTGTACCTTTAACATGGTTCTTTAAATCTTCTTCATTCATTTTGACAATATCTTCCAGATTAACATCTTCATTAGTGAGAACTGATAAAGCTCTTGTATGGTTTTTTATATGGATTGATTCTCCAGCTGAAATAGCTTCAAATAGATGAGCAACCTCCGGAAGTTTTTCTTCTCTTGCTTTTTCAGCAAATAACTCATATTTTCGTTTTGCTTTACTTTCCCCATCTATGGCTTCTTTTAAATTATCAATAACAGTTGACATCTTATTGACTCTATATTAATATAATTAGTTAAAATATAATGTTATAATTTCTATTTGAGTGTGTTTATTTATTATAACCAGATAATAAAGGATTTTCAT
>JAEOTJ010000087.1 GCA_016839905.1 Promethearchaeota archaeon | reverse complement strand
TATATTAAATTAAATTCTTTAAACCTTTCCTTACCTTGTAAGTTTTATTTCTCCGATCAATTGCTATGAATCGCTTTATTTCAAGGCTGTTTAAAAAGTCCCGCATTTGTTCTTTACTTATGCTTAATTTACCTGCTAAACCCTTAATATTTTCTTCATGATCTCGAAGGATCTCAATCGTTTCCTTATAATTATCATACACTTTATTTACAATATATTTTAATGCCTCTTCTATGTTTGTTCCGTTTTTCACGCTTGTTGGGAATACCTTGCTATCTTCTGGCAAATTATTTTGAATTTTGACGACTTCAGCAGGACGAGCTCCTTCAACATCTTGTTTATTAATTAAATATATTATTGGTGTTACGGATCTAATTTCTGTTCTAATTGAATTTAATATAGTAATAGCTTTCTCATCTTTTTCGGGATGAACAGCATCAAACATGAAGATAATTCCATCAGCTCCATCAACTATAACATCACGCATGATAGAAAATCTTAATAGTCCTGGCGTTCCAAAAAGAAATACTTCAAAACCATTTAATTTAAGTGTTCCCATATCCATTCCTACTGTATAATAAACATCATCTTTTCCTTTAGCTTGAACATTCAAAGCTCTTTTATCGAAATATTGAATAAAACTAGATTTTCCACTTTGCACTGGACCTGTAATTACAATTTTTATGGAACTACACCTGCCTGTAGATTAAATAAATAAATACTTGTGACTATATGATATTAAGTAATTTTCTTTATAAAGATTTTCATAATAATGAAAGTAATTATTAAGATTCTTTTAAATAATAGAAGAACTTGATCAAAATCTACGACTCTTTTTAATAAATAAGTTAATGAGGAATTAACAAATTAGGATTCTTTTAAGGGTGGAAGATTCTCGATTACATTTTCTGCTCTTTGAAATGTCCTTTATTTAAAGCCAAATTATAAATTTCTTCATATTATAACTAAAAAAAGGAGAAATTATTATTTTATTTCTTTATTATTTTCATTTTTTTACCACATTTAGAACAATCAATGGTAAGTTGTTCATCATTGTTAATAAATGCCTGTTTGGAAATGGCATAGATTTCTTCGCATTTTTTGCAATAATATCCAATAAAAAATGTGCTATTGGAACATTTCTCGCATTTATATTTCTCTTTCTCAGAGTTTTGAATGTATGATTTATCTTGACAATTTGAACACATGACTCCAATTCGAAAGTCTTTTATAGGCTTGACAGGAAGGACTCTAGGTCTTATTAAAGGTTTAGATTTCCTAATCCTACTTGTGGTAGGTGCTGGAGCTTCTTTATCTTGTAGTCGTGTTTCATCTTGATAATTTGATTTATAAAGTAATTCCATTTTATTGCCACATTTGGAGCAATCAATGATAATTTGTTCATTCATATTAATAAATGCCTGTTTAGAAATGGCATTGACATCATCGCATTTTTCGCAATAATATCCTACAAAAAATGAGGTATTAGAGCATTTCTCGCATTGATAATTCTCTTTCTCATAGTTTTGAATGTAAGATTTTTCTTGACAGTTTGAACACATTACTCCAATTTGGATGTCCTTTTCAGACTTGACAGGACGTGCTCTAGATGTTATTGGAGGTCTAGATTTCTCAATTTCAAATGAATTCATTCGTCCCCTACAATAATAACAATCAAATGAATCTGGTTGCTCTGAAGCTAAATAAGTTTCCTTCGAAAGGAATTCGATCCTTTTGCAGTAATTACATTGGTATTTCACTTTAAATTTTTCATTTAAACATTTATTACATTTGAATTTATCTAGCTTATCATTTATAATAAAAGATTTAGCAGTACATTTTGAACACATCACTTCAACTTTTATATCTTTTTTAATTTTAACTGGAACTGGTTTATAAGTTATTGGTGGTTTAGATTTCTCAGTTTCATCAGCTTTAAGATTTGTTGCTTCTCTTTTTGACATTTTTATTTCAGTTTGAAATTCTATATTTTCTGTATTTAATTCATATTCCTTTGTTTTAAATAGTAATACCATTCTATCTTCACAATGAGAACAGTCAAATGACTCTTGTTGCCCTGACTCTAAGTAAATTTCCTTACGAATTTGAGAAACTGCTTTACATTTTTTACATTGGTATATTACCCTAAATGTTTCATTTGTACATTTATCACATTGAAATATATCTAGATTATCTTTAATAATATAATAGGGAGTTGTGCATTTTGAACAAGCCACTACGATTTTTTTAACTTGGATCTTCTCTATCCTCTCTTTTTTAACAGCCTTCGGTATTTCTACTAGTTCAAGTTGCTTAGATTCATGTTTCTCGATTTGTTTTTGAGGTCTCTTCTGTCCAATTTTTAATTCATAATATACTTCCCCATCGACTAATATAGTTTTGCTCTCACAAATCGGGCATTGCATCATCCTTGGCTCCAAAAATCTAATATATTCTTCTTTAGAAATACCATGTTGTCTATCGCAATCTAAACAATGATAAATAATGTTAATAGTATCTTTTCCACACCTGTCACACCTAAATTTCTTCAATTCATCCTTAAAAATTAAATCTCTCCTTGAACAATTAGTACAAATAATACATCTTTGTTCCTCTGGTTCTGAGGTTGATGCTTGTCTTGATCTGGTACTAATATCTATTGTTTTAGATTCAAATGTAGATTCGATGAAATTCAAATTAAATACTTTATTATAATAGTCGTCAGGATTATCTAAAATTAATTCAACATTACATTCTGTACAATATAATTGATTATGTTCCATTAAGCTTTTGATACTTGAACCTGGGATTATAAATATACGAGAACAGAGCAAGCAATAATAAATAACCTCAAAGCTAAGTTGGCCACAAGTCCAACAATAATAATCTTTTAACTCATTCTGCTGAAGAGATCTACTTGTTTGGCAATTTGAACATCTAATACCAATATCTTTTCTGGAATCTCTCTTTTTTTGATATTCTTCGACATTATCGGGTATGGGATGACTATGCCTGACATTATCGGGTATGGGATATGTATATCCGATATTGGGGGCAGTTAAATAATCCGCCTCGACATTATCGGATATGGGATAAGTATATCCTATATTGGGGGCTGTTAAATAATCCGTCTCGGGATATTCAGTTTTGAAATAATCAATTTCATCAAATGAATCAATTTTCTCTTTCTTTTTACTCTTTAAATATGCGAATATTTGCTTATTATGCTTATACACATAGTATGAAGCTAATCCTATTGCTCCAGCAATAGCTCCAAGTATGATTATTAATATTAGACCAGATACAAATCGTTGTAAAGCTTCAAGATCCTCTTTATTAGGAGAGATGCTCACGAAAAAACTAGATACTTCAGACCAATTACCCTTAAAAGGCCCATAGGTTGGACATACACGCCAATAATATGTCCCATTAGTAAAAACTGTAGAAACAAAAATGCCTTGATCATCTTTTGCTTCTGGACCCTCGATGAGAATTGAAACGCTTGTAATAACAGGGGTTTCCACAATATTATTAATTTCATGGTAAATGGTAGAAAAATCTGCAAACTTTGAAATTTGGATCGTGTAATCTACAGGACCGAATGATACATCAAAATTCTCCCAAGTAAAAGTCTGCAAACCTCCCTCTTCAATAATAGTATCATTACTCGGATTTACTAATTTTATTGATTCCTCATTTTCACTGCCATAGAGTATTATGTTTTCTAAAATATTGCTATATCCATGACCATCAGCCCATTCAACAGTCATTCCTGTATAAATTAATAAGCCACTTCCATATTGACTTAATATCAACCTCGGATATTGGTTTGTTTCATCGTAAATAATAATTTGATCTTGTGATTGGATATTTGAAATATATGAATGAGCTGAACTTGACCATCCATCTATTTCGGAATTTGTCACATTTTCTACTATAGGATGGTTAATAAAGGTGGCATTTATAGTTAGAGCATCAACTATATTATAGACGACCGTGTAGCCTCCAGGTAGTGCTCCATTAATAGGATCACTGCTTTGATGAGCAGCATGCATTTCAAATATTCCCCCTGAAGATATATAAGATTCAAGCCATACTCTAACAGCAGATGAAGTTAATATATCATAAAATGCTTGAGATTGTACTGATGGAATAATAACCTTATCATAACCAGAAAGTGAAACAGATCCTAAATTTGCTTGAGCATATACATCATAACTTATTCCGTTGGCAGTCAGGATTTGTTCATTAGAATTATAACCCCAAGGTAAAGAATTTCTGAATATTGCAACTCTTTCAATTTCTCCGCTTAGATAATTGAAAGGATTAATTTCTGGACCTTTTATCCAATCCGTTGAATTTGTAAACCCCCCATCAAAACACTCAACTTGAAATTGATAAGATCCCCAGTCTAATGTCGTGGTATAATAATAATAAATCCCATCAGTTGCATCGAAATCGGAGGGAACGGCTTTTACCATTGGAAATGTTATACCATTTATATTTATATTCATATAATTAGGAAGATCCCCATCATTGTCAAAATACCATGCTGTAAAACTGAATAATGTTGTATCACTACCATCAGTAGGATTTACTTGAGCATCCATTATTCTAGGTACATTATAATTCATATATACTACGCTTAAATCATTATAAATTATAGTAGTATCCGTATATTTACCATCATTACATTCAAAATAATAATTATAGTTATAAGGTGCTATTGGAAGTTGAGTGGAATACTGGTAAATACAACCATCCGTATAGTCCATATCAAGGGGATTTTGTTTTATCATAGGATTTTCTGTTCCATTTATAAAAACACTCATTTGAAATGGAGCATTATTGTCTTGATCCGTATAAATCACGCTAAAGTCAAATTGAGTATATTGGTTTCCATTTTTAGGATTAACAATCTCAGATGACAAGGTTGGCGCAAAATCATTGAGGATCAAGTCAAATGTAAATGTTTCTGACCAGTTCCCCTTAAAAGGCCCATAGGTTGGACAAACACGCCAATAATATCGACCAACAGCATAATTAACTAGAATAGAGGTATTTGTAATGGTGGATGCCTCAATTATATTCGTTTTTTCGTATATAATACTTGAAAAATCAAGTGTATTTGAAATCTGTAATGAATAATTAACAGGACCAAAGGGTGCTTCTATACTTGACCAACTAAAATTATTCCCCCCTGTAAAAAGAAAGCTTCCATTTGTAGGTGTTAATAAATTTAAATTATAACCTCCACCTGTTCCAGTTTGACCAGTTTGACCTGGATTTAAAGATCCTTGAGATCCAGATGACGATACTGTCCAATCAGAGGCTAAATCATTATCTATATCACTTGTTCGATAAGCATAATTATTATTCAGAGTCCAAGTAGTATCTTGTGTCCAATCTGCATCAGGTGGCCGCGATAAAATATGAGTACTAGTTTGAACCCAATCTATACACGCTCCAGTATTATCAAAAAGCCCAACGGCAATTGGACGATTAGCCCAATATATATTCCCACCTGTGTATAAATCAGTATCTGTATCAGTACCCGTATTTTCATGTAAAACTACAATAAAATTACACCTAAACGTCCATCCTGCGGGGAAATTATAGGTAATATCAATAACATTATCATCATATATCACCATATACCACCCTGTCATAACAATATCACTTCCATAATTATACATTTCAATAAAATCTGGATCCAAACAAACCTCATTTAATTTAATTGTTCCAGATCCAGATGTCAAATTAAAACCAATAAATGGATTAATATCTGGACCAAGGATCCATCCAGTTGAATTCTGGAATGCACCATCATAACAATTAATTTGAAATTGATAAGAACCCCAGTCTAATATCGTGTTATAATAATATAAAATTCCATCTGTTACATTTTTATCTGTAACAAGGGCTTTAAACATTGAAAATGTTCCTGTATTGTTAATGGTGATGTTAATCTGTCTTGGTAAGTTATTATCGTCATCAAAATAAGTTATCGTAAAATTGAATAACGTAGAATTATCTCCATCAGTTGGAGCAACCTGACCATTAACAAGAGTTGGAGTGTAATAATTACTTTCAATTACTTGTAAATCTGAGTGTAGTATTGTTGAATTTAAATACTTACCATCGCCACATTCAAATGAATAGGAATAATTATATGTATTTGGAGTTATTGGTGTTGAATATTGATAGACGCACCCATCAGTGTAATCATTGTCAGAAGGGTTTTGTTTTATCATTGTAAATGAAGTACCATTAATGGTAATATTAATAAAATAAGGGTAGTTATTATCTGCATCAAAATAAATCACGGTGAAGTTAAATTGTGTCCATTGATCTCCACTAATAGGATCGACATCTCCAGCGATTAAGCTTGGATTGTTCTCATTGTAAGTTAAATTAAACATGAAATAATCAGACCAATTACTCTGAAACATTCCATAAGAAGCATTAACCCTCCAATAGTATAAACCAGAATCATAATAGATCCCTTGAGTTAGATTAGATATTCCCCCTAACTCTTTAATTTCATCTTTTTCGAACAGAACATTAGAGAAATTAGATATTTGTAATGTATAATTCACAGCACCATGAGGCAAATCTAAGCTTGTCCAAGTGAAATTACATATCCCCGTGAAAAAAGTACTCGTGTTAGGAGGTGTCAGAAGAGTTATAATGCCCGCTCCATAAAATGGATTTACTTCAGGACCAATGATCCATCCCGTTGAATTGGCAAAACCACCATCAGTACAATTGAAATGAAATTTATAATAGCCAAAATCTAGAGTTGTATTGAAATAATAAATAATACCATCCGTGGTATTGGTGTCTAATGGATTTACTGCTAACATGGGATAAGTTCCCGTATTGTTAATGGTGATGTTAATCTGGATCGGTAAGTTATTATCCTCATCAAAATAATTTACCGTGAAATTGAATAACGTAGAATTGATTCCAATAGTAGGGAAAACCTGACCATTAATCAGTGTTGGAGTATAAAAATTACTTTCCGTCACTTTTAAATCTGAATAGAATATTGTAGAATTCAAATATTTTCCATCGCCACATTCAAATAAATAAGAATAATTATATGTGTTTGGAGCTAAAGTTGTTAAATATTGATAGATGCATCCATTCGTGTAATTAATATCAGAAGGGTTTTGTTTTATCATTGTAAATGAAGTACCATTAATGGTTACATTAATAAAATAAGGGTAGTTATTATCCACATCAATATAATTCACGGTGAAGTTAAATTGTGTCCATTGATCTCCACTAATTGGATCAACTACTCCAGAGATTAAGCTTGGAAGGTTCTCATTGTAAGTTAAATTAAAAATGAAATAATCGGACCAATTTCCCTTAAAAGGTCCAAAGGTTGGACGGACGCGCCAATAGTATATCATGCTTGAGAAATCAATATAAGCAGTTAGATTTGTAGTATTTGATATTTCAATGATATCTCGTTGTTCATAAATAATACCTGTAAAATCAGTCGTATTTGAAATTTGTAGCGTGTAATTCACTGTTACTGAAGGAATTTCAAAACTTGTCCAATTAAAATTAGTATTACCACTTATTATAAGACTATTATTAAATGGTTTTAAAAGGTGTACACTTCCAGCAGTAGAATCCCCATAAAGAATTATATTTTCTAAAATATTACTATAACTATAATAATATCCATGTTCAACAGTCATCCCCGTATATATTAATAAACCATTACCAAACCTACTCGTTATTAACCTTGGATATTGATTTGTATCATCATATATTATAATTTTATCTTGTGCTTTTATATTTATAAGATAATTATGAACTGAAGATGACCACCCATCTATCTCATTGTTTGTTATACTTTCTACAATTGGATGATCAATATAAATAGCATTTATCGTTAAAGCATTATCACTTGAATATACTACATTATATCCCCCTGGAATTGCTCCATTAATGATATCACTACTGTAATGAGCACAATGCAATTCAAGAATTCCTCCAGAAGAAACATAAGATTCAAGCCATATTCTAACAGCAGATGAAGTTAATGTATCATAAAATGCTTGAGATTGTACTGATGGAATAATAACCTTATCATAACCAGAAAGTGAAACAGATCCTAAATTTGCTTGAGCATATACATCATAACTTATTCCATTAGCCGTAAGAATTTCTTCATTAGAATTTCGACCCCAAGGTAAAGTATTTCTGAATATTGCAACGTTTTTAATTTCTCTTCCGACACTTAATCCATAGAAAGGATTAACCTCTGGACCTATTATCCAACCTGTTGAGTTTTGATAATTTGTATCTGAGCAATTAATCTCAAATTGATAATAACCAAAATCTAATGTTGTTGAGAAAGAGTAAAGAATGCCATCCGTGACATTAGTATCCAAGGGATTTATGGGTAACATGGGATAAGTTCCCGTATTATTAAAGGTGATGTTAATCTGGCTTGGTAAGTTATTATCCTCATCAAAATAATTTACCGTGAAATTGAATAACGTGGAATTGATTCCAATAGTAGGGGTAACCTGACCATTAATCAGTGTTGGAGTATAAAAATTACTTTCAGTCACTTTTAAATCTGAATAGAATATTGTAGAATTTAAATATTTTCCATCGCCACATTCAAATAAATAAGAATAATTATATGGATTTGGAGCTAAAGTTGTTAAATATTGATAGATACATCCGTCCGTGTAATCATTGTCAAAAGGATTTTGTTTTATCATTGTAAATGAAGTACCATTAATGGTTACATTAATAAAATAAGGGTAGTTATTATCCACATCAATATAATTCACTGTAAAGTTAAATTGTGTCCATTGATCTCCACTAATTGGATCAACTACTCCAGAGATTAAGCTTGGAAGGTTCTCATTGTAAGTTAAATTAAATATGAAATAATCGGACCAATTTCCCTTAAAAGGTCCAAAGGTTGGACGGACGCGCCAATAGTATATCATGCTTGAGAAATCAATATAAGCAGTTAGATTTGTAGTGCTTGGTGTTTCAATGATATCTCGTTGTTCATAAATAATATCTGTAAAATCAGTTGTATTTGAAATTTGTAATGTGTAATTCACAGTTCCAAAAGAGGCTTCGAAGTTTGTCCAATTATAATTATGAAAACCACTCATAAAGGAACTCTCATTATTCGGTGATAATAAATTAATCCGTAAGGAGTCCATAACATTAATTTTTACATCATCAAAATGCCAATAATCATTAGGTGATCCTGATCCTCCCTCTTGTCTAAACCGTATCCGAAAATTAGAGTGAAGTGCATTAGCAGGTAATGTATGAGATCTTAAATAAATCTGACCAACAGGATCTAATGCACTAAAATAGTCCAATTGCTCCCAAACACCCAAAGTATTATAAAACTCACAAAAGAAATCCTCTGTGTCCATATCTGGATCTTCACTAAACGTATCATCTCCCTTTCTTACCCAAAAGGAAATATTTACGTTATTGTATGAGCTTAAATCAAATATATTGGATGTTAAACTACCTGCATCGTAGCAGTGATATGCTGAATAACTCCCCGAATTTGAGGTATGAGTCCCTACGCCTCCAGAACCTGTTAATGTCCAGTCTCCGACATAGCTACCATCTTCAAAATCATCCTCAAAAATTGTCATATCTTCAGTACTCACATTGCTGTAAAATGGATTAACTTCGGGACCAATAATCCATCCCGTAGAATTGACATATTTTCCATCAGAACAATTAATTTGAAATTGGTAAAAACCCCAATCTAATGTCGTGTTATAATAATATTGGATTCCATCTGTAGAAGTATTATCTGGGGGAAATTTCTTTATCATAGAAAAAGTACCTGTTCCATTTATTGTTATGTTGATGAAGCTGGGTAAATTATCGTCATCATCATAATATACAACCGAGAATTCGAATATCGTAGTATTCATTCCATTTTCAGGATTGATTTGAGGATTTAAAAGTCGAGGTGCATAATTATTAGTTTCATTAACCTCTAAATTTGTATAATTCATAGTAAAATTTAGAAATCTATCATCATAACATTCGAAGGAATATGTATAATTGCTTGCTGCTGGAGAAAGGTATGTTAAATATTGAAATAGACAGCCATCAATGAAGTTTTCATCGGATGGATTTTGTTTCACCATTAAATATTGAGATTCATTTATTAAAACATATACGTATGAGGGCGTGTTATTATCCGCATCCATATAGAGAATGGTAAAATTAAATTGGGTGAATTGGTCTCCTTTTAATGGTTCAACAGAAGGATTAGTTAAATTTGGAGCAAAATCATTAATTATCTTTACTTCCAAATCATTATATATAATTGTCGAATTTGAATATTCCCCATCAAAACACTCGAAGTAATACGTATAATTGTAAGGAGCAAGCGTTAAATTAGTTGAATATTCATATAAGCAACCATCTGTATAGACTTTATCACTGGGATTTTGCTTTTCCATTTCATATAAAGTCCCATTTATTATGACATCCATATTTTTTGGCTTGTTATTATCTTGATCCGTGTAATTTACGCTAAAAACAAATTCAGTATTTTCATTACCTCTAGATGGAGAAACAGAGCCCATTGATAAGCTTGGCGCATAATCATTTGAATAGATATAGAAATTGGCATTGGTATCAATTATACTTAGGTTATCATTAAGTAATCCACTTGAAATAATAAATGTGCCATTTAATAGAATTCCAGTACTCTGTTCGTACAAAGCAAATCCCCCAAAACCATCTAAATCTTCTAAAACCCAAACCTCTACCTGCCCGTATCCCGGCAAATCATAAATAAATTCATCAGTAACATTGAACGAGTGATCCCCCTCCCCTAATACAGAGATTAAAACTGTATCATTTAAAGATACTTCAGTAGGGATCCGTACTGCAGAGTGAGTATTATTATTGTATACAAAGACTCCACTAAAATTTGTCATTATTCTTGTTTGGTCATTCACATCCCAGTAAGTATATCCGAAAGGATTTATTCGGGTTACTCTAAAATCCAATTCTGATTCATAGGAATATGAAAAATTAGCAAAACCATCTGAATAATATGTGTTGTTATTTGAATAATCTACATACATACCATCGAAAAATTGAAATTCATGCTCGAATACTGATGGCCCATTATATATACCATCACTTGAATTATAAATTCCATCTGATGCATTAAAATAGAAATAATAACTTCCTGGATCATTAAAGATAGTGCTGTAAGTATATATACAACCATCCATGTAATTAATATCTGAAGAATCTTGTTTATCCATAGAATATGTTGTTGAATTTATCGTAATATTGATATAATCAGGGGGATTATTATCCAAATCTGAATAATCGACAGTAAATTTGTATATCGTTGAGTATCTATAACCCGAACTAGGATTAATTTGCCCATTAATTAAATTAGGTAGATTATTATTTCCTCCATCCGTTACATTTACCCAAGTAAAAACTACTGTTGAATTAGAATATTTATTATCTGCACATTGAAATGAATAGTTATATAGTCCAGGTTGTAATGTTGTTAGAAACTGATAAGTACAACCATCAATGTAATCATCATCAAGTTGGTCTTGTTTTTCCATGGTATATGAAGTCCCATTTATGAGAACATTCACATATACTGGAGTATTATCATCCTGATCCTGATAAATTACAGAAAAATTAAAAAATGATGTTTGATTACCTTCTGTTGGAGAAACTGATGGTAACAGCAATTCAGGTTCATGGTCATTAGGGTTAAATTCTGCATTAGTTCCTACAAATTGAAAGGTATAAGGAAGAACCCCAGTTTCAAATGTCCCATTCAATAAAATTCCAGTTGATTTCTCATACCAAATAATACTACTAGGATATGTAACATCTTGTAAAACCCAAATATCTAAAATACCATAACCTAGGTAATAATGAGTTGTTTCATCTATGACTATAAAATCATGATCATCTTGAGCAATAACACCAATTGGAATTGTATCCAATAATGTAGTATTCGTAAAAATCCAAGCTGGAGTATGGTTTCCATCACCAAAATAAGATCCCCCTGACATGATTCTTGTTAAATTACTTTCTTGCCATGAATATAAAGTATCCTCCCAAGATACACCAAATGTATTCCCACTTAAATAAGTGTATGAAAAATTATATGGATCATCTATTGTAAATGCCTGAAATCTATGTTCAATAATCAATCCATCAAAAATTGAGGAATTACCTGAAGAACTCATTGGAGGTGACTCAAAATCATTTCGAATTGAATTGTCTTTAATAGATTTGTTATTAAAATCTCTAAGATTTACCATTCCAATAAATAAAAATACTATAAAAATGAAAAATAATGTAATTGTCTCTTTTTGTCTTAGTTTTGTACTTCTCAATTATAATCCCCCTTATAGAATGCACTATATGGATTATTGTATGATATATTTTATTATACAAGTATAAATACTTTTATGACAGAATTTAAATCTTATTCTTTTTACAAAAAAGTAAAAATACCAAAAAAAAATTTTGATTCTAAAACGTTTTTAAGGATAAGGAGACTCTAATCTCTGGTTTTAAAAAACAACATTAAACTATTAATAAATGTCTTAATTTCAATACATAAGTTTGAATGTCAATTGAATAAAAACTACAAAATTGGAAAAAGAAATGACTATAGTAACAACAAAAAAACCTTTTGATGAGGTTTTAAAAGCGATAAAAAACACAAAAAGAATCACGATTGTCTCGTGTGGGTCATGTGCGGCGCTTTGCCAAACGGGAGGTACTGAAGGTGCTAAAGAAATGGCCGAGAAACTCGAAAAAGAGGGATATGAAATCACAACGGTTATCGTTCCAGAAGAAGTATGTGATAATAGGTTAATGGCGAAAGATTTCAGAAAAATCGATGAAGAGCTTCAAAATACGGATGCCATTTTATCATTAAGCTGTGGTCTCGGCGTGCCTAGCATTATAAAAACTCTTTCCAGGAAGTACCCTACAATTCCCGTGTTCATTGGTACTAATACAGAGTTTATGGGGATGACGGAAAGAATTGGTAGATTTTACCAGCGTTGCCGTGGTTGTGGAGATTGTTTATTGAATGAAACTGGCGGAGTTTGTCCAGTAACTACTTGCGCTAAATCATTAATGAATGGTCCCTGCGGGGGAATGGTTGATGGAAAGTGTGAAGTGGAAAATTACGTTCGAGATTGCGGTTGGGCCCTGATTTACAAACGTCTAAAGGAATTAGGAAGGCTTGACTTGTTCTCAAAATTAAGAGAGCCGCTAGATTGGAGTAAAGCAGGACGTCAACGAGAAGTAGTATGGAGGTGAATGAATAATGTCAGAAAAGAAAACTTATTCAAAAATAGGTGAGGCCTTAGCTAAAGGGGAATTCATACTCACGGGCGAACTTGAACCTGAAAAAACTTGCGATCTTTCTCATACTATTCAAGAGGCAAAAGTAATGGCCCCATATGTACATGCCGCTAATGTAACAGACAGTCCATTGGCAATCGTCACTATTAACTCAATGGCAGCAACTCACATAATTCAAAGGGAAACTGGAATGGAATGTGTCTGGCAATTAACGGTTAGAGATTGTAATAAAATTGGCTTGG
>JAEOTJ010000381.1 GCA_016839905.1 Promethearchaeota archaeon | reverse complement strand
GTGAAAAATTATGGAAGGATGCAGTCAAGGCGAAAATGATCTCTGAACAAGGCGAAGTTAACATGGGAAGTCTAGAATCTAATGCTGAAAGAAAACATAAATTCGTAAAAGCAGTAGAGAATAATCTCCTGAATATAGATGATTATGAGAAATTCATGGATTTAATCTTGTCTAATAAATAATCTTTGATTTCGTAGTATTTAATAAGAAATTCTTTTTTTTTTTGAGTTTTTGTTAATATATATATATAGAAATCTATCTTTTTTTTATATAATAATATTATTAATAAAACAATCTTTATTTTAATCTTCATATAAAATGGCGCAGCGCAATTTCCTCTTTAAAATAGTTGTTGTAGGTGATGGGGGCGTTGGGAAATCTACAATGATTCAGAGGTTAATTACAGGGAAGTTTATTCCAATGAAAATTACAATAGGAACTGATTTGAAAATGTATTCTATCCCAATTGATGATAATACACTAGTAGCACTTCAAATATGGGATTTCGCTGGTGAAAAACGCTTTCGGATATTTCTCCCGAATTACAGCAGTGGTGCTAGTGGGTGTCTTTTATGTTACGATATGTCCCGATATTCTAGTTTTAAGAATTTAACTGAATGGTTTGAAATCGTTAGTAAAAATGCTACAGATCCAGTTTATATCTTAGTTGGGGGGAAAGCAGATCTAGCTGGGGAAAAAAGAGCTGTTCCTAAAAATGAGGTGGAGGAATTCAAAGATAAACATAATATTGATTATTTCTTTGAAACTTCTTCAAAAACGGGTGAAAATAATGAAAAAATCTTTGAAACTTTAACTCGTGCTATTTTAGAAAAGAATAGTTAATATCTAAATAAATTTTTTAAGATTTTTTTAAATATTAGATTAGAAGGAAAAGAAGAATAAATCTCTTGGTAATTTAATAAATTACATTATTAAGAAAAAGAGTTATTAGATAATAAATTAATTAAAAAAAGTTAAAAAAAATCAATACATTAATTACTTAAATACTACTCTTTAAAAAATATTTTAAAAACAATGGAGCTAAAAAAATTCCTCTTTAAGGTAATTATTGTTGGCGATGGGGGTGTCGGGAAGTCTACCATGGTCCAGAGATTAGTGACTGGAAAGTTTATTCCAATGAAAATTACAATAGGAACTGATTTGAAAATGTATACCTTCCAACTTGAGGGAAATCTGGAAGTTTCCCTTCAAATATGGGACTTCGCAGGTGAAAAACGCTTTCGTACATTTCTTCCTAAATATAGCAGTGGAGCTACTGGTTGCCTTCTATGTTATGATATTACGAGAATTTCAAGTTTTCAAAATTTACCAGAGTGGTATGATATTGTTTCTAAGAATGCTTTAGATCCCGTCTTAATAATGGTAGGTGGTAAGTTGGATTTAGCTAATGAAAGTCGAGAAGTTAAGACAATTGAGGCAGAAAATTTTCAAAAAGAATATAACTTAAATGGTTTTTTTGAAACTTCATCAAAATCGGGTGAAAATAACAGAATAATTTTTGAAGCTTTAACCCGTGAAATTTTAAAAAAGAAAACATAAGGATTGAAATATAAATATTTTTCTCATTCTTTATTAAATTCTTTTTTTAGAATCCTTAAATTTATAATAATTGGTTATTGCAAAACTAAAGTTTAAAAAAATCTAATATATTTACTATTTAATTAGAATATTATTAGAAATGTCATTAGAAAATACTATGACGCAACGAACAATATATTTTAAGATTATTGTTGTAGGTGATGGAGGTGTTGGGAAATCCACAATGGTTCAGAGATTAATTACAGGGCATTTTGTACCAATGAAAATTACTATAGGAACAGATTTATCAACTTATGATGTCCAAATCAATGAGAATACCTTGGTAAGACTCCAAATATGGGACTTTGCTGGAGAAAAACGCTTTCGATTCTTTCTCCCGAATTATAGCAGGGGTGCATATGGTTGTATTTTCTGTTATGATCTTTCACGAATTTCAAGTTTTTTAAGTTTACCTGAGTGGTATGAAATTGTTTCAGGTATTTCTTCGGAACCTGTTTTTATATTGGTAGGTGGCAAGTCAGATTTAGCGAGTGATAGAAGAGAAGTTGAGAGGAGTGAGGCAGAGGAATTTCAAAAAGAATACAATATTGATTACTTTTTTGAAACATCTTCAAAATCAGGTGAAAATATTAAAAAAATCTTTGAAACTTTAACTCATGCCATCATAAAAAAGAAAGGAATATAATTATTCTAATTCTAATTCTTCTTGAAATCTTTTATTTAATGCCTTCAAATTTTCAATAACTTTTTTCTGATAATGTTCTGGTAAGGGATTGAGAATTTTATTTAATTTTTCCATATTAACATTATTAATTTGGCTATAACACATTTTAAAAAAGATAATAGAGAGAATTGGAGGTATTATCAAAGTAAAATAGATGAAATATGAAAGATACATTGGATCTGAATTTTCTATTCCTGTACCAGGGAGTTCATGTGAAAAATAAAAGAAAGGAATATTTATAGTTGTTATGGAAAAAAATACATTTAATCCATTTGAAATTAGAAATGTCAACATAATTATAATTATAATCTTTTTAAAACTTTTAATTTTTAAGAAAGAAATAATCTTCTCAAAACTATCAAATAATTTTTTGTTTTTATAATCAATTTCATTGAATACGAATTCAATTTTAGTATATTTCCATGAATCGATGAATATCCAAAAAAAGCCAAATGTATATAAAAAAATAAAAATTGTAATAAAAAAGAATGTATAATCATCAATTAATTGAGGATGGTACAAGCTTTCTGCTCCTATCCAAAATAATAAAATTAATTGAAGAAGGGCACAAAAACTTAAACGATTTGCGTGTTTTTTTTCTGTTCCTAATGGATAATATCTGACTGGGATGTTATTAAATTCTGTTTTCCATTTATTTACATGAATCATCCTGAAAAATATAGAAAATCCGTATGTAATCAGCGGGAATAATAATAAAATAAAATTTTCCCATGCTTGAGAAAGAAATAATACAAATAAGAATGAAAATAAGATTAAATCTCTTAAAAAATTCTCTGTAATAAAACTTCTTAAGGGGATATAATTTTCTTCACTCATTTTCTAAATAAAAAACACATTAATAAATAAATTTTTATACTGTTCATTTATATATGTTTTAAAAAATAGCAATATATATGAATCTAAGTGTTGGTGCTCGTACTATAAATTATATTAAATTCTTTCCTTATGAACAATTTAGACAAGGTCAGGAAAATATAATTTCTCAAATAGAGGAGAGTGCAAGAAACAAGAAAATCATTCTATTAGTTGCCCCTAATGGAACAGGTAAAACTATTATGGCTTTAAGTAGCCTATTACCAGTTGCTTTTGAAAAAGATTTAAAGATAATTTATATGTGTCGAACCCACTCTCAAAATGCCAGAGTAATTAAAGAACTAATTAAAATAAATAAGCTAGTTAAGGAGAAGAACCTAGATTTTAAAGTCAATGGCCTTTCAATTAGAGGTCGAAATGAAATGTGCTTAAACAAGACATTATTATCTCTAAAGCTTAATCCAAAGGAATCTATGTCCGTTTGTACAGATTTAAGAAAAAATAGAAATTGTATTCATTTTATAAATCTATTGAAAAAAAAGGATAAGGCCGAAAGTCCTATTTTAATTAATCCTGAATTATTTTATAAACCAGTTGATGCAGAAGATTTAATATACTATTGTAAAGAGAATAAACTATGCCCTTACTTTCTAAGTAAATTTTTACTAAGTGAAATGAAGGTCATTATATGTAATTACCAATGGATTTTTAATCCTTTTATAAGAGATTCTTTCCTGAAATTTATTGGTCAGGAAATTTCAAATTGTATTTTAGTTTTTGATGAGTGTCATAACATTATTGATGTAGCAACGGATGTTAATTCAGATAAAATTTCCCCATATTTATTAAAACTATGTCTAAAAGATTTAGAAATGTTCCAATCTCCAATTCTAATGCAAAGTTTTGTCAGAATCTTGATGGACCACTTGAGAAAAAAAAAGACACGTCTAAATTTCGAGAAAGAAATCAATCCAAGTATCCTGGTGGAGCTGATTTATAAGAAATTAGGATTTTTAGATTTAAATAGTTTTAAAAACTTTATTAATGAGATACTGGATTTTAGCATCTCTATCCATGAAGAACGTTTATCTAATGGAGAAATTTCAAGAGATTATCTTGGTTCTCTAGCAGAATTCTGGATTAAGTGGATTAAAACATATTCTTTAGATAATTATTTTTTTTGTTATAACATTAAGGAAAAAAAAGGAAAAAAGTCAATTGCACTAGAAATTGTTGCTTTAGACCCAAGAGAGATTGCTATGCATATTCTTAAGAATTGTTATTCAAGCTTGGGGCTCTCCGGTACGGTAAATCCATATGTATTTAATAATTTAATGGGATTAAATGATAGTGGCAAGGGATATAAAGGCATAAAAGCTGAATCTCCATTTAAAAAGGAAAATATTAAAGCAATAATCACAGAAGGAGTAGATACTAAAAGAGACAATAGAACCCCAATAATGTTTAAGAAAATAAATGAAAAAATAAGTGAAGTATTATACAGCACTCCTGCTAATGTGGGTATATTTTGTGCTTCTTATAAAATCCTAAATGGTCTTATTTCAAATGGTATAGAATCTATAGTTTTAAAAAGTAAAAAAAAATTATTCATTGAGGAACCCGGATTATCAGCCTCAGAAAATGCTGCATTAGTTCAAGATTATAAGTCAATGGCAAATAGTCCTAATAATGGTGCTGTTTTGTTAGGAGTTTGTGGAGGTAGAAACTCAGAAGGAGAAGATTATCCCGGAGATTTTATGAATTCTGTTATTATTGCTGGATTCCCTTACCATTTACCAACTCCTCGAGTTAATGCAAAAATAAAATATTATGATAAAGTATTTGAAAAACAAGGGTGGAATTTTGCTTATTTATATCCCGCAATTCAAAGAGCAAATCAAGCCTCTGGACGTCCAATTAGAAAAGCCAAGGATAAAGGTAGCCTAATTTTTATGGATCGACGGTTTAAAGATAAATTACAATGGATTTCTGAATGGGTAAGAAAGGAATTAGAAATAGTTTCGGATAAAAAAAATGCCTTAATCCAGAGCTTGTATCCTTTTTGGAATCAGAATTAACTCTATTCTTTAATTGGACTTATATCCTTTTTGGAATCAAGATTAATTCTATTCATAAATATCCAACTAATTACATAAAAAACACCCATGAGAGATAGACAGAGAGTAATTACTGTAGGATTATGTTTAGATTCTCCGGTAAGAAAAAGACCCATCATGATAGAGGCAAAAGCTTGACCAAAAGCAATAATACATGATTGTAATCCAAAATATGAACCTGATAATTTTGTTAATGCCTCATCTATATTAATTTCTTCTTGCTTTTCTGCAGCTTCATATACTAAAGCTCCTGCAAGAGGATTTAAAAATAATCCAAAAGAATAGATAGTTCCTAAAAGTGTTCCAATTGTTATTATAAAAAGGATAATTTTAAGGTTAAATGATAACATGGGGATTAAAAATAATAGTTCTAAGAAAGAGACAATAATGGATATAAAAATGCATATCTTAATTGTTTTAATCAACCTTTTCTTCTCAAGTACTTTCTTCAAAACGTAAAACCAGCCGAACTTACAACTAATTGAGATAATAATGTATATAAAAAATTCAGTTTTCCTGAACATTAGTATATAAGTTAAAAATGGAATAACGAGAATGCCTAATACTCTTCCAGATGCATTAATAAAGAATTGTACAACAAGAAATTTTCTATACTTTTTATCTCTTGCTGGAACTATCATCTGATTAAAAGTATCATTAAGGGATTTCTTCTTAAAATCAACATCTTTATTTAATGAATGAAAGCTCTCATCTACAGAAAAAAAAGTTAATAAAATTGAAATAATACCAAATAAAGCAAATATAAATCCAATCATAGGCATGTAATAAAGTATTGTTTCTCCAGATGGGTTCCACCATTCCACCTTCTCTGGGTCTTCAAGCAAACTTTCTACCATTAATGGTAATAACAATGCAAGAATCGAAGCTATAATTACTAATATAGTTGTTATAGACGCTACTTTTTTCCGGTTTTCATGTGTCTGAGACTGTTCTGGTAGCATTGCATTATAACCACTTAATATTATTGAGCCCGAAATTGCTTGAATAAATAAGATTATCAAAAAGTATAAAATTGTAGGTAGAAATAAAGAATTTGTTTTAGGACATTTCCATGGGGGCATCCAAATTAAAATACTCGCTAAAAACCATGAAGGTAAACCATATAATAAAAATGGACGACGTTTGCCGAGTTTTCCAGGGATTTTATTATCCGTGATAACACCAAATATAATTGATGAGAATGCCCCGATTATTAAATACATTGAAATTCCTATAGCAGTGATTATTGAAGCTAGATTAACGGTATATGCATAGAATTGAAATGCAAAAACACCAATTAAGATATTAGTCAGGAATATTCCAAAATACCCGAAGGCATACCCAAATAACCGCTTTCCATGAAGTTCCCTTGGAGTAGATATTTTTTTTTCCCCCTTAGAATTTGTTGGGTTATTATAACTTTTTTTATATTAGTTATTATATATATTAACTCTCCTTTATTTTTAATTAAAACAAATTAGAGTAATAAAAAATAAAAAAATGTCAAAAAACAATGAAAAAAACATTTTATTCATCATTCCTGAATTCTTTTATATAGATAAATATCAAGAAGGATTATATTATAACGACTTTCCTATTGGAACTCTCACCATTTCGTCTTATTTAAGAAAATATGGAAATATCAAAACGGATATAATTGACTTAAGAGTAGAATCTGACAAATATCCAGACTTAGCATTAAGAATTCCAGATGAGGCACGGATTAAACCGGCATTAATGAAAGTATTAGAAAATAATAACATTCAAGAATTTCAAAATGTGGGAATTAGTTGTTATACTAGTTTTCAGTACTCCTATGCCGATTTTATAGCTAATATCCTAAGAGAAGAATTTCCAAATATTAATATAATTGTTGGGGGTTATCACCCTACTGCAGTTCCAGAAGATTTCACATATAAAGATTCGCCTTATGATTATATTATTCGGTGTGAAGCAGAAAGCATGCTATTACAGTTATTTAAAAGCAATATTTTAACAAAACCAATAATGAATAAAGGACCAATTATTAAAACTTCGTCTGATTTGATAAACCTTAATACTGTTCCTTTTCCGGATTATGAATTATACTTGAGAAAATACCCCTATAAAAATCGGTTTAATTTTGAGATGTACATATCAAGGGGCTGTCCTTATCAATGTTCTTTCTGTGCTAAAAACTGGAAATTCCGAGAATATACATTTAAAAATTTTATACCTCAATTTAAGAAAGTAATGAATCTTGTAGATGATTACGATCCAGAGATATCAAAAATTTCATTCGCTGATCAATCATTTAATAGAGTTAATATTAACAATAAAATTTTAGATTTTATCCTGACAAATAATTTGCATGAACAATATTCTTTTGCTTGTCAGAGCAGAGTAGAAACGATGGGAAATGATCTTAAGAAAATTAACAAGGTTAGAAAAGCTAGACTTGTCGTGGGCTATGGTTTTGAATCCGCAAACCCAAGACTCTTGAGAGAAATGCATAAAACAGAAAATCCAGATAATCATCTAGAGTTAATGAGAAAAATTGTTGAAAAATATATTACAACCGAAGGGACTTACTGTCGGTTAAATATTTTATGTGGATTTCCAGGAGAGGATAAAAAATCATTTAATGATTCAGTAGATTTCCTTAAGAATTTCGAATCTCTCGAAAATATTCAAATTAGCCCAACTCTCTTTTCAAATTATGCAAATATATATGTATATCAAAACATAGATTATTTTGAAAAAAAATATGGCAGTGTATTTATCAGAGAGTGGTGGAAGCTACCTGAGAATCCACTAAAGACTTGTATAGTTCAGAGACCTTCAAGAGATTATTCATTAAAAGAATTATTAAAAAGTTATATTGATAATTATTTGCCTTTTTTACAACAATTTAAAAAACATAATTTTAAGGCTTTAATATTTTGGAAACAATTTTATTCTAAATGGTACAATGAGCTATAGTCTATAGTTGTTAAATATCCATATGGTTTTAATATTCAAGGATGGAATATATTTACTAAATTAAAAATTAAAATCTTGTTAATTTTTTTGATAAAATCAGTGATTTTCGATTCTATTATGAAATAGAATTTAAGTTTAAAACTTTAGAATATAAATCTACTAACTTTTTAGATACAATATCCCATTTAAAATTATTGTTTACTCGCCTATAACAGTTCTGCTTTATTTTATTATAGTAGTTCGCATCAAGCAATACTCTTGACTGTAAAATTGGGTCTGGAATTTCATTAACCAATAACATTATTTCTAAATCGTGAATAGACATACCATTTTTAACTTTTTCAGAAATTTCGGCTAATTTAAAAATCGAAATTAAAGCTTGTACCATTTCTTTTGGATTATCTTTTTCAATTAGGATACCCGTGCCGTTTTCAGAATCCTCCCTTACATCTATAACTGATTCTTGCAGACCACCTACTCTTGTCGCAATCACAGGTAATTTCATTGCCATAGCTTCTAATGCAATAATACCGAAAGGTTCCCACCGAGAAAGTATGGCATAAACATCAGCAACGATATGGGCTAAAAAAAAAATATCTGGAACCACACCGAATATTATTCTTAGATTTTTTGGATATTGCTTAACAAAATTAGCATAACTCTTTATTTCATTTAGGCTGTAATCTGTCGGTAAAATCAATAATAGGAATTTAGCATTAGGTATAATATTAATTACTTCGGGAATCGCCTTAAATATAGTTTCAAATCCTTTTTGGGGTGATATTCTTCCAGTAGCTATTATTAAGGGACCACTTTCAGAGAAAGCGTTGACATTGCCATTTTTTATGAAAAGATTTCCATCAGAGATCTCATTAATAGACTTCAATACATTTTCAGAATTAATTAATGGATCTTGACTTAAGTGCCCAATTTTATGTGTTAAAAGATAATTCTTCATTTTTTTAATTGTAATATCAGACTTATTTGGAATTCCTAAAACTTCACATATTTCCTTGTCGTGCATATTAATCACTTTATGAAATATCTCATCATAGTCCCAATCACATCCATCCCAAATGAAATCAGATTTAAATTTTATCAAATCTTTCCCTAAATTCGGAATAATATCAGTTTCTAAATAGGATTTACTAACCGAGGTTACCAAATCGCTAACAACAGCACCGACCTTTTCCACAGTTGGTGGAGAAGATTTATCCGAATCTCCACATAAAGCAAAAATTTCTTCTATTGTTAGTGACTTACTACCATTTTTTTGAAGAATTTCAATTGGTGTATCATCTATTCCACAAGCTCTATAAAAATCAATATTATATCGTGGCCAGGTTAATAAATGAATCGTTATAATGGAGGGTATATCATCATCAGAGCCATATAATTCTTGTTTAATTCCTATGAATGGAATAACGACATGATAATCATGCATGTGGATGATTTCTGGCATTTCATTTGATTGAAATTTTATCAGATTTTTAATATAATAGCGCATTCCAATGCTAAAAAGACATAATTTTCCTGAGATTGTATCAGGATTATATACTATCTTATCATTTAGAAATTTACTTGTAAAGGCATTTTCTCCCGATAATAATATAATTCTAACTTTATCAATATTCAATTTATAAAAAGTAATATTATAATTGCTCGGTAATTCATTTATTCCGAGTATTGAAGTGTTTAATTGTCCAACACAGTTGATTGGCAACTTTTCTACTTTATAAATGGTCTTTAAGCGTTCAATTTGACCGTGTGATGGGATAAAAACAGTTATTTCAAATTGATCCATTAGATTTCTTGCTTGATTTGCGGGAACTTCACCAAGCCCGCCTACCTTTGCAATACCTGCATATTCAAAAGACATTATCCAGATTTTAGCTTTTTCAACCATTAAACTTTACCAATCACGATAAATTCTTTGTCCAAATAATAAAACAATTAATATAAAATTGATTAACTAAAATAATAATAAAAAAATGATTAAATAGAATATAAATGTTAATATGACCAATATTAAAATTATTAATGCAGGAATGCCTAAAGCAGGGCCTTATAGTCATGCGGTAAAAGTAGATAATTTAATCTTCATATCAGGACAAATACCCATAGCTGAAACGAATGATATTGAAGAACAAACGTTATCTGTTTTTAAAAAGGTTAAAAAGATATTAGAAGCTGCTGGTGCTAGTGTTGCTAAAATCGTCAAGGTGACAGTTTTTCTTAAAGATCTCGCATCTTTTCAAAAAATGAACCTGGTCTATAAGAGATTTTTTAAGCAAAATGATGTTACGGAAAACTTCCCAGCAAGAACTACCGTAGAAGTGTCTAATTTACCTGGAAATAATACATTAATTGAAATTGATGTTATTGCCGCAACTTAAAGAAGAAATAGTATTATTATTTTTCTTTATTCAATTGAATATCCATATTCTGCTAATTCTTCAAAATATCTTAAAATCTGTTCATTCAAGAGTTCTTTAAAATCTCTAAATGTTTCCAGGGATCCATCCCATCCTTCGATTTTATCCTTAAAGAGGGAATAAAAAACATCAAGAGCTCGCTCACATCCTCTCCTAAAATTGATCTCCGGGATGTCCGCATCTATAATTGCAACACATATTAAATTATATTTGCTCACAATAAGCATTTCAATGTCTAATCCATTTATTGAGATATCTCTAATATTTCCTAATGTTTCCTCTCCAAACATTTTTAAAGCTCCAATAAATCCCGAAAGATAATCTGTTCTTATTTGTTTATTTCTTACTAAATCTACCAAGAACCTACCATTGCTGTCACTGAT
>JAEOTJ010000086.1 GCA_016839905.1 Promethearchaeota archaeon | reverse complement strand
CTTATAAACGGCGGGAAATGCTTCCCAGAATCCAAATATGGTTCGAGTACTCACTTAAAAGGGTAATGAATGAGCAAATCCATCAAGTGAGCATGTGTTGATAATAGAGGCCAATGAAAGGTATTGGTTTTTCTTGAGTGAGTTAGTGTATCACCTTTTTAGTTATTTTTTCCTTAAAGGATAGAAAACATTCGGTAAATTTAAAAAGGGAGGGAGTGCTATTTTTTTGGTTTTTTATAGATATTTATAAGTTTTTATAGAATTTCAACAAGCAGTTGATATAATAATAATAAAACAATAATATTATCATTTCTTTTAATATAATGAGTATGACTTTATTTGAGAAAGTTTTAGAGATATATAAAAAATATTATATTTGTCCTTGTTGCCTTGGAAGAATGTTTTCTCTTTTAGGATCGAATACAACAAATAAAGAAAGAGGAAACTCTTTACTTTTATCTCTAACTTTAGAAAATCATAGTAGGTTTCTTAGAAATTCCCAAGAAAATGAGACTGAATCATTAAAAAATTTAAAAATTTTAGCAGAAAATGCTAGATTTTCACCAGCTCAAAAAGTATTAGAAAATGAAGGCTATGATTATTCAAAAACTCGATTAGATCAGAAATGTTTTCTATGTCAAGATATTTTTCTATATATTCAAGAATATATTTTAAAAGCAAAAGAATTAAGTAATAGTATTGAGTTCGATAATCTTTTAATTGGAACACGCCTTGATTCCCAAATTATTAATCAAGAAGATTATTTTAAAGGAGAATTTAATCTTTTGGAAGCAGAATCATTTAAAAGCCATTTCAATCGTTATTTAGGAAAAAAATTATCTAAAACGTTAAATAAGCCTCCAGAATTTAATAATCCAGATGTTGTTTTTA
The DNA here is from genome assembly GCA_016839905.1 of Promethearchaeota archaeon. Next base: position 10,570 of record JAEOTJ010000086.1, on the reverse strand, counting down.
TTTTTAACCTTAATATTAATACTTTTGATATAGAAATATTATTTCGTCCTGTTTTTTTAGCTGGACGATATAATAAATTAATAAGAGGTATTCCTCAAACTCATTGGAATTGCAGGAAATGCTTAGGTAAAGGATGTGAATTATGTAATTTTTCAGGTAAACAATATGAAACTAGCGTAGAGGAATTAATTAGTCCTGAGTTTGTCAAAGCTACTAAAGCCTCAAGTTCTAAATTTCATGGTGCAGGTAGAGAAGATATTGATGTAAGAATGTTGGGTACTGGAAGACCCTTTATTTTAGAATTAAAAGATCCTAAGATTAGAACTTTAGATTTAGAAAAAATATTAGAAAAAGTTAATCAAATTAATAAAGGAAAAGTAAATATTTCAGATCTTAAATATAGTACTAAAAAAGAAGTCATAAAGATTAAAATTGATGCAGAAAATACAAGAAAAGTCTATAAAGCTATTGTCCAATCAGAAAAAGAGATATGGATAGAAGATTTTGAAGATATTGTAAATAAATTAAAAATTAAACTTGAAAGTCAAAAAATCCAACAAAAAACTCCTATTAGAGTATCTCATCGACGTGCTGATTTAATGAGAGAAAAATACATATATAAAATAGATGGGGCTTACATTAAACCGAACTTATATGAATTTACGATTGAGACTCAAGGAGGAACATACATTAAAGAATTAATTCACGGTGATGAAAATCGAACTTCACCATCCTTCGCTGAAGTTTTTAATGTCCCACTTATCTGTAAAGAATTAGATGTAATTGAAATTAAATATTAACGATTTAAAATCATAAAATAAATAAGTTATAATACATAATACTGGTTAAATACTCGTTATAATTTAAATAAAGGTGAATAAAATTACTCTGCATAAGGGCTACAGGAACAAAACAAGGAGCAAGCATAGAAAAAATGTGCGTGATAGGGGTCTTGGCTCCATTGAAAAATATTTAATCTATTATGAGATTAATGATAAAGTTGATATTATAACAGATCCCAGCCAACACCGCCGTGGAATGCCCCACAGACGATATCACGGTCGCACAGGTACGATTATAGGTAAAAGGGGGCGGTGCTATGAAGTTGAGGTAAAATTAGGTAATTCTAAAAAACTACTAATCATTGGAAAAGAACATTTAAGAATAAATTATGATTCCAATAAAATAAAAATTAAAATCTGATTTAATATGTCTGGCAGAAAAATTGATGAAAAAACGGTCTCAATTCCAGAAGTAAAAAAGATTATGGAACTTGTTAAAGAAAGAATATCACAAATCGATAATGAAGAAGAGGGCATGTCTCATTTTCAAGAAATTACATATAACTATGTAAATCAATTTGCAAAAATGTCAGATAAAGATGCTAAAAAAATTAAGAAATTCTTAATCAATAGATATGATATTGAGGAGATTTACGCAATTAATATCGTAAATATTGATCCTAAATCGATTCCAGAAATTCGAATGATCTTAGAGAAAAGCTTTTCTGGAAAAACCTTAGATGAGGACCAACTTCAAGAATTATTATATCAAATATCAGAATTAAAAACTTCATAAAAATCTTCAAAACACCGAAGAATTTATAAGGATGTATAATCTTTAATTTTTATAATAGATCTTACCTTCACTTGAAATTCCAATTCTATTTTCAAAAAAAATAAAAATAATTATGGATAAAGGAAAAGTAAAAAACAAGATATTTGGTTGGTATGGAGAGAAGAGATCGATTTCGAAGGCCTCCCCAAGGAAGACCTTACCGAAACAGAGGACCTCGAAAGAAAAAACAATTTATAAAGAAACAAAGAGAATTAATAATCTTAGATTTATTGCTACATGGTCATCCTGCAGAAGATAGGCCAAGTTGGGCAAAATCCTCTCTTGTACAACTCATTACTTTTCCCGATTGGGTGTTATATGAAGTAAAAACTGATAAACATAATAGCCCTAAAATTCAAGAGAAAGGCACTTATGAGACATTTTTAAAGGAAGGAAAATTAAAAGAAGTCTTAAAAAAGATGGATTATGAAGAATTAACTGCTACTTCCAAGGCATTACTTCAACCAATTCTGGAAAAAGAAGTCTTGATTTATGAAGAAAAATTTATCAATTTTTTCAACTATTCTACATCAATTACTCCAAGAATGCATGCTTTAAAACTTCTACCAGGTATAGGAAAGAAACACATGTGGGAAATATTAGAAGCTAGAGAAAAACAAAAATTTGTTACATTTCAAGATATTTCAGATCGTACAAGTCTCTCCCATCCAGCAAAACAGATCGCACAGCGAATCATCAAGGAACTTCAAAGAGATGTAAAGTATTATCTCTTTAGTAAAACTAAAAAATACGAATAAAAATATGAATAAATCAACCATACAACTGATTTTAAACCAATTAAATATCAAGCCTAAAAAATACTTAGGTCAAAATTTTATAATTGATAAGAATGTTGTAGATAAAATTATTTCAGTTTCAAACTTAAAAAGAGAAGATGTAGTTTTAGAAATCGGTCCGGGATTAGGCTTTTTGACGGAGTCTTTAATAAAAAAGGTCAAAAAAGTTCATGCTGTTGAAATTGATTCTAGGTTATGTGATTATCTGGAAAAAAAATTCTCAAAATATAATAATTTGCAGCTTGTTAATGATGATCTATTAAAAATTGAGATTCCATTGTGTAATAAAGTTGTTTCAAATATACCTTATTCAATAACAGGACCAATTCTTGAAAAAGTATTCTTTAATGAAAAACCGCCTCAAGGTATTTTAATTATTGAAAAAAGTCTTTCAGATCGACTTTTTAATAAAAATAATTATAAAAAATTCTCTAGGATTACTTTATCCGTAAATGCTTTTATGAGACCAATAGAGAGATTTAATATATCACCAAAGAGCTTCTATCCTATCCCAAATATTGAGCTTTCCCTCATAAACTTAATCCCAAGAGAAAAAATTGACCCATTTTTAATGAATAGTGTAAAAAAAAATTTCTTTTTAGAATTCATTGCAGGAATAATGCCATTTAAGAATAAAAATCTTATTAATGCTATAGAACTCTTTTATAAAAAAAGAAGAGAATTAAACATTAAAAAAGAAGAAATCCTTAGATATATCCAAGATAATAATTTTGGAAATGAAAAAGTTTCCCAATTAAAAGTTCTGGATTTCATTGAATTAAGTAAAATATTTTATAATTATTAATAGAATTAAATTAAAAATTTTTTGGTGAAAAAATTTCTAAAAATTCCCGATCCCATAATCGAATGTGATTATAAAAATGTATATACTCCTTCGGATGATACTTACTTAATTCTTGATTATTTTAGAAAGAGTATTAACAAAGATTATTTTGATGGGTTGAAAATCCAGAAAATTAAAAAGATATTAGATTTAGGTACTGGAACAGGAATAATTGCTATATTCCTTCAATTGATTAAGAAGAAATATCCGAAATTTAATCCAGAAATTTATGCTTCTGACATTTTAGAAGAAGCAATAAAATGTGCTAAATTAAATGAAAAAAGCAATAATAATAAGAAAGAAATTACTTTTATTCATTCAGAACTTTTTGCATCGTTTCCTGATTCTCTAAAACATTCTTTTGATATCATAGTATTTAATCCTCCTTATTTACCATCTTCGAAACTTATAGATGATTTACAAACGAGAAAAAAAATAGATCGTAGTTGGGATGGAGGACAAAAAGGATACGAGGTTTTCCTTGTTTTTCTTAATCGTGTTAAAGATTATCTTAATTTAAAACAAAAATGCTATATATATTATATAAGCTCAAGTGTAATTAATATAGAAGCATTGAATAAAAAAATAGAAGAAAAAGGATATAAGAATAAAATACTAAATAAGAAACATATTTTTTTCGAAGATATTTTCCTAAATAGGTTAGAAATCTAGTACTGTTAAAATGGTCTTCTATTTCTCCGTTTTTCAAGCAAATTAATGCCATATTTGCTTATATTCCTTTTTAAATTATCAAATAGCAAATTAATTTCTTCATATTTAAAAACGGCTCTTCTATGAGCTTCTATTTGTGGAATAGGTAAACCATAATACTCATTTAAGCTAGATATTGGTAATAATAAAGAAGAAATTAAGTCTGCTTTTTCCGAAGCCTTTTTAATAGAATGCTTTTCATCCATAAAGAATTCAATCCTACACGGGGTATCATATTTTGCAGTTTTTATATAAAAAGCGTAAAAACTAAGTGGAAAATAGTAAGAAATCTCTTTTTTAATTCCAGTATCTCTAATCTTATCTATATCCCGCTTACATTGAAAAATGCAACTCCTTTCAGATTTTATTAAGAGTCGATTAAATAAATCTAAATCTGAAAAATATTCAAAGACTTGACGGTAGTTTATATTAATGAAATTGCTTAAATTAGAATAACTAGGTTTTAACATTTGAATGGAATCTCTGAATAAATGGCATAAAGCAGATGTTCGTGTGTCTTTAATTGACCCAATTAAGATTATTCCCTTTTCTTTACAATTTTTATATAATTTATGATATTCTTTTAGCAGTCTATCATATTTTTTAGAAATCTCGGGATCTTTAGAAAAGAGCAGATTAATAGGCATAATTACAATTGAACCATCAATAATAATTAAATTGATATCCGTTAATTTTATAATCATTTTATTTAATAGATTTATTTCCATTAATGTCATATCCATGGATATTTGGGTTTCTATAGCATTATCATCTCGATTAATGTAATTACATCGCATGGAATAGTTATTAAAACCACTTAAATCAGGATAATACTCAATATTGGCATTGTTATTCTCATTGAAATTGTATTTAACTGCTATAGCTTTTAAAAAGGAAAAATCTACATTTAGAAATCTTTTAACGGCAGAACTTCCATCAACGCTTACCATATTTAAACCTCTGATGTTTGAGCTTGCTACGTCTTTCTTAATTCTGCTTTCTTTTATATAATATTTAGGGTAAGAAATAAACTCAGAGAAATCTAACTTATTTTGATCCTTAAGAATGATATTTGAGAAATCTTTTTTTAATTTCTCAAGTTCCGCATAATCCTTTGCGATATTTTTAATATTATGAATTAGAATTTGCTCTTTAGTTAAACCGGTAATGGAATTTTCTTTCTTCTGTGATTTTTCGTTAAATCTGTGTTCTTTTGAAAATGAGAGGTTACTTCTGAGGGTCATTAAAACTATTATAAATAGAGAAATAATAATAGTGATGAGAGATTAGATTTTTTGAATTATATAATTGAAAATAAATAATTTGTTTTAAAAATAAAATGAGTCTTGATTTAGGTTTAGAACCCTGGTTTTTGATAATTCTGATGCTTTTTGAATTACTCCTCATATTCATACCAGCAATCATTGCTATGAAACTCGAAAATAAGACAATTAAGGAAGAGTTTATTGAAATGGGTTTTCATAAAAATAAGGATTCAATTTATAAGAATTTTGAAAAAATAATTATTGGAATTGGATTGGGGTTTTTTTTTTTCTTAATAGGAAGATATATTTTATTCTTTTTTAGGAATATAATTGTTAAAAACATATTTGGAACAGTTTTTGTGGAGCAAGCTCAAGAAGGAGCAATAAAAACTACTCCTGTTCAACCTAATTTAGTTCAATTAATAATTATTATTTTACTACATATATTTATTATTGCCATCTGTGAAGAAGCCTTCTTTCGAGGATTCATAATAAATAAATTAAAAGATAAACAAAATATCTTATTAGTTGTTATTTTTTCATCAATCTGCTTTACTTTTTATCATATTCCTCCATTTATTGTCCCTCTATCAACTATTATTACTTATTTTGGCTATTATTTTACCTTTAGCATTTTTTTAACAGCAGTTTTCATTGTTTTTGACTACTCACTAATCCCTGGAGTTGTTGCTCATTGCCTTTTTAATATTTTAATAATATTATAAAGATTAAAGTTATACTTTTATATTGATATAAAGTGAATTAAAAATGTGAAATATAAAACTTTAATAAAACCTAATAAGAATATATTTACTAAAGATATAATAAAATATAATTAATAAATAATATAAATAAAAAATAAAAAATAAAATATCTTTCTGGGTGGAAAGGATTACTGAATATGATTTTACTTTCAAGGTAATGATGCTTGGTGATGCCAGCGTTGGTAAGACTTCCCTAACCATAAGATATATTTCTGGATCATTTTTAGAAGATTTAAAATTAACTATTGGCGTGGATTTTTATTCCAAAACCACGGAATTTAATGATAAAAAAGTAAAATTACAACTCTGGGATTTTGGGGGGGAAAAAAGATTTAGATTCCTTTTATCTCAATATTGTAAGGGTGCTAATGGTGCTTTTTTCTTATATGACATAACTAATACAACTACTCTTGATCATTTACCAGATTGGACACAGATTATTAGGAAATATGCGGGAGATATCCCCATAATGTTAATCGGTTCTAAACAAGATTTACATCAATTTAGAGCAGTTAGCATTGAAAATGGAGATCTTACTTCAAAAAAATACAATCTTTCATCATTTATTGAAGTTTCTTCAAAAACGGGTTATAATGTCGAAAAAGCCTTTGAAATAATGACAGAAGAGTTATTAAAAAAAATATAATCCTAAATATTATTAAATTGATTCTTTTTTTAAATAGTATTAAAAAATCTTCGTATAAATCTGTAAAACTCAATAATAATGATACATGATAAAGGGCATTCTATTATTTTGAACAAGAAATGAAAAAATAGTTGATTGTTTTTTTACTAAAGAATGGAAAAAAAATTATGTGGAAAAAAAATTTAAAAATTCATTCATTTAGCCCTATTAGGTATTGTTAAAGGAAGGTTTTCCAATTGAAACTATAAAAGTAGTTTTTATTAAATCTCTCAATTAGTAAAAGAATGTTTTTTCAAGTTCAAGGCAAATTATTTATTGTTTTAATAAAATATTTAAAATTTTTAATTGAATTTTATTAATTTACCATAAATATTTAAATTCAATTCAAATTTAATAATAAATAAATAGTATAATTTTCAAAAAATATTTTTAACTTCTATTTTTTTTCTAAATGTAATAAATAAAAATTAAAAAATTTGTGATATAGAAAATGGTTGATGAAGCTTTATTAAAAGAGTTAAAAGCAAAAAGAGATGGAGAAGTTGAACGAAGTACGGAAGATATCTTTCAAGTCTTCGAAGTACTTAGCCAAGTAGCTGCTGAAGAAGAGGAAGTAAAAGAAGAAATGGAAGATGTAGAACTTTGCATTCAATTCACCTCAAAAGACTCTGATCTTAAGTTTTGGTGTGCGATTAAAGAGGATAAGTTAACTTATGGTAAAGGAGAAGGAAGTGATGTCACGGCAACCTTTATCGCCACTGATGAAACCCTTGCAGGTCTAATGTCTGGCGAGATTGATGGAACCTCCGCCTATATGGCAGGAGACCTTGTAATCGAAGGAAATCTTCAAGACTCGATGACTTTTGGAGAGATTACGAGCATAGCTTCTGATCTCATTCAAGAAATGTTGGATGAAATATAATTAACATTCTCTTTTTAAGAATTTAGTGAAAATTTCACTCTAAATTTTTTCTTTTTTTTAATTTTATCTTTTACTACTGAGTGTTTTTTTAAATCTATAATTAATTCTTATTTTAAAATCTTTTAAATCTTATTCCGACTAAATATCTAATTATCAAAGATTAATTTTTGTCGCAAATTTAGAAATAATTGGCTTGAATTAAGATAAAATCTAATAATAATTCATTGCTTCAGATTTTATTTTTAAGATCTGAATTTCAATAAATAAATCAATGGTTATATTAGATGAAAGACTCTAATAAAATGCATATAATGAACCAAAACATTTAAATTGGCTTATAAATTATTAACTATAAAAAAACGAGGAAAACAATTGATTATCTTAAAATATAAAAATAAAGACTCGATGGCTCAAATGCAAATTACAGATTATATATTTGAGGTAGAAAAACAAGTATATGTGATGAGCATTCAGAAAGATTACAGGACAGCAATGAAACTCATTAATAGTGTTCCTCGTAAACCGAAACAAAAACGCGGTAGAAAGAAAGATATTATAAAACTATTCTATAAAATTGACCATTTTATTAATAAGGGAGATTTAACACCTATAAGACCTCAATATCTTAGGAGGTTTCGAGATGTAGTAGTTGTACCCGCGTCAGAAATAAATTATGAAGGAATTAATCACGTTGAAAAATTAATGCTGAAAGCCCTTTCTGGCTTTACAGGTTTTTTTGAATACATTATATATTGCAATAATTTCTCTTTTTTTGATGATATACAAGAAGAATTAGAATTAAAAGGATTATCTTTTAGAGATAGATTTCTACATGACATTATCATTTTTGAGCTCTCCCGAATTCATATAGGAATCGATACTTACACATCCTATATGAATGCAATTAGATATTTTCAAGCCAATTATCTTAAAACTGTGCTTCATGATCCAACTTACTTTCCAGACGTAGCTATTGTAAGCCATACTCTAAGAGTCATTCCATTAGACGTGTTAAAACAGTTTTTCTTTGAATTGCTCGAAGAAACCTATGAATTTAAGATTGCTAAGAATAGAATATTGATTTGAGATGGGCAATTCGTCCATTCAAATAGTAGCGATTATTATAATAAGGAAAAAGGATCTTATAATGATCCTGATGCGGGATTTTGTAAACACCAAGTAAAAATCTATGGTGTAGGATATAAAGTTTCCTCAATCTACGCTTATTGCGGGAATCGGGCCATTCCACTTTACTGTGAGTTATTTCCAGGTAATCTAGACGAATATACGGTTTTTAAAAAGACATTCAAGCATTTTTTTAAGCTAGGATTTGAAAGACCCTTGGTAATTTTAGCTGATGCGGGACCATATTCAATTGAGATTTTAGAGTGGCTTTTTGAAATGGGTATAATCCCCTTAATAAACTCAAAAAAGTCTATAAAAAACCAAAATATAAAAAAAATAAATGATAATTTTTACGTTAATATGGATTTCATTCCCTCTGATTGGACCATGGAAGATTTAATTCTAATGATGAACATTAGATCCGAAATTGAGCGTCAATTTTCACACATTATAGTCGTGTATCACGCAAGACGAGCAAACGTGCGTGGGTTAGAAATGGTTTCGAAACATCGTTATTTAATTTTAATCTTAGATCTTCTCAAAATTAATACAGCATATAAACTTGGAAGGCCTGACCTGATTGGGAGAACTCGCACCTTTACCATGACAAAAGGCGTTGATTTTTATTCAGTATTTCCTGAAATTGCAAAAAAGGACGGTTTTCAAATTCTTTTGCCTGATTACTCCCGAAATCCGACATTTTTAGGATTGAGATAATTACGATTTTAGTCGGAATAAGATTTAAAATGTATAAAAACAAGGTTAATTTATAGATTTAAAAAAACACTCTACTGATATCGGAATTTTCTTTTTATAAAAATCTTGGATTTTTTTAAGAATATTTTCTAGCTGCATTATATAAAGATTAAGATTCTTTCTTTATCATGTTTAAGATGATAATGCCTACTGGAATGATCCAAAAGAATATGCAGGCCAGCATTATCCATTCTATTGCAGGTCTCGTGAAAGGTTCGGGCTTTACTAAATATAATATTACTGATGCCAATGGACCAATTAACATGAAAAAGGATAATATTTTAGGTATGAACGTTTCATTAATTAACCCGATTAATCCATAAATTAAAGAGCCAATTGCTAATCCTCCAAAAACGATCACTGAAAAGAGATAATGTATAGTAATTCCGTTTAAGTCGAAATTCCTATCTTCACTAAATAAACCAATCCCAAAAAATCCAACAAGCCCAATATATAATCCTATTAGTCCTAAATAGCACCCGACTCTTGAAAAGGTCTTTAACCCCTTTTTTGATTGTTCTCTCTCAATATATTCAAGAGTTATTTTATTGGAATACCAAAAAAGAGGGATTAATAGAATTGAAGTTGTTATCGCAATACCATCTAAGATAAATGGAGTAGGGGTATATCGGCGTGATCCAAGGTCACTAATGAAATTATCTATAAAGTTGTAAGAAAAAGGGGGTATCTGCGTACCTCCAAATAAGAAAGAAATGATAATAGCAATAAATAATCCTGGTATAAATATTAAATACGCCAAATATATTATTCTTTTAATGTTATTTGGTTCCATTATTTTTTTAAAAATATTTTCTCGACTCATTAATTTATAAATATGTTTCATAATATTTTAAGATTAAGATGTAGAAGAAAGTTGTTAAAATGTTATTCCCTTTGTCTTACCTTCCTGTAAGAAAAAAGGGAATAATTTCAGAGGATTTTAAACCATGAAATTTATCATTAAAGCTAAAGAAAACCCCCTCCTTTAGGAGGGGAATGAATTTTGCACAAATCAATAATTCCCCACCCTTTCTTACTTTTTAAGACTCATCCCCTTATCTATATTTAGATGAATGATAACCAAATTCATCCATACCGTAGGGACTACGGGAATTCACGCTTG
>JAEOTJ010000380.1 GCA_016839905.1 Promethearchaeota archaeon | reverse complement strand
TAGATGCTCGACGTTTTCCATCCACACCGCAAATGACAGTATTTCTTGAACCGGGCTTCCGTGAAACTGAAGAAAAAGCAATAAATGTTCATAATCGTATCGAGCAAATTAGAATTGAACAAATTACACATGATGTTGATTTAGACTTTGTAAATTGGAATATAATCCTTAACGTCATACCAGAGATTTGTGAAGCCAAGGATATTGATATCGATGAGATACCAAATATTTTAAAACGTTATAAGAAAAAGGGTACGATAAAAAGAGAGGGAAATTCTATAATAATAGATCCTGGTATTGAGGACCTTCAGAGTTTGCAGAAAATTCGAGAAAAAATCCTTAAAAAAGTAGTTAAAGGAATCCGAGGGATAAAGAGAGGTTTATTAACTCCAGCAGAAAATAACAAAGAATGGGTTATAAAGACAGAAGGTACTAATCTTCAAGGAGTTATTCAAATTGAGGGTGTGGATAATACAAGAACAGTATCAAACCATATTCATGAAGTAGAAAAATTATATGGAATCGAAGCTGCTCGAAATATGATAATTAGAGAAGCACAAAAAGTCCTTGAACAACAAGGATTAGATGTGGACTTACGTCATTTATTAATTTTAGCTGATTTAATGTGTTCAACAGGAACGATTCAATCCATTGGCAGGCATGGAATTTCTGGTTCAAAATCAAGTGTATTTGCAAGAGCTGCATTTGAAGTTACTGTAAATCAATTACTTGATGCGGGACTTTATGGTGAAGAGGAGAGATTGCTTGGAATTCCCGAGAATGTTATAATTGGACAAGTATGTCCCATAGGAACGGGTCGTACTCAAATAATGCTTGATTTGGATGCTAATTTAGAAATCTTGAAAAAAAAGAAAAAATGAAAACCTTATCAATGAAGAAATAAGACAAATAAATTAAAAATTTAAATTATCTTAAATTTATTTTATTACTGATTTACTGTAATATAACAATATCTCTTAAAGATTGAATAAAATGGCAAAGAAAAGCAAGAAGGGCAAAAAAGGCTCTACTACTGTATATATTACTAGAAAAAAGGAAAAAGTGTTTGATATTGACACAAACATCAAAGTTGCTTTTAAAACTGGAAAGATCAAGTATGGAAAAAACCAAGTATTAAAAGAATTAAGAACTAATCCTTTTAAAATGATAATTGTTGCACATAATTGTCCAAAAAATATAGTAGATCAATTAAATTATTTCAATACTCTGACGAAAAATAAGATTTTCATCCATAGATATTCAGGTTCAAGTTGGGAACTTGGTTTATCATGTGCTAAACCTTATATGATATCTGTGATTGGAATACTTGATGCGGGAGATTCTGATTTATTATCATTAAAAACAAAAAGTAATTAATATTTTACTGGATTACGCAAAATGTTAAAAAAGAACATTAAAATCGACAGGGAATCAATGGAATTGATTTCTCTTTTTAATAACATCTCTGGAGCAATAATAAAAGATTGCTTAATATTTAAAGCTTCTGAGCAAGCTTCTGAAGCTATTATATTCTTGGTCAAAAAGGAAGATGTTGGAAAAGCGATAGGAAAAGCCGGTGAGCATGCCAAGGACTTGATGACTAAACTTCAAAAAAAGATTGATGTAATCCCATTTTCAGATAATCTTGAAGAATTCATCAAATTTATCTTAAAAACTAATAAAAACGCCATAAAAGTCCAGAACATTGAAATTAAGGAAAGTAAAAATCAAAAGAAAACGGTGTTAATATCCGTTGCGCCACAAGATCGCGGAAAAGCCATTGGAAGGGACGGCTTCATGATAAGAAAAATAAAGCTCTTGGTAACTCGTCATTTTGACGTGAATAATGTTATAATCAATACCAAAAATTAAATAGGTTGATTAATCCTTTAGAGGTTATAATTAGACTTCCAACATTTATACTAATTATAAAGAAGAATATAATTAATCTTTTTAAGTATATTTTAACTCATGTTATTAAAACTAGTAAAACTTACCTAATCTTATTTAAAATTATCAAGAAATCTTGACAACTTGTGGGTTTAACACCAAACCCTGTATCCCATCATCTGCTAGAGAATTTGGGAATGCTTATTTCATAATAATTTTTTAAAAAAGTTGTATATTTAAAAATAGATACTAATGAGATTTTCTAGTTTATTAATCCATATTC
>JAEOTJ010000379.1 GCA_016839905.1 Promethearchaeota archaeon | reverse complement strand
TCAATTAAAGCTTCCAATTTTGCTCGAGTTAATTCTGTTTCTAAATGAACGGGATTTCCTTCTTTTTGAGTTAAATAAGGTAAATTAATTTGAGTCGATAAGGTTGTCGATAATTCAATTTTCCCTTTTTCGGCAGCATCTTTAATTCTTATCATTGCTTTACTATCCTCTCTTATATCGACTCCCTCTTTTTTCCTAAATTCTCCTTCAAGCCAATCAATTATAGCATTATCCATATCAGTCCCGCCTAGTTGAGTGTCCCCCGCAGTGGACATCACTTCCACGACTCCCTCTCCGTATTCCATTATTGTAATATCAAATGTCCCTCCACCTAAATCTAATACACAAATTTTTAATAATTTATTTTTAGTATCTTTATCTAAACCATAAGCTAAACATGCGGCTGTTGGTTCATTTATCATACGAACGACCTCTAGACCAGCTATCTCGCCAGCATTTTTAGTGGCTGTTCTCTGAGCATCGTTAAAATAAGCCGGTACAGTTATTACCGCTTTTTTAACCTCTTGACCTAAATAGGCAGATGCATCATTTTTAATTTTTTTAAGAATCATTGCAGATATTTCTTCAGGGGAAAACTCTTTCGATTCCTTTCCAACCATTACTTTAGCTTTATAAGAGAGACCCATTTTGCGTTTTATCGCCGTTATTGTCCCGTCTGGATTGCTTACTGCTTGTCTGCGAGCAGGTTCTCCGACTATTTTTTGGCCATTTTCATTAAAAGCGACATAAGAAGGGAAGGCCTTCCCACCTAGGGTTCGCCCTTCAGCTGCTGGAATTATCTCTGGTTTTCCCATTGCATTTAAAACAGCACAAGCGCTATTAGAAGTTCCTAAGTCAATTCCAATAATTTTTTCTTTTCTTTTTGGTTTTTCTTCTGCTTTACTATCATTACTCAAGTTAAAATACACCCTTTAAAAATTTAAATAATTTAGTTCCATTTGTTTTTTTTTATTAAGAATTTAAAAGAAATTAAAATTAAAAATTTTATTATGATATAGGGATCTATATATAAAAAAATCTTTATTTTATATTTTTTTTTATATTATATAAAAATAGGACTTTTTATAACATTAAAAAAAAGATTTTTATGGAGTCGAAAGTCATAACAGATTTCAAATCTTAGAGGTACTTTCAATGGGAAAAAAAATGGATAAAAAACCAACAAATAAAAAGAACGAGTTTAAAGAAGACTCTCCCAATGAAAGTAATAGCACTGAAAAGATTGAAGATAATAAAAAGAAACCTGAACCAATAAAGCAATTAGAAGGAAAAGAAGTTTTACAAATAGAATATTTTTCGATAGAAGAACTAAAGAAAAAAATTGAAGAATTTAAAAAGAAATTAGAAGATAAAGAAGAAGAACTCAAAAAATTTAGTAAAGAAAGTGAAAATTGGAAAAATAAATACATGCTTCTTCAAGCAGAATTTGAAAATGCCCAAAAACGCTGGGATAAGAGTCGTCAAGATTTAAGAACTCAAAATAATGCGGCAGTTTTAAAAAATTTCTTACCATTATATGATTCTTTTAAAAAGGCTATTGCTAATTTAGAAAATAATGAAGATCCTCTCATTCAATTCTTTAATCAATTTTTAAATATCTTTAAATCCTATCAAGCAGAGCCTTTAAATATAAGTATCAATGAGTCTTTTGACTATAATTCTCATGAAGCCCTAACTACTGTGGAAAATGAAGATTTACCCGAAAATAGTATTGTTGATATCATTCAAGATGGATGGAAAATGGGAAAAAATGTTTTAAGGTATGCAAAAGTAGTGGTTTCTAAAAAGCCTAAACCTCCTGAACCTGAACACGATGTAAAACAAGAGGAAGGGGAAGCTCAAATAGAGGAACAAAACGTCGAAACAGAGTTAACTGAAGGAAAAAAGGATAAAACCACATAAATAGAAAAAGAAAAATTGATAAAAATCAAAAAATTTATGTTTTAATATAACTATTCTAGCCTTAACATCTTACATTTTCAATTTGGTGAAATATATTTTTAATAAAAAGAAAAGAGAATACGAAATTTTAACGAATCAAGATGAGCCAGTTTTCCCTCCAATACCAGATGTAGGAGAAGTCCTAAGTAGGAAAGATAGATTTATTCAAAGAGTTAAGACGGTTATAAAATGTAAAAGATGTAAAAATGAATTGATTCGTGAGTTTAAGCCAGGAGATTATACTTTTAAAAAGATAGACGGTGAAGAATGTAAAAAGTGTCAAAAAAAAACCCCCTTAACAATTATAGAAATCTTTTCTGAGTGGTATGATCCAAAAAAGGAAAATTGATTTTTAAAAGAATAATGATTTTAAAAGATTTAGATGAATTAATTGATAAAGCTATTTCTCGTGATTTTATAATACACGCGGTTTCTGAGGAAGATCACCAAAATGATTCATATAAAGCTTTATTATTTACTCTCACCTTTAATAAAATTAGAATCCAATATGAAAGGAAGGTTGAAACAACTAAAGCTCTAAAAATTCCAAAGTTTCAATATCTATTTGGTTTTAATCCTAATGAAGGATTGTGTGTATTTGTTAACAAAAAAGAACATAAAAGAGTTCTTTGTGACGGGCCATTAGAAGAAATCAGCAAAACATGTTTATTAGTTCATTCCTTAGTATATTTATTAGTTCCTACTAATAAATTTCAAGTTTATTCATATTATCCCACATGTTGTGAATTAAATTGTGTTAATCACCCAAAACAATACGAATTAAGGACAAGATTATATACAAGATGAGATTAATTTAGTTTTTTTGTGAAGAAATTAATAATTCCATGACAATTACATGTTGTTGCGATAAATAAATTAAACTTCGTGCTTTCTAGCATGCTAATCCTTCTTTTAATTGTCTCAATAACTTCAATTACTTCTTTTCCTTTAAGAGCTCCTAAACCTGGCATTAATTGAATGCTCTCAAGAATGATAATAACTTCAGTGATCTTATTTTCTTTAATTTTTAGAATGTTACTCATATTAAAATAATCTTTTATATATTTAGTAATCGTAATTGGCTTTTCTCGTTTAAAATTTGGGCAAAAACTAAATGGTCCCATGCAATTTTCAGGACATTTTTCATCTATGTTAGCATAAGATAAACATGTAATTCCTTGTTCTATATCATTAGATAATAAAAGGTCGGGATTAGCATTTTGTATGAAATTTTTAGTCTCTGCTTGATTCCCTCTTATTTTAATTGAATGTTCTATGAGTAAATTTTTCATAATTAGCGCTAATAGATGTATGGGAACAACTGGAACTATATATTCTACATTCAAGTCTTTCAATATATTATTTATTATTGAAATGTCTTGATTTAAGAGATAAATCTTTTTTTTCTTTAGGCTTTTATACTCTTCTATAATTTCTTCAAATTCGTTAAATATATTATCAACAAGATTAGAAGCAGGACATTTAGGATTAATATCTATTATTAAGGTTATAAATTCATGTTTTTTAGCAAAATCTATTGCTCTTAAACCAAATTTTCCTCCTCCTGCAATGATTAAAAATTCGGATTTCATAAAAAATAACAAAAATATTTAATTCTATTCAATTTTAAGCATCTTTATGATAAGGTTTGCCATTGAATAAGGATCAAGCTCCTTTTCCATTACTTGTTTGATAAAATTCTCAATATTTTTATCTGTATTTATTAATGTCTCAATTTTCTTTGATAGCTTATGCTTTAAAATTTGTAGAGTCTCACTTTTAATTCGATTTTGAAGACAATTATTTATTATTCCAGTTTCATTTAAAAAATCTTGGTGTTTGGTTATTATATTCAATAAAATCTTGAAATTTTCTCCCGTCATAGAATTTACCTTAACGATTTCAGGAGTCCATTTCTTTACCTTTGTAAGGTTTTCGTTAATATCTTGAGATTCATACTTGAAATTCATTTTCATTTCTAACATTTGCATTATATCAGAGACTTTTCTATCTGCTCCGGGAAAATCCATTTTATTTACTACAAAAATATCTGTAATTTCCATTATACCCGCTTTAATTGCTTGAATATCATCTCCTAAACCAGGGACCAATAAAACTACAACAGTTTCAGCAGACTTGAAGATATCCACCTCAGATTGTCCAACACCAACGGTTTCTACTATAATTATATCACACCCATAAGCATCTAGAATTTTTATGACATCTTCAGTGGCTCTGGCTAATCCTCCTAATTGCCCTCTATTTGCCATGCTCCTTATGAACACATTTTCAAGATTAAAATGTTGTTTCATTCGTATTCTATCTCCAAGTAAGGCCCCACCAGTGAGGGGAGAGGTAGGATCTACACAAATAATTCCAATTTTATTTCCTTGATCAATTAATATTTTTGTTAATGTTGAAATAAAGGTAGATTTTCCACTTCCTGGTGCTCCTGTAATACCTAATATGTGTGCTTTACCTGTACTTTTATAAATTGAATTAATTATGATTTCAGCGGCTTCTATATCATTCTCAACTAATGTAATTAAACGTGCTGCTGCCCGTGTGTTACCTTCTAATAACTGTTTAATTAAAATAGAATAATCCATTATGTTATTATCTTTTTAAATTGTTTTTAACAAATTCAACAATAGTTTTTAATTCCGTACCAGGTCCATAAAAGCCCTTTAATCCGTATTTCTCTAAATAAACTTTATCTTCATCTGGAATAATCCCGCCGACAGCAACGAGTACATCGTCTATGTCATGTTCCTTTAATTTTTCCATTATTACTGGGCAAATAGAATTATGCGATCCACTCAACATGCTGAGCATAACCACATCTGGGTCTTCTTGTATAACCGTATTAACAACATCATCAGGCGTTTGATGAATACCCGTATAAATTACTTCCATTCCAGCATCGCGAAGAGCTCTCGCGAGGACCTTCGCCCCGCGATCATGACCATCCAGCCCTGGTTTGCATACTAATACTTTTATTCTTCTTTTCTCTATCATTAAATATTCTCTCCTAAAAAATTGAATCTTCTATATATATTCCAAATATTTCTTTTAATGCTGACATAATTTCTCCGATGGAAGCATATTCTCTAACAGCATCAATAATATATGACATTAAATTTTCTGTACCTCTTGCTGCATTTTTGAGTTTTTCTAATGCTTCTCTTACTTTCTCTTCATCTCTTTCATCTTTTATTTTTTTTAAATTACGAATTTGGTCTTTAGTAACTTCCTCGTCTATTTTTAATATCGGAGTGGTACATGCTTCTCTTAATTTAAATTCATTAACTCCAACTATAGTTCTCTCTTGTTTTTCTATTTCTTGCTGATATTTATAAGATGCATTAGCAATTTCCTTCTGGAAGAAATTAGCCTTTATAGCAGGGATCACGCCACCCAATTCTTCAATCTTCTCAAAATAGTTCTCAGCTTCTTGTTCCATTTTATTCGTGAGCCATTCAATATAATAAGAACCCGCCAATGGATCAATTGTATCAGTAACTCCAGATTCATGAGCAATAATTTGTTGTGTTCTTAGAGCAATTCTGGCACTTTTTTCAGTAGGAAGACATAAAGCTTCATCAAAAGAATTAGTATGTAAGGATTGTGTTCCACCCAAAATTGCGGCTAATCCTTGAAGGGTGACTCTTACAATGTTAAGCTCTACTTCTTGAGCGGTCAATGTAACGCCTGCAGTTTGAGTATGAAATCGTAATCTTAAGGATTCAGGCTTTTTAGCACCATATTTGTTTTTCATTTTTTTAGCCCAAATTCGTCTAGCAGCTCGATATTTACAAATTTCTTCAAAAAAATTGTTATGAGAATTAAAAAAGAAAGATAATCTAAGGGCAAAATTATCCACATCTAGTCCCCTTTTTTTTGCTGCTTCAACATATGCAAAACCATCCGCTAAAGTAAAAGCTAATTCTTGTACTGCTGTAGAACCTGCCTCGCGGATATGATATCCACTTATGGAAATAGTATACCATTGAGGCACATTTTTAGTACAATATTCTATCGTATCTATTATTAAACGCATTGAGGGTTCTGGAGGAAAAACCCAAGATTTTTGGGCGATATATTCCTTTAAAATGTCATTCTGAATTGTCCCTCTTAATTGATTTGGTGAATGTCCTTGTTTTTCAGCTACAACAATGTACATGGCAAGAAGAATTGCTGCAGGGGCGTTAATTGTCATTGAAGTACTTATTTTTGAGAGATCTATCCCATTAAATAAGTTTTCCATATCTTTTAAGGTATCTATTGAAACTCCTTCTTTTCCTATTTCACCAAGAGATTTCTCATCATCTGCTTCTAAACCATAAATTGTATGGAGGCTAAACGCCACGCTTAACCCTGTCTGACCATATTGTAAAAGAAATTTATATCTTTCATTTGTTTGTTCAGCTGTTCCAAAACCTGAGAATTGTCTCATTGTCCAGAGCCTACCTCTGTACATATTAGAATAAACCCCTCTAGTAAAAGGATATTGTCCAGGGAATCCTAAATCTTGATTATAATCTAATTCTTGTATATCTTTAGGAGTATATAATCTTTTTATTTTAATATCTGATAAATTTTTAAAATACTGTTGCCTCTCATTTTTGGCTCCTTCTTTTAAACAATTATTCTCCCATTCTTTCTTTTCCTTTTCTATTTTTTCAATTTCCGTCATATAAAAAGACCACATTAAATAATAGCACATTAAATAATAGCCCAAAATACTTAACTTTTATTATCTATGTTAAATATTAAATTTTTAATAATAAAATATCAAATTTGTAATGGAAAAAGTGGATAATTATAAATTCAAGGTGTGTGTATTAGGAGACCCATCAGTTGGTAAAACATCTCTTATTCATCACTATTGTAAAGGCTTTTTTGAAGAATTGTACTTATCTACCATTGGCGTGGAATTTTTAACTAGGGATTTTGAACTAAAATTGGAAGATGGAACTTTAACAAAAGCAGTTCTTCAATTATGGGATATAGGGGGGCAGAGTCTTTTTCAGAGTATTAGAAGTAATTATATTAAAGGTTCAAATGGAGCATTTATTCTTTTTGATGTTACCAATAAAAGTTCATTGATTCATATAGATGATTGGATAACTGAATTAATGCATTCATTGGAATTAGATGATTTATTAAAAATACCACTTCTCATAATAGGGAATAAAATTGACTTAAATTTTGATGATGGATTAAAAGAAAGAGCAAATAGGTTCATAAAAAATCAATATAATTACCCAATACCAATAATTTATACTTCTGCTAAAACAGGAAACGGAATGAAAGAAGCATTTAATCTAATTTCAAAAAAAATGATTAAAGAAGTTAGAAAAAATAAAAATAAATAATATAAAGAGATAAAAAAAATGGCATTTAAAAATGTTAAGAAAGAGTTAGGAGACGAAACTCTTTTGATTGAAGAATTCAAGAAGAAAATGATTTCCTCTGGAATTAGAGAGTTAGATGATATGATTGGAGGGGGTTTTAAGCCTGCTTCCCTAAATTTAATTCAAGAATCTATAGGATGTGGAGGAGATATTTTAACTTATTGCATAGCTAGAGCAAATTTAAATCTTTCAAATAAGGTTTTAATTATTTTTTCTGATCCAGTTTCCAAATATTTAGTTGAGAGGCTAAAAACTTTTAGTAATCTTTATGCAGATAAGATGAAAGAAGAACAAACCAATCAACATACCAATCGAGGTTTAGAATTTAGTGAAAGCTTATACATCCTTGATTTAGTCAAGTTAAGTGAGCAAAATATTACTATTATGGAAGATAAACATGAAATTCAGTTAAAAATTGCAACAGCAATAAATCAGATGATTAATGCAATAGAGAAATCTGGAGATGAATTATCTGAAAAAATTATCATCTATTTATCATTAAATCCATTTTTATTAAAATTAGATACATCAACCTTAGATATTTTATATAATAATTTAATTGATGCATCTAAAAGCAATTATGTCCAAATTGTATTAATGCAAAAAGATATTATCTCTTTAGAACTTAAAGCAAAAATTCAATCTCTTTGCCATTTAGTATGTGATCTAGACGTTAAAAATATTGGAGAATTAACGGAGTATCAAATAAAAATTCTAAAACATGCCGGAACCAACTATGATATTAAATCAGAACCCTATATTATTGAATTTAATCGAAAACTAAATCGTTATGATTTTCTAATTCGTGGTGCTTTTTTAACTAGTTTTGAAACATTTAGAAATCTGCTTCAATATAAAAAAGGCTCGTTATACATAGCTGATGCTCCATTTTTAATTGCTCCAGTTAATTATTTCAACGTGCTTTTACAAATGCCTTTAAATTTATCATTAGAAGCCGGAGAAAAAGAAATTCATGAAAAAGGACAATTAATTGGGAGGAAATTAACAATAACAACAAAAGCATTATATTTCTTAAATGATCTAGATTTATTAAAAGCTACAATACGACAGTTAGCATTATTTGGGTTTGGAAATTTAGAAATAGATCTTTATGAGAAAGAAGAGAATTTATTAATTGTTAAAATCAATTTCCATAAGGAATTCCACAAAGATTCATATATCATTTTAATAAAAGGTATTTTAACAGGTTTAATTAAAAGATCAATTAAAAGAGTTGTTAGATCAATTGAAATTGTTAAAATAAAAGAAGATAATAATTATCAAAAATTAGATGAATATAACTATAGAATAAACATTCGATTGGAAGAGATCTAAATTGTTAAATAAGCTTCTTTAATTGCAGAACACCCTCCACATCTCACGCAACCTGCTTTATTTTCTAACGGATTAACCCCATATTCTTTCATCATTTTTGCTGCATATTGATATATTTCTAATAACGCATTATAGTTCATAACAGGCATTACTGTGGAAGGATTTCCAGGTACTGCTCGAACTGGTGTTATATAGGGGATAATTCCTATTGAAATTATTTTTTCGATATCTTCTATAAAATCATATCGAGATTCTCCGAATCCAGTCAATAAATAAGTATCAACTTGATTCTTGCCAAAAACATCAATTGCGTGCTTCCAATTATCTTCAAATATTTTATAATGTATCTTCGATTTTCCTGGAGTGATAATTGATCTTAATATTTCATCCACAATCTCTATATGAATCCCAATTGTATCTGCTCCAGCTTCTTTTAGTTTGTTTATGTATTCCAAATCTTCAATTGGCTCAATTTGAACGTGAATTGGTATGTCTGGATGAATTAATCTTATATCTTTTAAAAGTGAAATATATTTAATTGCTCCTTTATCATTACCTTCTAAAGTGCCACTTGTTAGAGTCATGTGAGCACATCTTCCTTCATCCTTAGCTTCATATATAACATCAGATATTTGTTGAGAATTTTTTTCTAAAATGGTTGATCCTGAATCTAAACTCAATTCAATACCACAGAATTTGCAAGCTTCTCCACAAGCCCAATATTTACATTTTTGGTATATTGTAGTTGCTAAGCAATTAATCCCATGGACTAATGCAATCTTTTTCATTAAAGTACCATCTGAAGTTTTAAGATTGTAGAAATTAGGCAAATTTATTAATTTTAGCTTACAAAAAATGCCTTGCTGATTAGTATCATAAACTTTAAAGTATCCATTGATATATTCTTTTAAAACTAATTTTGTTTTTTTAGGATCTTCCCAAAGTGCTACATTGACTAGAGTTTTATCATCTTCTAATAAAAAATACCTACCTCCACTTGGTCCTGCGCCACCCCTACGACCAAAATTGATCTCTATACCTTGATTTTTGTAATGATCAATTAGATTTTCATCTAAATAAACACCTTTACATAATAATTCCGTTTTAATTTTTAGTGCCGTATTTATGTCGATCATTAATTTTCTATAAAATATATTAGATATGATAAAATTTTTTAATTAATTTTCATAGTAAAGATTAATCTCATAAAAGAAAAATAACTAAGTTATTTATTTTTAATTTTTATTAAATTTAAGTTAATTGTAAAAATAGAATATAATCTCTAAAAAGATTTCTTAAATTAACCAAATTAAAATTAAAATTAGTTAAATCAACGATTTAAGTGAATAAATATGGCTCATAAGCGTCCATGGCATTGTTATAAAAAATGGAATAGACGTGCCTTTCAACATAAGCGATCTGCCAATCATCGAAGAGAATATGCTCGAGGAGGTGCTCAGAGCAAGATTGTACGTTTCTGGGGCGGGAATAAAGACATTCCTTGGAGTGATTGGGAATTAACAATTGGGCTTAAGGTAAATAATCAAATCCAGATCTCTTCAAACGCTTTAGAAGCAATTCGTATTACTATTAATGGTGTTCTACAGAGAAAATTAGGAAGAAATAATTTTCGATTGCGAATAAGACCAAAACCTTTCCAAAAATTTCGAGAGAATAGAATGCTCGCCTTTGCGGGGGCAGATAGAGTTCAATCAGGGATGAGGAATTCTTTTGGGCGTTCTACGGGTGTATGTGCTCGCGTTAGAGCCGGACAAGTAATATGTGATGTAGGAGCATACCTAAAAGATTTACAGATAGTTCGAGATAGGTTAAGAGTAGCAAGCATGAAAATTCCTTGCTCTTGTCAAATTGTAGTTTTAAATTATAAAAGTCCAGAAATTTTCAAGCGTTCTGGCTTGCCCTTATATGATGCGAATAAACGTAGGGAAATTCCTGTACATGAATTAGCTCTTGCTTGAATAAATTCAATTAATTATAATAAGTAAATAAGAAAAGTAAAAAACTAATATTGAAGAACCTAGATCCATTCTTTAATCCCAAGAGTATTTTAATTATTGGTGTTTCAAGAAAAGCTTCGACATTTAGTTATACAATATTAAAGAATCTACTTGAAATTTTTTATCAAGGGAAATTGTATATCTTAAATCCAAATACAAATGATATTCTTGGTGTCAAATCATATAGTACTTTTGAAAATCTACCTGAAATTCCTGAACTTGCTGTAATTGTATTAGGACAGAATATACTTGAAATCGTTGAAAAATTAGGTGTAATTGGAGTAAAAAACATAGCAATCCAAGCTGAACTAAAACCAGGTACAGATGTTAAGAATATTGAATTTAAATTAAATCAAATCTGTAAAAAATATGGTATCACCTATTTAGGGCCATCCATGTTAGGAATAATAAATTTTATTAATAATTTTACCACTTCAATTATTCCTGTTAGACAATATATAATGCGAGAAAATAAAAATAATACGGAAGGTATAAGCTTTATTGCTCAATCTGGGGGACTTGCTGGAGCCTTAGGCTGGTGGGTACCTTCGCAAGGATTGCCTATTTCAAAAGTAATTCATTTAGGAAAAGGATTTCACATAAATGAGGCAGATGTTCTTTTATATTTCTTAAAAGATACTACTACTAAAGTCATTTCCTTATTCCTCAGAGAAATAACGGATGATTTAATAGAAGCTGTAAAAAAAGTCGCTCCAGTTAAACCAATCTTAACATTTTATGTGGGGAAGGATAAAATTAAGGAGGAAAGATTAATAAAAGCGGGAATAATTCCGGTTTTAAATTATATTGAATTATTTGATATTGCAAAAATATTTTTATGGTGTCCTGAACCAAAAGGTACTCGATTAGGAATTATCGGCCCAAGCTCAGGAGCAATTCATATTATTATAAATGAAATGAGGAAACAAAATTTATCATTAGCAAAACCTAATAAAGAATCTCAAGATATTATTTTAGATAAAATTGGAGGTACAACTTGCGCTTATGGAAACCCTGTAGATTATTGGCCTCCTGAAAAGTTTATTGGGATAAAAATATGTGGTATTTATAATACATCAGCACATACATTATTGAAAGATACGAATGTAGATGCTTTAATTTTGGCTTTAGAATTTTTTATTGAAATTGAGTTCGATTTTAATATCTTTGATAAAATAAGAGAGAAATATCCAGATAAACCTATTATAACAATACTTGTTCAAGCTGAAAGAGAGGGTGTAAAAAGGGTTTTAAGTTCTGCTTCTGAATTACGTTTTCCTGTTTTTGAAAACGAAATAGAGCGAGCAGTTAGAGGTTATCGATTATTATATGATTATTTTTCAAAAATTAAAAAGAAATAAAAGTATTATTTAAAAATATCTTTAAATTCATTAGGTATTTCATTGTTTTCATTCATTAAGGAAAGCGTGTACATTTTTTCTCCACAGTTACATTTTCCTCCTTCAAATAAATAAAATTTTAATTCATTTTTCCAATTACAAATTTGTACATTAATAATTTCAATAATTTCACCACATGTACAATAAATTCCCATATCAGGAGAATATTTTGGAATTAATTTATTAAAATCTGTAGGAGATTTAGAAAAATCACAATTATTCAACAATTCATTAATTTTATTTGCCATTGGAGTTTTTAAAATAGGTGAAAAATTTAATATAACTCCATTTTCAATTTTAAGGTCAGATAAAACAATAAAATTTTTTTCAGGTTTTTCATGGGTCCTTCTCTCTTCAAGAAGAGTATCCGAGTAATTTTTACGAATTATTTCTGGAATAGGAAATGGTTCCATTCCAGAGGGATACTCAAAAGAAAAGAAATATTGTGTTGATCCCTTTATCATTCGTTGATTAATCAAATTTACATTATCATAATCTCTACTATAAAGTACAAATTTTATTATTTGAAGAGGGACTTTTAAATCTAGAAGTTCTGTCCTTATATTATTCAATAAATCTCTCGTGTATCCTTTTAAAATCATTATATCATCACGATTTTCTGAATAAAATTGATTTTTATTTTGATCCTTAAAGTCATACCATTTTTTTAAGATTGAAGCCCTTAAGAATTGAGGAAGCATGCAGAAAATACAAAGTAGTGGAAAAGAAAAGATAAGATAATCTGGAGGTAAAAACATAAAGACAAAAATTAATACAAACATGGGTAATGTGATTATTATACTAATTCTACGGAATTTCGTTTCAATTGGTTCTTTAAATCCACTTTTTATTGCGTATTCCTCACTTTTAGTTTTTAAATGGTTAATTATTTCAAATATTTTCTTACTTTCAAAACTTTTTGCTAATAGTTTATCTTCTTCACTTTTATTTTCAAAAAGCTGAAAATTATTATTAATTTCAGTTTTATATTGGTCAATTTGATTATCTTTATAGATAAAATCTAATGTTTCTTCTGAAAAAAAATCAAGAAATCTAGCAATAAAAAATTTTTTCTCAATTAATTGAATATCTTCTGGGGAAAGCCCTAAGGCTTCTTGAATTAATTGACCTTGCGTTCTCCTTTCAGGTTTTTTGATTTCTGAAGGCTCTTTTTCAATATCTTCCTCCTTTTCGGCTTTATCCTTAAGTTGGGTCTTTTTCTTAATTTTTTCTAATCCTTCTACAGCTTCTTTTCGTACACTTTGACTTTTATCCTTAAGTGCTTTAGTTAATGCCTTTATTGAGTATTCATGGTGTAAATCACCTATTTCATCAGCAGCCTCCTTTCTAACAGAGTCATCAGGATCGTTAAGAAGTACATAAGTCAATACGCCTAAAACTTTGTTATCTCCTAAATCTCCTAAAGAATCAACAGCAGTTTTCCTTACACTCGCATCTGTATCCATAATTGCAGTAATTGCTAATTCTCTTGAAATATCATCCCCAGTCCCTATTGGCTCAATTTTGCTCATATCAATGTCACAGAATTCACAAGTTTTACTAGTGATTTCATTTATTTTTGCACAACTTGGACATACTCTTTGTACCAAAAAATCAATAAGTTTCTTTGGAGCATCCTCATTCTCGTTTTCTTTTTCGCTCATAATCTATCAAAATTGCAATATAATATTTTAAAGTAAATAATAAAACTAAACTAATTAATCTTTTTAAATAGGATTAATATCAAAATCAATTTTAATATAAATTTAAATATTTTTATATGAGATATTTAAAAAAAATAAAAATATTAGGGAACTGATATTACTTCCTTAATATTTGGTTCGAATTGCTTTATAGCCCTTTCAATACCAAACTTAAGAGTCTGTTGTGCGTGCATACAACCAACACAGTGTCCTTGAAGTCGAACTTTCACGATACCTTCGTCAGTTATTTCTATTAATTCCACATCCCCACCATCCATTTGGAGTTGGGGCCTTATTTTTTCTATAATTTCTTTTACTTTTTCTTTATCTACCATTTGATCCACAATTGATTTTTAAAATTTTTAAAAAGTACTAATAGATAAAATTGTAATAAATATTTAACCGTTTCTTTTATAAATTATTATTGGTCATTCAAAATAATTAATTTTATGAATAATTTAAGACTAATCATTAATATTTTAAAAAGTAATAAATTTTTAACTCTAAATTATTATACTAATTAATTAAATATCAGATATGATAGATAATGAATACTCAAGATTTTGTCAAGAAGTTAAATGATGCTCAAGATTTAATGTCTAAAGAAAAATATAAAGAGGCAATAATTATTCTTGAAAAATTGAAAGAAATTGAAAAAAAAACAAGATTTTAATTACTCTTTAGCACATAGATTATATCAATTAATTTCTAATTCTCATTCACTTTTTAACCAACAAATTATTTTAAATCGCATCAATGAATTGTTTAAAACAATAAAAGTAATTGAAATTCAAAAATTAAATCAAATATTAAAGAATAAGGATAATTTACTAATTGATGATACAATTTTAGAAAGGGATCTTGAAATTTTGATTATGAGAAATGTATTATCATGTAAAATTAGCGGAAATAATTTAATAATTAATTAAATTATTTAAAATACTTATTTTGTGAAAATGCTCAGGGATTGATCGAAAATAATTTCCCAATAATTTTTTCTTTTTATAAAAATTTTCAATATAATGAAAGGAATTAGCATGATTCTTTTAAAAATGAAAGCACTTGATCAAGATCTAAGACCCTCTATAATGAATAAGTTAATGAGTAATTAGCAAATTAGGATTCTTTTATGGGTGGAAGGTTTTTAATTGCTTTTTCTGCTCTTTTAGTTTTCATTTCACTAATACTAATTATTTTTGCCAGCATTTTTGATTTTTCTACAGAATTATTTAGTTCCGTCGGCTCATTGATATATCCTTTATTTAATGCGAAATTATAAATTTCTTCACCTTCTTTAGTACGGATCATTGTTGTTGTATAGCCATCCTTAGAGCCAAGACCCCCAAATGAAATATCCGCATAAAAATTTGAGAAATTAGGACAGACTGAGCAAGCATGACGCATTATATCTTGAATTTCGGAAAATTCAATATTAAGTGGTTCATCTCTATTTTTAATTTTGATAATTAAATTCTCTTTAATATTCATCTTTTCAATATCATCCAACGAAAATTTAAACCGTTCTTCAATTCTTGCTCGAGCAGCGGCATCAAATTTAAAATTTTCATAACAAAAAAGTCCTAGAGCATATTTCACGATATGGGCGGGAATTATTTTAAGTTCTTGCATCTTTCTAATAGAATGAATTTGACAAGGAACTCCCACTACAGCAATTTTTGTATCGTCTGTAGATATTATTTGTTTTAATTCTGATATTGTTGAAACGAAGGTATTATATTTCCCTAATTCCGAAATTGGACCTTCAATACTATAATCAGTCCCTGCGGCATCTATAATATCTTTCTTAGTTTTTGCAAAAAAAGGTTTTCGATGAAATGAATTGACTTTTTTTGAGACGAGTGCTCCATCAATAATATTATTTTCTAACATGGCAATTAAAAGAGCCGTAATAACACCTCCATCAGTACCTGCTTTTTGGAGCTCGGAATCTATGGCTTGAGCAGAGACAATCTTTTTCCAATTTCCTATTGGAGATTTAAAATTAAATTTTTTATTTAATTCTTCATTCAATTCATAAATTTCGGGACAAATTAAATAACATATTCCACAATGTAAGCAATTTTCTTTATTTAAATAATGAGGTGGGCCATCCTTGCTCATTTCAATGGCAATAATATCATCAGCAGAGCAAAAACTCACGCAACCTCCACATTCTCCACAAATATTACGTTCATGTACCTCTTTAATAAGATCTTCAAAAGATTTAGGCATTACTTCTCCTTCTTTAGACGATTGATTTTCAGACATATTGCTATTCTCTCATTTTATATTAGTTAGTTATTATCTCTTTGTTAAATATAATTATTGTTCCAAATATATTTTTGGATTATTATTTTTTCAAAAAAAATATCATAAATAAGATATAAATTTCTTTCCCAAAAATGTCAAACACTAAAATCACTAATTTTTAAAGTTTAGAATTTAGTTTGATTACTTTGTTCAATATTAAAAATTTTAAGGAAATTTTTTGATTGAAAAGTAACTTTTTATTATTAAATATTAGTATATTAATGCGTTTTCAGTCAGAAACAATAATATTTATAAAGGATTCTGTCATAATTAAAAATTATAAGTGATCCAATTTTATGAAATTAATTAAAATGTAATAAATACAAATAAAGAAGCATTTAATTGATAATTTAAAACAAAAAAAGTTAAAAAAATTATGCAAATGATTAATTTTAAATTTAGAAATGAAATTACAAAGGAAGAATTTTCTTTAAATTATTGTTATCAATGTGGAACTTGCTCCAGTACTTGTCCAGTAGCTTTAGCAACAGAGGGTGAATATAATCCACGAAAAATCATAGAAGAATCATTATTGGGATTTATGGACTTATTAATAAAAGAACAAAATCCAAATGTATGGTTATGTAGTACTTGCCAAATGTGTGTGGAAGAGTGTCCACAGAATGTTTTTTTAACTGAAATCTTTGAGAATTTAAAGAATAAAATTGTTCAAACGGGGAATAATTATCCTGAAACCTTCAAAACGCAAGCGAAAGCAATTTTAGAGAATGGTTTGGCAATTTCACCTACACCCCCTATTATTCGAAGAAGAGAACAATTAGGACTTCCAACCATTGAATCTGCAGATAAAGACGAAGTAAAGAAATTGTTAGAAGCTACAGATTTTGAAAAAAAAATATATCTTACTGAGGTAAATTAAGAAAATGGTTTTTAAATACTTTTTTGGATGTGTAATTCCTGGAAGACTACCTTTTTTAGAAGCTTCTGCTCGAAAGACTTTTAAGAAATTAGGAATTGAAGTTGGAGATCAAGCTAAATGTTCATGTTGCCCTGATCCAACTGGAGCAGCACAATTAGATCATCAAACTTGGTTAGCTTTAGGAGCAAGAAATTTATGTCTCTATGAGGAAAATAATAGTGATATATTAAGTCTCTGTTCTGGCTGTACTGAAACCCTTAAAACAGTTAAGCATGCGTTAGAAAAAGATGATGAGACGAAAAAGGAAATTAATACCAAGTTAAAATCAATTGGAAAAAATTATAAAGGAACCGTGGAGATCAAACATTTTGCTCAAGTATTATTTGAAAATCTTGATGGAATAAAGGAAATAATAAAAAATCCCTTAAAAGATCTAAGGGTTGCAGGACACCCTGGGTGCCATTACCTTAGACCTTCTGAAATTATACAATGGGATGACCCATTAAATCCAGTTACATTAGATATAATAATTGAAGCAATTGGAGCAGATCCTATAGAATATAGGTTAAAGAATGATTGTTGTGGTAATCCAGTGGAAAAAACAGATAAAGAAGTTTCTTTAAGTATGTTAAAAAACAAGCTAGAGAGCATGAAAGATGTTGGCGCAGATTGCATTGCAGTTGTTTGTCCAGCTTGTTATCAGCAGTTTGATTTCAATCAAAGAGAAGTGAATAAAAAATATGGTACTGATTATAATTATCCTGTTTTATACATAACAGAATTAATAGCTTTAGCTTTAGGGATGGGTGCTGAAGATCTAGGATTAAAATTCCATCGTATTAAAATTAACCAAGTTTTACAAAAAATATCATAATTAAAAGGGTGCTTAGATTTGGGAATGATCTCAAAAAGTGTTATGGTTATTGGAGGAGGAATTGCTGGTATTCAAGCCTCTTTAGACTTAGCTGAAAGAGGAATACAAGTAGAATTGATTGAAAAAAATGCTTGTATAGGGGGTAGAATGGCTCAACTTGATAAAACTTTTCCTACAAATGATTGTTCCATTTGTATTTTAGCTCCCAAGCTTGCAGAATGTTCTCGTCATCCAAATATTAATTTACATATATTATCTGAAGTAAAAGGATTATCAGGTGAAGCTGGAGACTTTAAAGTGAAAGTACTAAAAAAAGCTAGATATGTAGATGAGGATAAATGCATCAATTGCGGAGCATGTGTAGATAAATGTCCTATGAGGGTTGATGACGAATTTGATATGGAGTTAAGAAAAAGAAGAGCGATTTATATTGATTATGTTCAAGGAGTCCCTTCTATTATGACCATTGATAAGGAAAACTGCTTATTTATCACTAAAAATGCTTGTAGGATTTGTGAAAAAGTTTGTGAAAGGGAAGCAATAAATTTTGATCAGCAAGATGAAGAAATTGATTTGAATGTTGGATCTATCATTATAGCTACGGGATATGATATTTTCAATCCTACACCTATTAAAACTTTAGGATATGGACGATATCCCAATGTAGTAACTTCCTTAGAATTTGAACGATTAATAAGTGCTTCAGGTCCTTTGGGAGGTCATTTAATGAGACCTTTTGATAAAAAAGAACCTAAAAAGCTCGCTTTTATTAACTGTGTAGGCTCTAGAGATGTAAAGAATAATCCATATTGTTCTTCCTGCTGTTGCATGTATACTACAAAAGAAGCCATGATTGCTTATGAACATGATAATGAACTTGAGATAACGATATTTTATATTGATTTAAGAGCTGGAGGAAAGGGATTTAGGGAATATATTCAAAGAGGAGAGAATGAATATAATATTAATTATGTTAAAGGAAAAGTAGCAAAGATCTTACAGGATGAAGAAAAAAATCCAATTATTGTATTTGAAGATATCAATACTTCAAAGGTAAAACAACTCCAGTTTGATTTAGTGGTATTAGCAACAACCATGATTCCAAAAAAAGATGCTGTAGATTTATCAAAAACTATAGGAATTGAAATTGATGATTTTAATTTTTACAAAGCTAAGGTTTATAATCCACAAAAATCCTCTAAAGAGGGGATCCTTCTTTGTGGAGCATGTAGGGAACCGATGGATATACCAAACTCAGTTGTTGATGCTAGTGGAGCAGCTGCCAAAGCTGCTGAAATAGTAATGAAGGAGATGTGATGATGACAGAAAAGGAAATTAGAATAGGCGTATTTATATGTCATTGCGGAACAAATATAGGGGGTATATTAGATGTGCCTAGTTTAAGTGAGTATGCAAGAACTTTACCAAATGTAGTTTATGCAGCAGATAATATGTATACATGTTCAGAAGTAGGATTAACAGAAATAAGGGATAATATAAAAGAACACGACTTAAATCGTGTTATAGTGGCTTCTTGCTCCCCTCGGACACATGAACCCTTGTTCCGAGCTACATGCCAAGAAGCAGAAATAAATCCTTATTTATTTGAAATGGTAAATATAAGAGATCAAGATTCTTGGGTTCATATGAAAGAACCTGAAAAGGGAACTGAAAAAGCTAAAGACCTCATCCGAATGGGTGTTTATAAGGCTGCATTATTGGAGCCATTAGAGAAAGTAAAAGTAGAAATAATACCCTCTGCTACGATTATTGGTGGAGGGATGGCTGGAATGAATGCTGCTTTAATTTTAGCTAATCAAGGTTTTAAGGTAAATTTACTTGAAAAAGAGCCAGAATTAGGGGGACTTGTCAGAAATTTAAATACAATATATCCTATTAACGAGGATCCCTCAAATTTATTAAAAATAATTGATTCCGTAGAAGACCATGAGAATATTAATGTGTTCAAATCGGTTATAATTGATAATATTGATGGTTTTGTTGGAAATTTTAAGATTAATATTAAACAAAATGATAATGCTTTAGAATTAGGAGCAGGCGTTATTATTATAGCAACTGGAGCAAAACCGTTATCTGCCGAAGGTTATTATAATCATGATGGAAAAAAAATAATTAGCCAATTTGAATTTGAAGGTTTATTAAAACAGAAAAAGATTGAAATTAACGAAATTAATAATGTTATTATAATTCAGTGTGTCGGAAGTAGAAATGAAGAGCGAAAATATTGCTCTAATATATGTTGTATGAGTGCTCTTAAAAATGCAATGTTAATAAAAAAATCTAATCCAAAAGCTGAAGTTACTATAATATTTCGAGACATTCAAACGCAAGGCACCAGTTATGAGCAATATTATAGAAATGCAAGAGAAATGGGCATTTTATTCATCAAATATCTACCTGAAAAGCCACCAATTATTAAAGAAAGTCATTTGGAGGTTTATAATGAATTTATGAATGAAGAAATAGGAATTCCCTATGATCTCATAATATTATCTACGCCTCTCATAGCAAATGAAGATTCTGAAAAGTTAGCAAAGATGTTAAAAGTACCACTAGGAGCAAACAAATTCTTTTTAGAGGCACATGTTAAATTAAGACCAGTTGATTTTGCTACTGATGGAGTGTTTGTATGTGGAACTACTCATTGGCCAGCGGATATAACCGAAAGTATATCTCAATCAAATGCTGCAGCATCAAGAGCAAGCATAATTATATCAAAAGATACGCTAGAAGTAGAAGGTTCCACTGCTGAAGTTAATGAAAAATTATGTATTGGATGTGAGGCCTGCATTAAACTTTGTCCCTATAACGCTATTACAAAGGATGAAGAAACTGATTGTGCTATTGTCAATAAAGTAGTATGCAAAGGTTGTGGAGTATGTGGTGCGAGCTGTCCGCACAATGCAATTACTATTCACCACTTTACGGTCGATCAAATTCTGGCAGAAATAATAACATATGGAGGGGAGGCCTGATGGTTTTTGAACCAAGAATTTTAGGATTTTTATGCAATTGGTGCTCCTATGCGGGGGCAGACTTGGCAGGTGTTAGTCGAATACAGTATCCTACAAATATCAGGGTAATTCGAGTAATGTGCTCAGGAAGAATTGATCCCGCTTTTATAGCAGAAGCTTTTATCCAAGGAATTGATGGTGTACTAGTTTTAGGTTGTCATTTGGGAGATTGTCATTATCTAAGTGGTAATTATGAAGCAGAATTAAAAATGAAAATGTTAGGGAAGTTATTGAATTTAATTGGATTTTCTGATCGTTTACGCCTTGATTGGGTTTCTGCGGCAGAAGGTAATAGATTTGCTAAAATCGTTGGAGATTTTACTGATCAAATACGTAATTTAGGTCCATCCCCTGTAATGGATGATAAAAAGAAAAATGAAATTATTGATAATATTCAAGCTCTTAAACAGGCTCTAACTGATACAAGACTTAGAGGATTAGTTGCTAGACAAAGAGAACTCACAACAAATGGAAATGTTTATGGTGATGTAATATCACCAGACAGATTTGAGCAAATTCTTGATGATGCTATTCAAAATGAATTTATTCGCCATCAAATTTTAGAAAAAATAAGGGAAAAGGGAAAATCTGTCCCCGATATATCTAAAGAAATTAATGTTGAATCACATAAAGTATTGCAGCATATTGTAACATTGAGGGCCCGAGGATTAGTCGATGTCGATGAAATAAATGAAGAAATTCCTACATTTATAGCAATTATGGAGGGATAAAAATGGAAAAAATCGGTTCTGTTTTAGTTATTGGAGGAGGAATAGCTGGAATGCAGGCATCAATGGATCTAGCTGATTCTGGTTTTAAAGTTTATTTAGCCGAATCGACAATGAGCATCGGTGGAGTAATGTCTCAATTAGATAAAACATTTCCAACTAACGATTGTGCAATATGTATTCTTGCGCCAAAATTAGTGGCCACAGGAAGACATCAAAATATTACTTTATTAATTAATACAAATGTAGAAAAAATTAAGGGTGAAGCAGGTAATTTTTCAGTTGAACTTAAACAAAAATCGTTATTATTAGATGATGAAATATGCACGGGATGCGGTATTTGTGCCAAAGAATGCCCTGTAGAGGCAATTGACACCTTTAATGAAGGACTTTCAAATAGAGCAGCTATTTCCGTGAAGTTTCCCCAAGCAGTTCCCCTAGTCTTTTCTATAAATCAAGATAAATGTATTGGTTGTGGATTTTGCCAAGGGGTTTGTAAAGCTAAGGCAGTAAATTACACACTTAAAGATAAAACAACGAAACTTAATGTAGGCGCAGTAATTATATCGCCTGGATTTGATGAATATGATCCTACCCCCACACAACATTATGGTTATGGTAAATATTTAAATATAGTTACTAGTATTCAGTTTGAACGCATTTTAAGTGCGAGTGGTCCTCATTCAGGGCTCATTATTAGACCCTCTGATGGAATTATTCCTAAAAAGATCGCATTCATACAATGTGTAGGGTCGAGAGATAAAAAACATGGCGCAGAATATTGTTCTTCCGTCTGTTGCATGTATACTGCCAAGGAAGCAGTAATCGCAAAGGAACACATGCCTCTTGTTCAACCCACCATTTTTTCAATGGATATTAGAGCTTGTGGAAAAGATTTTGATAAATATATTGACCGAGCTCAAGAGGAATATGGAGTAAGATACATAAGAAGTAGAATTTCCTCGATTAAAGAGATTCCTGAAACAAAAGACTTAATACTTCATTTTGAAAATGAAGATGGAAAGGTTATTAATGAAGTTTTTAACTTAGTAGTTTTAGCGGTGGGTGCATTTCCACATCATAGTACTAAAAAATTAGCCGAAAAATTAAATATTGAATTAAATGAATATAATTTCTGTGAAACCAAACCATTTTATTCCATAAATACATCCAAAGAAGGAATTTATGTGTGCGGAATGTTTTCAGAACCTAAAGATATTCCCGAAACGGTTGTTGAAGCAAGTGCAGCTGCTGGGGTTGTGAATGTCCTTTTACATGACGAGAGAAATACATTAATTACTGAAAAACAACTCCCTAAAGAAAGAGATGTCAGTGGAGAACCTCCTCGAATCGGAGTTTTTATTTGTCATTGTGGAATTAATATTGGTGGGGTTGTGAATGTCCCTGAGGTTGTTGAATATGTGAGTCAATTACCAGATGTAATTCATGCTGAAAGAAATTTATATACATGTTCAGCGGATACACAAACTAATATTAAAGAAAAAATATTGGAATATAACTTAAATAGAGTAATTGTCGCTTCTTGCACGCCAAGAACACATGAACCCTTATTTCAATCTACTATTAGAGAAGCGGGCTTAAATAAATATCTATTTGATTTAGCTAATATTAGAGATCAGTGTTCTTGGGTACATATGCATGAACCAGAAGAAGCTACTGAAAAGGCTAAAGACTTAGTTAGAATGGCTATCGCTAAAGCTCGGAGATTAATTCCATTACAAGAACAACATATAGCAGTAATTCATAAAGGAATGGTAATTGGAGGAGGTGTAGCGGGGATGACTGCTGCTTTAAACTTAGCAAATCAAGGATTCGAAGTATTCCTAGTTGAAAAATCAGATAAATTAGGGGGATTTTCTAACAATATATATCAAACTATAGAAAATTATGATGTTCAAGAATTTCTGAAGGATTTAATTAAAAAAGTTAATGATCATAAATTAATTAATGTTTTTCTTAATGCTAAAATTAACTCTATTGGCGGATATGTATGTAATTTCACGACTAACATAAATTATGATCTAGATAAGAAAACAAAGGAATTTCAACATGGAATAATTATAGTAGCAACTGGCGCTAATGAGTATCAACCAAAAGAAGGAGAATTTCTTTTTGGTAAGGAGGAAAGAGTTATATTACAATCTGAACTTGAAAAAATTCTTTTTACTAATGAAGAAAAAATCAAGAAAATAAAATCAATAGCCATGATACAGTGTGTAGGTTCAAGAAACGAAGAAAATCCTTATTGTAGTAGAATGTGTTGTTCTGAGGCTATTAAAAATGCGTTAAAAGCAAAAGAAATAAATCCAAACCTGAATGTCATAATATTATTTAGAGATATTCGAACTTATGGGTTTAAAGAAAAGTATTACAATTTAGCAAGAGAAAAAGGAATAGTTTTTCTTAGATTTGATGAAATAAATCCCCCAGAAATTAAACCAGAAAATTCTCATCTAAGAGTTGAAATTGTAACACCAAAAAAAGAAATAGTATATGTTAATATTGATTTATTAGCACTTAGTGCTGGTATTATTGCTGATGGAGAAAAAAATGAAAATTTAGCTAAGATGTTAAAAGTTCCTACTAATGATGAAAATTTCTTCTTAGAAGCTCATGTAAAGTTGAGACCATCCGATTTCGCTACTGACGGTATATTTTTATGCGGAACTGCCAGAGGAACAGCAACAATCAGTGAAAGCATTTCACAAGCGTTATCAGCCGCATCAAGAGCAACTACTATTTTATCTAAGGATATTTTAGTGACCGAAGGAGTTATTTCAAAAGTCGATCCTGCATTATGTATTGGTTGTAATAGATGTGCTGAAGTATGTAATTATGGTGCAGTAGGGGTAAAATATGAAGAGGGTTTAATTGTATCTGAAGTAAATCCATTACTATGCAAAGGATGTGGAGATTGTGCTGCTGAATGCCCTGCCGTTGCTATTACAATGAGTCATTTTGGGCGCATTCAAATTGAGCCAATGATAACTGAAGCATCTAAAGTTGAGACGGAAGATGCTCGACCAAGAATTGTAGCATTTCTCTGTAATTGGTGTAGTTATGCTGGAGCAGATTTGGCAGGAGTAAGTAGATATCAATATCCTCCTAATGTGAGGACAATTAGAGTAATGTGTTCAGGAGGCATTCCTAAAAGTTTTATACTACAAGCATTTTTAGAAGGAGCCGATGGCATCTTTATTGGGGGTTGTCATATAGGCGATTGTCACTATATTGCTGGAAACCAAGATACATTAAAAAGAACCATTGAGATTGAGTCAATGTTAGAAGCTCTTGGCATCAATCCAGAAAGATTTATGCGAAAATGGGTTTCAGCGAGTGAAGGTAAAATATTTTCTGATACTATGACTGAATTTACAGAAAAAATAAAGAAATTGGGTCCGATTAAATCGGATTATAAGATAAAAACAATTGAAATATAAAATAAAAAATATGATGTTTAAAAAGAAAATGGAGAATTTAAAATGATAATCACACAACTAAAGGATTTTGAAGAAATATATGATATGATAAAATCATATTCGAAAATCTTAATTGCTGGGTGTGATGGTTGTTGCCAACCTCCGCGTTCTATAAACGAGGCCAAGGTATTAGCTCAAATGTTAGAGTTAAAAGCAAGAAGCGAAGGAAAAACATTAAATTGGAAAGCTATTACCGTTTTAAGGCAATGTGACGATAGAATTGCGGCTACAATGATAAGACCTTTTATTGAGGAATACGATGCGATTGTCTCATTGGCATGCGGATTAGGTGTAGGAATGATGAATAGGGTAATTCCCAATTTAATCACATTTCCTGCACAAAATAGCATGTTTGGGGGTTCACAGAATAATGGAGAAAATGAATTTGCTGAATATTGTGAAACTTGCGGAGATTGTTTGCTAGGAGTAACAGGAGGGATTTGTCCTATGGCAGGATGTGCTAAAAATTTAAGTAACGGACCATGTGGAGGGACAGTAGGAGGAAAATGTGAAGTTGGTGGATATAAACATGATTGTGCCTGGATAAAAATATGGGAACGTCTTAAAAAGTTCAATAGACTTGATCTCTTTAAAAAATACAGAGCTCCAAGAGATTTTCGATTATGGTCAAGCCCTAGGTTTATAGAAATAAATAAAACCTATACTAATATAAAAGAAAAGAAAAAGGAGGGAGTGGAATAAAATGACAAAAAGACCAGCATATAGTAATTTTATGAAATCAACTAGAGAAGGAAAGTTTGTTTTCACAGGAGAATTAGAACCAAAAAAAATGCTTGATATTTCATCTGTTATTCATTCTGCTGAATTAATGAAGAAAACTGGAAAAATAGTTGCGGCTAATGTTACAGATGGTCCTCAAGGAGATGCATACACTTGTTCAATGGTACCATGTTATTTAGTTCAAGAAAAAGTGGAATTGGAAGCTGTCTGGCAAATGACCGTTAGAGATAGGAATAGAATTGCTCTATTTGGCGATATTCTAGGAGGTTCAATCCTCGGATTAAAAAACCTACTAGCTTTATCTGGAGATCATGCCGCTTTAGGAGATAATAAAAGAGCCAGAGCGGTATTTGATGTTGATTCTACACAATTAATAGAACTTGTATCTAAAATGGTTGATGATGGTACAGATTTGGAGGGTAATGAAATTGAAGGCGGAAAAGTTAAATTGAATGTGGGATGCGCTGCAAATCCAAATTCTGACCCAAGAGAACCTGAAATATTAAAAGTCGGGAGAAAAGTTGAAGTAGGAGCGGACTTCATTCAAACGCAGACATCATTTGATATAGACCAAGCTAAGGGATTTTTAAAGGAACTAGAGGGTTTTAATGTCCCAGTATTACTTGGATTATTCCCAATAAAAAATTACGGGATTGCTTGGTATTTCAATGAATATATTCCTGGAGTTTCAGTTCCTACAGATTTCCTAAATGCTCTCAAGGAAACTAAAAAAATTAAAGATAAAAAAGAAAAATATGCTAAAATAGACAAAATTAACATTGACTTTTTCGTACCTTTCATTAAAGAGATAAAGAAAACGACAAAAGCTGCGGGTAT
>JAEOTJ010000378.1 GCA_016839905.1 Promethearchaeota archaeon | reverse complement strand
CCTGCCCATTGTCCTGAGGATAAAAGCATGCATATAAAAGAAAGCAGGATTCCCGACCATCCAACTGCTATAGATGCTCCTAATAAAAGACCATATAGATAAAATTTAATTTTTCTTTTTTTATACATGGATATAGCATTAAATACGAAGAGCCCGCCAAAAACAACTATAGCAAAAGCGCTGAGTCCGTTTAATAAGGTGTTGATAGTAAGTGTTGACATATCATTAACCATAATTTTTTATTATTTTTTTATATTATTTAGATTTCAATTTAACTACTATATTAAATTTAATTTTTCTCTCTTCTAATATTTTGTTATATGTACTATAGTAATATCAATAAATTAGTAGTAAAAAAGCACCATTTTCTACAATTGATATTAATTTATATTATAATAATATCCTTTTATTAAGTGTAAAAAATCTTTTAAGTTTTAAAAGGATATTTATGCTACATGTGAACTTCTAAGTAATACAGAGATGTAATCTGCGACAGATTCGATTGCATCTGAGATTGCTTCTAAAATATCTATTGTATTACCAACTGTAAAGATAGTAAAGGCACTGATATCATAATCTGTTTCTTGAAGGTTTTTCTTAATTGAATATTATATTTATCTATTTAATGTAAAATCTCTTTTTAATTAGACTAATAAGAAAATCTTAAAAAATTAAAAAATCTAAAACCTTCTTGAGATTAAATGAGAAAATGATTATCAAGATATCATGTCATACAATAAAAAAATTCATTTTTTTCGATGTATTTATTGTGGTACCTGGTACTATAGCGATAGAATCATAAAAAGAAAAAAATGCTGGAAATGTAACAGAACATTTCAATTCCAAAAATCTTCAAAATTCTCAAAAATTTGTACTCTAAATCAAG
Source organism: Promethearchaeota archaeon (assembly GCA_016839905.1). Next base: position 15,681 of record JAEOTJ010000378.1, on the reverse strand, counting down.
CTATTGCATTAATTAAACACCTAAAAAAGAATGTTGAAATAGAACATCTTTCAAAATTCATTTTATAAATAACTTTATTTTAAGTTTTAAAATCTGCTTTCATAATGATCTCGATTATTCTAATCCTATAATTTCATTAACCAATTTAATATTGATCTAATGTTAGATTATTTCTTGAAATAAATTAAGCTCGAATAAGAGCATTCTTCTTGTCTTCGTGTAGTTCTATCAAGTCATTTTCATTTAATGTTCTAAAATCTTTGAGGTAACAGACCCAGCAAGATTCATTTTTATAATTATTTATACGATCACAATGAGAGCAGATTTTAAATTCATTTTGGTTTGATAGAATTTTTTCAATACTAAATAATCCCTCTTTCTCACGTTCTATTATCCGGATTCGTTTCAAGTGATTAATGAAATAATCATATAGATCTAATCCTTGAATAGTTCTTCCAATCTTTTTGAAATCTGTACCACATAATAAACCCGATAAATAAATAATTGACTCTATAGTAGGTGTTTGTATATTAAGGAAAGCTCCTAACGAGGAAATTGGGACGAGCCCTGTTGGTACATCTTCGGTAAAATATCGTGTGATCAATTGATCAGGAGCATTTACAGGTTTATAAGCTTCGATCTTTTGAATCGCTTCATAGATTGAGGATGCCTCTATACCATATGATTCTTTTGCCCATTTGTGATATCTTAATTGCTTTAAACCTAGTTTACTAAGAATTTTATTAATTTCTAATTCAACCATTTCGAGTATTTGGCAAACTTTTGATGTAGCTCCTTCATTATAGAATTTAAATGCCTTTCCGTAATCCATCATTCCCGCATTAAACAAAGAAATTGCGGGATGAAGTAACATACCAATATTTTTTAAGGTTACCTCGAGATAATTGTCAATAGGAGTAAGCTGCGGAAATACTTCTAATAATATGTTATAGGTATCATAAACGTATTTATCAGGAAATGTTGAAAAATTTACAGAATCCTTTATTTTTAATATATTTACTCCATTATCATCCGAAGCTCTGCATGTAAAAAGCAAAGTTTGAGTTTCCCCGATGAAAATAGAAAGGAAACCTCTTTTCTTTACTATTATTCGATGAAACTCCACAGCCCCAAAGGTTCTACCAGGATTTAATATTATTATTTGTCCATCTCTTAAAAAAGGAGCAATACTTTTAGCAATACTCTTATGTGCAGAAGCAGGTGTAACTACTAATATTATATCAGCATCACTTACAGCTAGTTTTAGGTTTTGCGTAATTAAATCGATTGAATAAAAACCTACTAAAGCTCCAAAAGCATTAATTCCTCCCTCTTTTCTAATATCCACAATTCTTGAATAAGAGCGATTATAAAGTGAAACTGAATATCCTTTGGATGCTAAATAAGCTGCGAACGCCCGACCTCCAGATCCTGCACCAATCACACAAAATTTCATTTTTCTATAACCATTTCTTTAATATTTTTTATTTTATTTAATTCCGGGAATTTATCTGAATAATTCATAACTATATTTCTTATTCTCTCTATTTCATCTAATTTCCTATTGTGAGACACGTCCCAGGAATAACAACATCCATCAATAATCTTAGTGTGAATTTTTCCAAGAGCATATGGATTACCTTTTAAATGTGGCGCATCAAAAATACCATATTTTACTAATCGATTCAGTACTTTATAGTTAGACCAGGGATTTTCTTGTTCAACAGATGTCTTAGCTAGATGAGAAATGATATTAACTATCCATTTTGCTTGTTCTATTAATTCTTCCCTTCGTTCCTTTACTCTGTTATCGATATAATTGATATTACTAGAATAACTTTGATCAATAACTTGTTCTACAATATTACAACTTTCTATAATCTCCTCTGGATAGGCGGTATGATTTGCTTCAGAATAACTTACCACATGAACAATATCTGGTTTTATAGCTAATTGAATCATTGTAGAAGTAGCTAATTGTCCTTTAGCTTTCTCTAGATTTAAAGGGAAACAGGTTAAACCGGTTCTTACTTGTTTTATTACTGAAAAATTATCATCAACTAATGTTTGAAGTAATGCATCCTTAGCTAAAATTTTGGCAAGATCCATGTTTAGAGAACTTCCTGGAGGTGTATTGAACATGTATTGAGCAATAAAATGGTTTACACCTAAATCTTTAGCAATAATTCCAGATAGATACATATCAGCAACTGCAATAACATCAGGAGCATCTCTTAAGCTCCAATGATGAGGATCATTTATTTCCACTGGTATTTTATTATTTGCATGCCATTTTATCACATTTAAATGCTGTTTTATGGATTCTTTTAATGATAATGGACCTCTTCCATCCATCTGATTAAACCAAAAGATTGGAATCGCTGACCAAGCATTTTGAATAGTATCCCGATATAATTTCGCTAATTTAATGAAATCTCGAGTTCCAGCATAAATTCTTAATAACGGGTGATTACCTGTTAGCCTTGAATGATGTAAAATTTCAAAATCATCTCTCGATTTTAAAGGAACACCTCCAGCTCCTTCAGATTCTAAATTTTGCTCTTCGGGATGGTAGTAATTTGCTTGAGTATTTTGATCTGGAGCAATGGAAATTACATCCAACACTTCTGCTTTTGCTAATTTTTTTATACCTCTAATTGTTTCCTTAAGACTTGACAATCCAAAATGTGCTCTTATTATTGGATATGGTTTTTTCCATTTAATTCGAGAAACCAAATCCATTGGAATTTTAATTTTTTTATTACCTAACTTATCATCATTTATTAAAATTGAAATTATTCTATCTCGTGATTCACCGCCTATAAAATATTCATCAAATTTATAAATCTTTTTCGCTACAGCAACAACATCGGGTGTGCCTGCAAAGAATAATTTTTCAGGTTTTTCTTCTATTTTTTCATACTTTTCAAAGAATTCTTTAAGTAAGGGTTTAACAGTTGAAGGAGTTAAACGATAACTAAGCCCAACGATATCAGGATTAATTTTCTGGATTTCATTAATTATTTTTTGTATAGGAGTTGCTAGACCTAAAAAATCACATATAATACCCAACTGATTAGCAATATTAAAAAAATTATATATACCTGCAACATGAACGCATTGGCCGATGCAAGCTGTTATAATTCTTTTCCTATTTTCATTTTCCAGATTTAAATTATCATCCATCATAAAAATCACCATTTCAAATTTAGGTAATTGGAATCGGGATTTTTTTCTTTTTTAAAATCACTTGTAGTGGAAATTTCTCTTTTTTCCATAAATGCAGATATATCCACAATAACGAAGTCTCAATATTATAAACCAAATTGTTTGATTTTTTAGATTTAAATTTTTTTTAAAATTTAAATCCTATTAAAATAAAATCAAAATCACACATATAAATGTTCATATCATTTAAATAGATTATCGATAATCACTTATTTAAATAAAAGATCTTCTTATTAAATCTACTTAGTAATTTGACGAAAAGAAAATTCTTAAAAATTAATCATTAAACCATTTAAAAAAGGATGTTGGAGAGGAACCACTTTCAAAATATATGAATAAGTAGAATAATCTCTTGATAAAAAATCCCTTTTAAAACAGAATTGAATTTGTATAAAATTAAATTAAAAATATATAAAAATCATTTCTGTTATTTATCTTATAATAAATAGCATTTAATCTGAGGGATAATGACTCATAATAATGATGAGAAGGACGAATTTAAGAAGGATACACCAGAAGAACCAACACGTATAGATGAGAACTTGGAATCATTAGTTGATGATATAAAAGATACTTTAAGAGGTATTAGAGACTTTTCCAAATCTTTAACAAAAGTTCAGAAGGATCTAAAGGGCTTGAAACTTGAGAGATTTTTAAGAAATATTAAAAATAAAATTAAAAATAAAATAATTTCATTAATGGACGAAAAGGGAATTGAAATTTTAACAATTGAAAGGAAATACCTCGCAGAATTTATAAATAAAGATTTTCTGGAGTACCATCAAAAACGTGATAACCTTCCTAGAATTAAAAAAGAATTGTGTTTATATTTACTGGATAATGGAATCGATATTAGCTATAAGTCGTCATTAATTAATTTTAAGAAATTAAGAATTCTACCACCTAAACCGAAATTACCTCCAAAATTACCTTCTCATCGCAATATATTTTATGATCAAAGAGTATTAAAGAAAAAATTAGAGATAAAAAATAAAATAATTTCATTAATGGATAAAAAAGGAATTGAAATTTTAACAATTGAAAGGAAATACCTCCCAGAATTTATAAATAAAGATTTTCTAGAGTACCACCAAAAATATTATAACCTTCCTATAATTAATAAAGAGTTAGGTATATATTTACGGGATAATGGAATCGATATTAGCTATAAGTCGTCATTAATTAGTTTTAAGAAATTACATTCAGAAAGGAAAAAAGTTAAAGACATAAAAGATGGACCGTATTTAATAACTTATACAAGGCATCTGGAAAAAAGGCTCAGGAATTTGGAGACTGAAAAACAGCTTCTTGATGCAGAAAGATTTAGATTAGAACAAGAACTTCAACATTTAAGAAATGTAATTGATAAATTAAGAGCAAGAATTTCAAAAAAAAAATCCTCATAAATCAAGTACCCAATTCAATGATTTTGAATGAATCATCAATTTACATTATTTTATGACCGTTATTTAACCCAAAATTAATAGAATTAAAATATTAGATTTTACTAACCAAAGAATTTTTCTTTAAATATATCATTTATTATCATATAGTAATATTTAAAATTACATTAAAAACAAAAGATTAAGATTATGGCAATTATTGACGATTTAAAATTTATTGATGATGGCCTGACAAGGGGATTAAATGAACTTGCTTTAAATAAAATTGAGTACTGGGATATAAGATGTAGTGTAAGTACGGGAACTGCTTTAGATTTTACTGACCAAAAAAGCAAGGAAATCTCTTCCTTTAGTGTAAATGATTGCGGAATTAGAACTTTTATAAATGGAGGTTGGGGGTTCACTGTTCTAAAAGACCTCTCTAAAAAAGCAATTATTAATGAATTTTCAAGAGCTATAAAATTAGCTCAATTATCAGAGTCATTAGGAAAAAATAAATTTAAAATAAGAGAAAGAGATCCCCTAATAAAGAATTTTAAAGCAACTGGTAAGGAAAATCTGGTAGATGTTGACATTGAAGAGAAAATAAGTCTCATTAAACAACACGAAAAAATAGCAGCAGAATTCTCTCCAGAGATAAAAAATACTCGAACATTGTATATGGATAAAAAGGATCATTGCTTATTTTTAAATTCTTTTGGAAGCTATCTTTATCAAGATTTATCATATTTAAGAATGTATAATTTGGTTTATGCCCAAAAAAATGGAATAATTCAAAGGGCTGTAAATTCCGTAGGAGGAATCGGAGGTTTTGAAATTAATAAAACAGAAACCGCTAAAAATCTTAGCATGAAAACAGCCAAGGAGGCATTAGCACTTTTAGATGCCAAATCTCCCGTAGGAGGGAAGTTTACTGTCATAATGGATCCGGAATTTACGGGAGTACTAATTCATGAAACTCAACATGCTTCCGAAGCTGATCTTGTACTTAATAAGGAAAGCGTCTTAGAAGGTATGATTGGCAAGAAAATAGGAATTGAAGATGTTAATATTATTGATGATCCAAGAATGGGACAAGGAAAAAAGTTAAATTTACCTTTTGAACTCTATGGCAGTTATTTCGTGGATGATGAAGGTGTACTCTCTCAAAGAACACCTATTATTGAAAATGGAATTTTAAAAACCTATTTACATAACTTAGAAACAGCATCCAGAATGACTGTTGCTCCCAATGGTCATGGTAGAGCAACTTCACCGTCTTCCAGGCCACAAGTCCGTATGGGCTTTACATATTTAGAACCAAAAGATTGGACACTAGAAGAAATGTATGAGGATGTAAAGGAAGGTATTTTATGTGAAGGATTTAATTACGGATATTGTGACCCAAGTACAGGAAACTTCCAATTCAAGACAAAAATTTCATATAGAATTGAAAATGGAGAGAAAAAAGAAATGATGAGAGATGTTTCTCTATCGGGGATGTTGCTTGAAACCCTCAATAAAATAACTGCAATTGGTAAAAATATTGGGCATAGTGATGGTATATGTGGTAAGGGGGGTCAGAGCGTACGCGTTTGTGATGGAGGGCCATTTATGAAAGTTGATGATGTGTTAGTGGGGGGATTGAATTAAATGTCAGAAAAAACAGATGTGTTCAGTTTAGCAAATTTTGGATTAAAATTGGCGGAAAAAAAAACAAATTTAAGCTGTGCCGAGATCTTTTTTAATAAAAATAACCATATAAATATTGAAATCGAAGAAAATTCAGTTAAAAATAGTGAAATGGGAAGTGATTCGGGTATTTCAATCAGGGTTATTGATAAAAGAGGCGCTTTAGGTTTTTCATTTACAAACAACTTAAATAGAAATTCAATTGATAATATGACTAAAATCGCCCTTAAAATGATGGATTCTGGAACAAATGATCCTGATTTTAAAAACTTGCCGGAAAAATATGAAAATTATCCCCGCGTGAAAGGTCTTTTTGATAAAGAATTAAAATACTTAAAAATAGAGGATACCTTGAATTATGTAGAAGATTTAATTAAAGTTTGTAAAGAAGATGAATTAGCAATATCCCAATCAGCTGATTTTTCATCAAATTATTCTAAAAGTTATATCTTTAATTCTAATGGAATGGAAATTAATGGTAAAGATACTATCTGTGCCATATCTTCAAATATTATCGTAAAAGATAAAATAAGTAAAGAGACATCTTCTGGTAATGATTGGCAAACAGTAAGAGATATTAAAAATTTAGATGCTGTAATGATTGCTAATAATGCTTTAAAGAAAGCAAAAATGAATCTAAATCGGATTAGAATTAAAAGTATGAAAGCCCCTCTTATTTTAACTCCAAATGGTACGATAAGCTTAATTTTAAGTTCTATAGCTTCTGCAATTAATGGAGAAACTTTCCAATATAAGAGAAGCTATTTAGTAGACAAAAGAGACGAAATAATAGGTTCAAAACATCTAAATATCGAAGATAATGCTTTAATTAATGGTGCTGCTGGTTCTGCAATATTTGATGGCGAAGGAGTTCCATGTAAAAATAAAAAAATTATTGAAAAAGGAAAATTTCTAAAAACTGGTTTATTGCATAACAGTTATACTGCTGGAAAAGAAGGAATTGAAAGTACTGGAAATGCCTCCCGAAAATCGTATGGTTCAGTTCCTTCAATTAATGCAACAAATTTTATTATGAAACCTGGTAATTTTACAAAAGATGAGATTATAAGTGAAGTAAATGAAGGTATACTACTTGAATATACTGGTGATTCGCCTAATATTTCAACTGGCGACTTTTCAGGATTGATACTCTGTGGAAATATCATTAAAAATGGCGAAATTAAAGAACCACTTAATGAGACCATGTTTGGTATAAATCTATTAGATCTATTCATGAAAATTGATGCTGTCTCTCAAGAATTTAAAATATATGGTGGTTATCAAGCACCATATGTCAGAATTAAAGAAGTTAATTTTATTGGTTCGGCAAACTAGGAGGTAGTAATGTTTAATCGTAACCATAATATATCATAAAACTCATCTTTTTCATCAATTACCTGCCATAGTTCCACTATTATGAGTTGATTAGAACCTACTTGAAAAAATTTCATTGAATATTTACGATCCCATCCTTGATTATTTTTTAGATTATACTTCTTTGATGTATAATTGACGGTCGCATTAGATCCTTTTGAACTTAAAATAGTATGATTGTTGCCCTTGTAGATTTTGATCTTGAAATCAAAATCACGTCCTAAATGATTTTCAACGGTTGCATAGAATTCAATGGTTTGACCTATTGATGTATTGGTTGGATAATTCTCTGATTTCTTTTCCGAATTTAAAATTCCAAACGTTACATATCCCGGTTCAGGCGTTAAAAGATAATATATTATGAAACCAGAAATAGTAATAATACCTATAATCAGGCTTATTTTAACCAACTTTTCAAATTGAGCATAGCTTTTTTCTATTTCAGCTTTTTCACTGTCGTTTTTTTTAACTTTCATTATGTTTGAACCATTCAATCGTCTTTTTTAATCCCTCTTCTAATGATGTAATTGGTTTCCAATTTAGAATTTCATTTGCCTTGGTTAGAATAGGACACCTTCGCACGGGATCATCAATAGGTAAGGGTTTAAAAATTATTTTAGACTCCGAACCAGTAAGTTTAATTATAACTTTAGCTAATTCTAAGATTGTATGCTCGATATTATTTCCTAAATTAATTACTTCTCCAATAGCTCCTTTCTTATAAACCATTTTTAAAATTCCTTCTATTTCATCCACAACATAAGTAAATGATCTAGTTTGAGAACCATCTCCAAACACGGTTATATCCTCATTATTTAACGCTTGGCGTATAAAGTTTGGGATTACCCTACCAAATTCAGGACCAGACCTTATTCTTGGTCCAGATGTGTTAAAAATACGAACAATTTTTGTCCTAATATTATGCTGCAATTCATAAGCTTTTACAAACGCTTCTCCGGCTCTTTTTGATTCATCATAACAGCTCCTAGGACCTACAGGATTAACATGCCCAAAATATTCCTCTGAAGTAGGGACAACTTCTTTTGGAGGATTCCCATATACTTCTGAAGTACTTGTATAAAAAAAAATCGCATTATGATGCTTGGCAATCTCTAACGTGTTCATCGTTCCAAGCGTATTACTTTTTAGTATGGATATTGGATAAATCTGAAATTCAAAAGGTGAAGCTCTACTTGCCATATGCATTACAATATCAATTTTTTTAATATCTCCTATACAAATGCCTCTTGGGTTATGAGTTAATCCAAAATAAATCGGCTCAGAAATATCATGATTAATAAAGCGAAAATTATCTTTGTCAATTAAGTGTGATATGTTTTCAAATCTGCCCGAAGATAAATTGTCTAAACAAAGACAATTTGCTCCTTGTTCTATTAAGACATCACATGCCCAAGAACCGAGAAATCCGGCACCTCCAGTCACTAATATTGTCTTACCCTTAAACGAGATGCTTTCTTTTTCTAATCTCTTGATTATTTCTTGTATGTCTTTAGTTATCGTATAATTCATTTTAAGTAGTTATAATTTTTAGAATTTGTTTAATTAAAATTTCTACTATTATATATTTCTTTTTATATTGTAATGATTTAAGGATTAGAAAAATAGAATTTTGATAGTTAAAAATTAAATATAATAAATCAAAAAATATGCCCCTTCATGTTTACCGCGTTTTTGCTCCGCAAAATTGACAAAATAACAATTCTAAAGGATAAAACTTGTCACAGTTTGGGCATTTCTTCAAGGAGTTCTTTATAATCTCATTACCTAACAGATGAAAAGCTTCTTCGACATTTTGTCCTGTCTTTGCTGAAGTACTTAGTATCTCATCATGAAATTTATATTTACTAAACTTTTCTAATACGTCCTCTTTTGTTACCTGTCTTTCATCTTCTAAATCTGCTTTTGATTCTAATAAAATAATTGTTTTTGGTGGAGAAGTAACTGAATATATAACATCCAACCACTCTTGAATATCCTCAAAAGATGCTTTATTTGTTATATCATATAATAGAAAAGCTCCAGAAGCACCAGATATATATGATGGAAAAAGCATGCGAAACTTTTTCTCTCCAGCGAAGTCCCATATATTTAGCATTAACTCGGTTCCATCAGCGAGAGTAATTTTCTTAGTTTCAAAATCCACACCAATAGTGGATAAAGTAGATTTATCAAACTTACCCGTAGCATACCGGCGAATTAAAGATGTTTTTCCGACATTTTTACTTCCGCATAAGACAATTTTGAATTTGATAATGTCGATTCACTTTTCTTGGTTTGATTGGTTTTGATTATTTTTCTGCTCACTGCTAACGAAAATTATTCATTTAATAAAACTTATTGATAGTTTGAGCGAATTTTTCAACAATTTTTTTCTTGGAATGTATTTATTAATAACCTTAATAATTGATAAATTAAAATATTTTAGCTTAAATATAAATTTATGGAGTGATCAAATTAAAAAGAATATTGTCTAATTTATTCAAGACAAAGTAAATGATTGGAAACATTTAAATTTGTGAATTTACTTTAATATCATAGAAATTATCCATAAAATTATCAAATGCATGGCTGTGAAAGAGTTTAGGATAAATAAGTTTATTGTACTAAAACTAGAACAAGAAAAACGAATCTTTCGATGGTCTTGTCCTTGTCCTCTTCTAGCTTTCCAATTTGAAATCCGCAGAAAGGGCAAAATGCCACGTTCTCTTCCAATGCTTCTTTACATTTAGGGCAATAACTCATCATATTTTTATTATTCAAACTTTTTATTTAATTTGGAATTTAAACAATTCAAGAACCATTTTGATATTTATATCTACTAATTTTATAAATTTCTTGCGCAATTTTTTTACCTATATTCTCAATTTTTGTCATATCTGGTATATCGGCATTAAAAATTGTTTGTATTGTCTTTAATTCATTAAGAAGATATTTAGCTCGTAAAGCGTTGACTCCAGGAATGCCCGCAATAATATACTCTAGCAAACGAGACATATCTATTGGTGCTTTATTAAATCTCAGTTTAATTGAGCTTTTATTTTTTGATTGTTCCTTTTTAGTTAATTGGTATAAAAAAATCGCTGTTTCACTTGGATCTCTAGTTTTATAAACATTTATTCCTAAATTTAAAATAATTGAAGTAATGGCACCATATAAAGCATTTTCATTTATACTGGAATCCGTGAATGGATCACCTTCTAGTATTAGAATTGGTCTTTCAAAATTATTTTTTAAATCGTTTAACTCTGTAAATAATCTCCCATCCTTTATGGAATCGCTAAAATCTTGGGCATTTTTTCTTTCAATCCCAACTCGATTTGATATTACATAATCAGCTACTGTTAATTGTTCTAACCTTAGATCAATCCCCATTAATGATAAATTCCTAACCACGGGAGATGCTGTTTCTCGATTATCACAAACAATTTTTAATTCATCAGCACCTTCAATTTTTTGAATTGAATTATTTAAATCTTTAGGTGACTCTTTTGATCCATTATCTTCTTTATCATTGGAAATGAAACTTAATAGATTAGATTGTCCTGATTTAGAATCCTTTTCTGACTCCTTAATTCTTTTTAGACTTTGTTTCATGTTCTTTTCCTTTACTTTTTCTGCCCAGTAATATCCTTCATCTCTCGTGCCTTCGGCCATTAAAATAATGACTTTACCTTCTTTTTTCCGACCCGTGCGACCTCGGCGTTGAATGGAGCGGATAGCACTTGGCACTACATCGTAAAAAACAACTAAATCGCATTCTGCGATATCTAAACCTTCTTCGGCAACGCTCGTTCCAATTAATGTGTTGTAATTACCTTCCTTAAATTCTTCAAGTAGCTCAATCTGTTCCTTTTGTCTTAATCCTTTATCTGACCCCCTTTTTGCTTGGCCCACGAATTTATGAGCTTTTATTATCTTATCTTTTTGAAAGAATCTAACAATATTATTAATAGAATCTCTAAAATGACAAAAAACTAATATTCTTGATTCAGAACTTTTTTTTAATTGAGAATGTAAAATATCTTGTAATCTTTCTATTTTTGGATGGATTATTCTCTTTGACTGAATGTTTTGAGTCAATTCTTTTACGCGTTTAAAATCTACATCAGCCCATAATTCTTTTAAGGATTTATTGGCTGTATTATCCTTTATCTTTTCTTCATTTTTTTCAAAGTAATCGTTTAACGCGTTAATACCTTGTGTTTCTATTAATTCTAACATGTGAGATAGTCGTATTGCATTCGCTTGAAGCTTTTTTGCATAAAACATTTCGAATTTCTCGTTTTTACCTCGAGAGTTTTTAATTCTGTTATTTATAACCTTATTTAAATACAATAGATCTTTTCTAGTGACTTTATTCACATCAACCGAATTGATTAAGTCGTTGTGCTTTAACCATTTATAGATGCTCTTTAATTTTTCTATTAAAATACTTGTAATTTCTAAGAATTCTTTAGGAAGCTTAATTTTTATCCATTCATTATCTACATTATGAATGTAAGGTTTCACATCTTTATCTTTTTCTGTTCTGATTTCGATATGATCGATATATAAATTTTGTTTAATTTCATTAATCTTTTCCTCAGTAGAACCAGGACTTGCCGTGAGACCTAATATTTGAGGGGACTCCGAAGCGTCCAAATACTTTTTAGCAATAAAACAGTAAGCATAATCACCAATCGCTCGATGACATTCATCAAAAATGATTAAAGACACATCTTGAATAGAATATAAATTTGAAATTAAATCATTTTGTAGTACTTGAGGGGTCATGAAAGCAACTTTTACTTCATTCCAAAGTTCTTTTCTTTTTTCCGGAGGGGTCGTTCCCGTAATCGATTTAAGAGACTCAGGAGTAATTAGTGTTAAATTTAAGAAAGATTTATAGTGCTGATTCACTAAGGGTTTCGTCGGCGCCAAGAATATCACTTTTGAATTTGGCTTTTCTGAAAGTTTATGAACTGCTAACATGAGTGCGATAATAGTTTTACCTAAACCTGTTGGAATGACTACTAAACAATTTTGATTTAAACAATTTATAAAGATATTTTCTTGATACGCACGTCTCACTACTAAACTTTCTTTTATTAACGGATGGGTTAGAAAACCTTCTCTGCTTGAGACAGAACTCACCAAAAAATTCTGATATTCTTCAGATTAAATGATATAATATAAAGAAAATATATAAAAATAAACAGTCTGAATATTTCTTAAATACAATTAATATTGTTTTAATAAAAAAATTTAATTCCCTTTAGAGATTATATCTTAATATATCAAAAAGCGCGAGTGGTTTAGCCAAGTTATAACGACTTTATTTATGAAAATACATAATTAACGTCAAACGCTCACACCGTGTAGGTCGGGGGTTCGAATCCCTCCTCGCGCACTATAATATTATCCATTTACTGTAAAATATACTATATATTGGTATAAAAACCAAAAAAGTTATATGACATTGTATATTTAATTTAACAACAACTCATTTTTTAGGTTTGAATAACCGTGTCTAGTTTTTTGGAATCAAGAGAATTAAGAAAGAAATATAAGGAAGTTAGAAGTTATATCAAGATTGGTCCTATTTTTCTCACGCGATATGAAAAAGCAAGAATCGTTGGAGCACGAGCTCTTCAAATTAGTTTTGGTGCCCCCATACTGATCCAAAAACCTAAAAATATAATTGATCCAATTAAGATTGCGCAGGCAGAGTTGAAATCTGGAATTTTACCAATAACACTTAGAAGAGAAATGCCAAGTGGAGAATTTCAAGATGTACCTATCAATAAACTTATTTTAAAAAAAGATTAAAAAATTATATTATCATTTGGTATTTATTGAACTCTATATTTACCTCTTTCTGTAAGGAAAAAAACTAATTCATTTCTGACTTTTTCAGAATCAAGATATCCTTTTTTATGAAGTCCATCGATTATATTCTCTAATTCAACTTTTTTAAAACCAGGAATGCCTAAGGGAATCCGACTTTGATTAACAATTATGGCTATGCGTGATAAAAATAACCTTCTACCTTGAAAAGATTCTAAGATTGTAAGCTCATTATTTGAAAGTTTCTCGAATTTATCATGTTCTACTATTTGTTGTTTTAACGTTCTGGCAAGATCTATTGTTTCTTCACTTACTTCTTGCTTTTTTACTTCCACGTGTTTTAATTGAACCATATCTTTAGCAACCGTTTTCTTCGTGACTTCAGCCATTTGGTTAAATAAATTTTTCATTTTTTCAGAATCATTTTTACTTTTTTTGTTAAAATCATCATCTTTCTTTTCCATACAGTACAATAAACATTAAAATTATATAAACTTAAACATCATTTCCATCTTGACAATGAAACAGCATGTAGGATTACACCAATGATAATCTTTTTATATCATCTAAGTTAAAAATATTTAATCATATCTTTTAGAATAAATACAATCATGTTATCGTTAAAGTTTAAATTTCTGTTAGCTGGAGCCAAAAATGTTGGGAAAAGTTCTCTTATTGCTCGATTTTGTGATAATGTGTTCAATGAGAACATGATGGATACTATTGGTGTTGCGTTTAAACGAAAAGTGATTAATTTAGAAGATAATTTGACTCTTGATGTTACTATTTGGGATTTTGGAGGCGAAGAACAATATAGAAACCTTTTTCCCCCATATGCAAAGGGTGCTTCTGCGGCATTAATCCTGTATGATACTACTAGAAGAAATACACTAGAAGATGTCCATAATTGGGTTGAACTCGTAGATGCATATGCAGATGATGATGTAATTAAGGTTTTAATTGGAACTAAAATAGATTTAATAGAGGAACGAGAGATCACGAAGGAAGAGGCAGAACAAATATGTTCTGACCATAAATGGTGCGGTACAATAATTGAGACATCATCTAAAACAGGAGAAAATGTTGAAGAGGCATTTTTAAGTGTTTCAAGAGAGATTGTGAATTTAAAATTTCAGAAATGTCATGCCTGCGGAGATTACTTTAATAAAAATTTAAAAATCTGTAATAATTGTGGGGAAAAAGTGGAGCTTTAAGTTCTTTGCTTATTAATTTTCTAATTCTTCATCTTGTTTTTATTAATAAAATAAAAGTTCAATCATACTATTTTATTGAGATTATCCAGTGATAATTCTTTTATATGAAGATATTTTAAAATTTAATTAATACAATTTTTATCCTAATTAATAATGCTTAAATTCAAAATTGTTTTGGCAGGAGCTAAGGGTGTTGGCAAGAGTTCTCTAATTGCTCGCTATATTGATGGGATCTTTATGGAAAAAATGATGGATACCATTGGTGTTGCGTTTAAAAGGAAAAAAATTGAGTTAGAAGAAAATCTAACTATTGATGTAACTATTTGGGATTTTGCCGGCGAAGAAGAATATAGAAATCTTTTACCTAGTTATTTGAAAGGTGCCGTAGCCGCTTTAATTCTATATGATACTACCATACAAAATACCCTTGAAGATATCCATAATTGGGTTGAACTCGTAGATATGTATGCAGAAGAGGATGTAATTAAGGTTTTAATTGGTACTAAAATAGACTTAATAGAGGAACGAGAGATTACAAAGGAAGAAGCAGAGAAATATTGTGCAGAGTATGATTGGAGCGTTAATATTATTGAAACATCATCAAAAACGGGGGAAAATGTTGAAGAGGCATTTTCAAACGTTGTAAGAGAGATAATTAGTATAAAATTACAGAAATGCGAAGCCTGCAGGGAATATTTTAATAAAAAATTAAGAATATGTAATTATTGTGGGGAAAAAGTGGTTCTTGAAGCTATTAATCCTTAAATTTTTTAAATAATATATTCTTTGGTGGAAAAAAAAAGTTTTAATCCTGGTAATTCTTCTTTTAAGACATTTAACACATTCATAAATTCTTAATGAACTAATTATAAATTAATAGAATGACATTAAGAATAAAAAAATAAGAATAAAATTCCTTAACGAATAAATTCGTTTCAGATCAT
>JAEOTJ010000085.1 GCA_016839905.1 Promethearchaeota archaeon | reverse complement strand
TGGATTTGTATGGAATGTGGATATGAAGTAGAAATGGATGAATTACCAGATAATTGGAAATGTCCTTCTTGCGACCATCCAAGAGCAAATTTCAGAAAGAAATGTGAAGATTATTAATAATTTAAAATAAAAATTGTTAAATATCTTCATAAGTATTTTATCTTAGATGTAGTATCGTATGGTGAATAATTAATGCAAATAAATGAGATCTATAAATGTAAGGTCTGTGGTAAAATAATAGAAATTCTGAATCCTGGCAGTCCACCTACATTTTGCTGTGGTCAAGCGATGAAGCTGCAGGAACCTCAAACTGCTGATTGGAAAGGGGAAAAACATGTCCCAAAAATAACAATTGATGGAAATAAAGTAACTGTAGATATAGGCATTGAAATGGGTACTCCTCATCCCATGACAGATGAACATTGGATAATGTGGATTGCTCTCTTTTGCAAAGGAGAATGCTATAAGAGGAAATTCTTAAAACCTGGTGATGAGCCTAAAGCGACTTTTGTTGTGGCTTCTACAGAAGGTATTTGGGCTCAAGAATATTGTAATATACATGGGTTATGGAAATCAACTTAAAATTCAAATAACATTTAATCTTTTTTTTTATAATGTCCTTATTTTTACAAATTTTTGTAATTGGATGTTTTATCGCAGTAATAATTACATTATTTCGTGAAGAAACAGATTTTCTCACATATAGCATTGTTGCAATGTTTGCTGCGGTTGTTGCTACGGTTATTTTCTTACCAAAAGAACTTGTGTTAGAAGATTTTATCTTATCAATAGAATGGGAAGTTATATTTTTTCTAATAGCATTATTCACAATTGTAGAAATATTAGAAGACAAGCATATTTTTAATGAAATTGCCCTTAGAATTACATATAAGTATCATACTAATACTAGAAAATTCTTTTGGACAATTTGCACGATATCAACGATTTGTGCTGCTTTTATTGAAGACATTTCAGTTGCAATAATCTTTATTCCAATGATAATCGCAACAAGCGATAGATTGCGTATTAATCCTGCCCCTATACTATTAGGAATGACTATCTGTATTAATCTCGCCGCAACTTTAACTCCTTTTGGTTCATCACAGAATATCCTGATTGCTGCTAAATTTGAATTAACTTCTTTATGGTTTATTTTAAGTTTAGGGATATATTTTATAATAACAACTATATTAACTCTCTTTCTTCTAGATCAATTTGTTTTAAAAAAGAAGATGAATGAGATTTGGTGTATTCACTGCGAAGAATTAAAGGAACCTTTAGAACAACAACATATAAAAAAACATGAATTAATTATCAGGGAAGAACATATTGATAAAAAAGTATTTAATAAAAATTTAATTGCATTGGTTGTTTTTGTATTAATTTTATTTATAATTCCAAATATTTTATTTGCAGGAATATTAGGTGTACTCATCTTCGTTATGATCAACCCTCGTGAGAATGGAGATGGAAAAAAACGTCCAGATGTTTCATATTACATATCAAAAGTGGATTACAAACTTGTATTTTTCTTTATTTGCCTTTTTATATTAGTTTTTTGTATGGAAGTTAATGGGACTATAACTATAATTGAAGAATTGGTGTTAAGCATGTCAATAGAGAATCTTTTCTTAGTTTGCTTATTCATTTTAATTACTACCTCTATTCTTTCAGGATTTTTAGATAACATTCCAGTAACGGTTTTATTCATCCCGATTATTCATGTTCTAATAGGAGAGGCAGGTTTTGCTGCCACGCCTTTATTAATCGCCTTTATTTTAGGAATTAACTTAGGTGGAAATATTTTTCCTCAAGGCGCAGCTTGTGATATGTTAACATTAGAACTCTCAAAGAAAAATAATGTTAATGATTTGAATTATAAAAGATTGTTGAAAGTCGGTGGATTATTCGCAATTTTGCATATACTTATCGGAATAGTGTATCTTTGGATAATAATATTTTTCTTTTTTTAAAAATAATCTAAATATATGACAAGAATTTATAATTTATATAATATTGAATTTAATGAAATTCTTAAAAAAAAAGGTGTGAATTAAAATTACTGTAAATGTTTATGTATGTAAAATTTGTGGAGAAGCTTTTATTGGGGAAGAAGCACCAAGCCGTTGTCCTTTTTGTGGGGCGTTTAAAAAACACTTTGTAGAAGCAAAAGATTATGATGATACAGGAGCTTGGGATGTAGAATTAAATGAAAAAGATAAAGCAAATGCAGAAAAAGCTTTAGAAGTTGAGGTTTCAAATACAATTTTTTATAAATGTTCGAGTAAAAAAACTCCTAGTTTAGAAGGTCAAAAACTTTTTAAAATCCTCGGTAAGGTTGAAGGCGAGCACGCAGCAGTTTGGAAAAAAATATTAAAACTAGATAAAGTCGATTTCCATAAATATAACAAGTGTTCTTCAGAATATAAACAAAATCTTGAAGAGTCTCATCAACGAGAAGATAGAGCAATTAAATTCTATGGGCAAGCCGCGAAAGAATCAAAAAACCCTCGAGTTAAAGAGATATTTCTTGCTTTTTTAGAGGTTGAGACGGATCATCTCCATTTATCTGATATAAGACTTAAATAATTAAGTCTGTCTTTTTTTTTATTTATAATATTATTCCTCTATAATTAAATGGCGATTCCGTTCATTTTCAATTTTTTTTTCAATTTTCTCCCAATATTCGGAATTATCTTTAAATACTCCCATATATTTTAAGAGAATATCTTCTTTCTCTTCATTTTCTTGCGTAATGCATAATCGAATGATGAGTTCGGAATAACTTTCTTTCTCCTTCTTGAATTTCCTTAACCATTTATATGCCTTCTCATTTAAAGAAATGGTTTTTCGTGTCACATGAATTTAATAACAATTTTAAAATAAATGTTTTACTATTTAGATCTATTTAAAAAATATAGGATTAAAGATTCTTAATTTAATGATATTCTCCTATTGCTTATTTTCAAATTTATAATTTTCTACTTTATGAAGAATAATACAATAATATAAATTAAAAGATTATTATAATTCAGTATCTAAGGAAGTAATTTTTTAATCTTTTTTTTCATATTATTTTTCTAATTTATAAAGAATAACGACATAATTATACTTAGTTATTACATGTCATTCAAGTCAAGTTATTTTTTTGGTACTCCCCATGTGTGGATGATACCTG
>JAEOTJ010000084.1 GCA_016839905.1 Promethearchaeota archaeon | reverse complement strand
TCTTCTAATAATAAAATAATGCCCCTTAAGTATGGAATAAGTTTAAAAAAATCTCCAATCGAGGAGTTACTATATAAATATGAGTAAAATAGCACACAAAAAAATAAAGTTTAAAGACAAAGATAAGAAAAAATATAGAAAATATCTTTCAGGCATTTCTTATTCTACGTCAAATATTTCCGTTGAGAGAGAGAAAAAAAAAGTGCTAAAAAATAGAAAAAAAAGAAAGAGAGCAAGCATACTAATTTTTATAATCATTTTTACATCATACGCTTCCTTAGTAGCATATAATAGTTATATCATTTGGTCCTTGGCTCAAATCGATGTAGACTTTGGGGAAATGCAAATGAATTCTCAAGATAATGAAACAATATCTTTAAATGGAGATTTCTCCATTACATCTAAAACAGAGATCACCGCATTTATTTTAAATATAAAGTTTTATACTGATGATGATTTATTAATAAAAGAATTGAAAATAAATAGAGACAGGATTCTTGTAGATGAAAGAACTAAAATTGAATATAATTTCGATTTTAATTTAAAAGATTTTAATTTAGATACTTTAATCGCATTGAATAATTCAGAATATATTCTATTTGAAGGTGATTTTTCTTTATCTTATGGTCTATATAATATTAAATTAGAGGTCTCTCATCAGTTGCCTACGGAGGAGGTGTTCTAAAATGGACATTATTAATATTAAGACTCTTGTAAGAAATATAATCTTTTCGATTTTTATTGGAATTGTATTACCTTATTATTTCATCTCTAGAATAATGCCCGCAATTCCCATTGAAACCATTTTTAATGCAAATATGATCCTCATTATGGGAATCTTGTATGTAATTATTTATTCTCTATTCGGTCTTTTTGATAAAAGAACTAATATCCGGTTAATTATCGGGTTTGTATATATCGGCTTTTTAATCCTCGTATTTAGTGTAGGGCATAGTATTTTTACATTATTTTTGCCAATGAATGGATTTGGCGTCTTATATATAAATATTGTCATCAAAGGATCAAGCATATCTGCATCATTAAATATTGTATGGATTATTTTAATTGTTTTAGGTCTGAAGATGCTTAATTTAATTAGAAATAGATTTAAACCTCTTAAAATTAAAAAGAAATCAAAAAGGGATGAACTTTATATATTAACTGAAAAAAAGTCCCCCCAAATGCCTTTTTAATTTTGTTTTCTTATTATTTTATTGAAATAAAAAAGGAAGAGAATTTTAATAAAGGAGAAATCCATTGAATACTTAATAATGAAATCATCAAATAATAAAATTGATCAAGATAAAGATCTATCTTCAGAGCAAATGAGTGAAGAAATGAGGGCTCGATTTGAAGCGGAAACTGGAAAAAAGGCTATTTGGCATGGTACCATCACTGAAAACTATAAAAAATGGATGAAAGGAGAAAAAATATATCCTGGAACTGTAGATAAAAATATAAGTTTTTCTTTAAGTAATGATTTAAAGTCTGAAATGCAAGAATTTGTAAAAAAACACAATAGAAACCTATCGGAATTTTCACGGTTTAGCATTGTTTTAGCAAAATTTATCATCGAGAGATTATTTATATTAAAAGCTAACCTAAGATTTGAAGATATTTTTAAACTCATTAAAGATATATTAGAGAAACAATTATTTCTTAACTCTGAAATCGCAAAAAGTTGTAGAGAATCATTAACCCCATTAAAAGGGTATATTAATTTAACCCAAACAGAATTGGAAATAACTTTTAAAAAAATTGAAAATAATTTAAGTAACGAAGTAGATATTACATTTCTAAAAAACTTAATTAGCACTGAAAAATTAAAGTTTATAAATCTTTTAGACGAGGTTCTTAAACATGAGAAGGCCTTGGAAAATAAAATAGAAAGCCATTTCAAGGATCGCCTGGAACCTGAAAAGGAATATGATATACTCATCATAGATGATGATGAGACCGTTAATACTTTAATTTCTGCTTTTTATAAGGCCAGGAATAAAAAAGTAAAAGCTTTTAATAATCCTAAAGACGCGCTTATCGATATAAAAAGCTCTAAGCCAAAAGCTATACTTTTAGATATAGACCTCCCTGACATACAAGGAAAACAAGTATGCAAGCGAATTAAATCTAGTAATGACTTTAAGGATATTATTGTATATTTCTTTACTGCCACGGCGATTGATGATGTTGGACAACTCTTACAAGAAACTGAAGCAAATGGAATAATATATAAGCCATATGATGACGAAGATTTAGAAAAAATCTTAACAGAAGTTAAAAATAAAGATTAGACTTTTTTAAAAAAACATAAATATTTTTAAAGAACAAAAAATAATAAATTCTATCTATTACGTAAAGATAATTGTTTGAGTAGTTGTTTCTATTAAAATTATTTGAAGATAATTTTGTTTTTGTTTTTTTTTGACGACTATAAGGACTATTATTGATACGTAATGGAAACCTTTTCTCCTTTCTTTTTTTCATAAAAATATCCTTTTTACTCCGAAATCATTTTTTTACTAAATATTTATAGGAAACAAGATTTTTTATTTTAATTAATCAAATATTTTTAAAGAACAAAAATAAAATAGTGATTATATAGATAATTTTTAATTTAAAGTTTTAATTACTTACAATTTTCAAAATGGATCAAGAGGACTTTTTTTGTTCAGGAAATTTTAGACGATGTGATCAGAAAAGTCAGGGTGTTTATATAGTTAAACCACAAGGGATTTTAGGTAGGCCATTTTTTATGAAATCCCCATTTAATCTGAGTAATATCTATAGAATTTATCGCCCATCAAATAATTATCTTTATTTAATTTCATCAAGTAAGAAAATAAAAGATTTCCAACGCGATTATGATCTAAGATATAAGTATGCTTTTCCTGTTGAGATTATAAAATCTAAGAAATTTAAACTCAATAAATTCTTGACTCTTAAGTTAGAGAGAGGTGAGACTGTTATATACATCAATAAAGAAAAATTTATAATATGTATGCATTTAATTCTTAATATTCATAAAAAAGATATAAATCTTTATGATCAAATAGATTCTGTTGATGAAGCCGCTGAGATTTATAAAAAATTTAAAGGAGAGCAAAGCGATCACTCAATCTCTCCGGAGCAAGAGTTTAAAGGTCATTGTTCAAATTTACAAGTATGGTTTGAAAATGATTATGATTCAAGGCTACTACATAGAAATTTAGCTTTTCCTCTTTTGCGTAAATTATCTCAAGTTGGCGACTCTTTAGCTAAAAAGGCATACAAGGATGAAGTTTTTAGGAGATTTTCTACTGGTTACCTTCCAACTCAAGAATTTTTAATTAATGAAAATTATTTAATGGATTTAAATGAAGAAGAAATAAATGTCTTATTGGAATATCTCAATTTAGATTTAATTCAAGAATTAAAATTAATACGGAGATTATCTCTTTATATTGCATTAAAGAAGGTTAAATTAAGAACAACATTTAAAAAAAAAGTATTAGATTTGTTAAAAAATGCGATTTATGAATCCTTTCAATCAAATAATATTGAGTGCATTAATTTTATTTTAATAAAAAAAGAATTTGATAAAGTTTTAAAGAATATATTTAATTTAATTTGGCTAAAAGATTATAGTAATCAATTTGGTTTAAGAGATATTTTTTTAAAAAATTTAAATTATGATATAGTTATAAAAAAAGGCTTTAAATCAGAGTCTCTTCTAATATTCTTATTAAATTATAAAAGTGATGATATAAATAACTCATTAATTAGAAATATTGTTTTAAACTTGAGAAAAAATAATACGGGTGCTTTGGAAGCTTTTCATATCTTAACAAGTAAATTTCCTAAATATTATATTTTTAAATTAATAAAAGAGATCCTTCAAAAAGTAGATCTGACAGCATATCGTTTTTATTCTAAAGATTATGATGAGGATAAATGGAAATTTGTTCATAGTATTTTTTACTTAATTAAAAATAAATTTAAAAAAAATCCAGTTTTAATGCAATTGTTTAAAAATGCATTAAGAAGTTTCAAAACTGGTTTTGTTTTAATAAGGAATGGTTTGCATTTCGTAGACAAGAATAATGGATTGCAACATTCTCATACAAAGCTTACTCGAATTAATGAGATCATTGGATTACATCATTATAAAGATTTAAGGATATTTAGTGGTCATAGTAATAAGATACTAGATTTAACGGGTATAGAGGTTTTAGATAATTTAGAAGAGCTCGTTTTGAATCATAATCAGATAAAAAATATAATGCCTTTAAAGTTCTTGAAGAATTTGAAAT
Source organism: Promethearchaeota archaeon (assembly GCA_016839905.1). The sequence continues at coordinate 1,671 of JAEOTJ010000084.1, read as the reverse complement.
ATTTAGATTTAAGCTATAATGAGATTGAAAACATTAAACCTTTAATTATTTTGGAAAATTTGGAACATTTAGATTTAAGTTATAACAATATTAAAAATATAGATTTATTAGGGAATCTTAAAAATTTAAAATTCTTGAATGTAGAGGGAAATCCTATTAAAAAAATTAGTAATAGGAGTTTTTTCTACAATCTTCCTGCATTTTATTGGGGGTAGTTTTTTTTTTTAAAATGCAGGGAATTTAAAAAAATGGATGAATTAATAAATATCCCTTTTGACATTTTATAAAACTTTTGGGAAGAGATTACTGAATTTAGTGCATACCAGTTCTATATATTTAAAATATATTTTATATTAAAAAAGAGGAAGCAAAATTGAATAAATATATTTAAAGAACAAAAAATAATACTAGAACTATATACAAAGAAAATATTTTTTGTTATTTGATAATGCCAGCTTATGAAAGTGAGCATTCCTATAAAATTAATAAAAATAGTGATTCTTAAATTTTAAATTTACATTCAAATAATGATTTTTATTGCTCAGATGGTCGCTCTGCAAAGATAACTTTAAATCATTGTAGGGGCGCTAATGATTCATTTCATTTTAGGGAAATGAATTTCATAAAGGGTATAAAACATATTATATTTGATTTCGGAGGTGTCTTAAGTGAGAAAACTTATGTTTTGAAAAAACTCAGTGATCTAATAAAGGATATTCACGATATTAAATATGTTGGCCGGATTTTCACAAATGAAGATACCGATTCTCTAAGAACAAGTAAGATTAATGAGCGTGAAATATTAATTCGTGTTTTAATTCGGCATAAGATATATTATAATAAATTATTGATTGATTTTTATATTAAAGTTTGGAAAGATTTATGCTACAATCTTGTTAATATCATTCCAGAGATGGGGGCATTGGTGAGAAGCCTAAAGCAGAGAGGCTATACTGTAAGCGTCCTTTCAAATACTTATGGATTAAAGGCAAATATAAACCGTAAAAAAGGGTACTATGATTTATTTCAGCCAGACAAGAATTATAACCAAGTTTTTTTATCCTATGAAATTGGAGCTAAGAAACCCTATTCTAGAATATACAAATATGTTTTATCTCAAGTCGAAGAAAATCCTGAAGAGATTCTTTTTATAGATAATAAAATTGACAATTTGATTCCTGCAATAAATTTAGGTTTTAATGTCTTGCAGCTTGACAATAATAAATTCAATGAAAAGAAATTCAAAATCTTCCTTAAAAAATTAGAAAAATATATTGGAAAATTGAATATTTTATTACCTTATCAATCATATGGATTTTAAATAGAAAGATTTTAATAAATAGGTAATAAGATAGATATCTTTAAGGAGCAGAATACAAAAGTAAGATAAAGCAAATTATTTAAAAATATAATTTTCCTAATTCAAATGAAATTTTTCCCAAAAGTAGTCATAAATTGAACCAATAAAGAGATCATGTTCTATTAGAATAACAAAAATTTCTTAAACAAGCATATCAATCTATTTGAAAAAGAGAATTGTATTTAAAAAAATAAATTTTAAAAAGATAGTAAAAAAAGATTTGTTATTTTAAAGGTCTTTTACTTGTACGGTTTTTCTGCTATTAGCTTTGGTCCGAGTAATTGCTTTATCAAGAAGTTCCTTGATGATAT
>JAEOTJ010000377.1 GCA_016839905.1 Promethearchaeota archaeon | reverse complement strand
TTTTCTTTTTGTAAAGTTTTAAATGTCATTAAAAGATAATTTATTAAAAATTAATACTATTCAAAAAAATAAAGAGGAAAGCTATAATGTCAGAATTTGAGAATAAGGTCATAAAATTACTTGAAAGCATCATTGAGAAACTTGACAAAGCTCTGGGGGGTGCTTCAAGTAGTCCCGCTAAAGCAGGACCTCCAGCATCTAGTGGAGCAATGAAACCTTCCGAAATGATTGAAAAACAGAAAGAAGAAGATAAATTGAAGGAAAAACCACCTGTGGAGGGAAGAAGAACATGCCCTGAATGCAATGGTACAGCTTTCAGGACTGAAGAAGACAAGAGTAACATTCTCTCCATGCAAGGAGGCTTAAAAATTTACGCAAAGGTTAATATATGTAAAAATTGTGGTCATAAAATGTAATTAAGTTAAAACTATCTCTTTTTTTTTATTATATTTACATATTCTTGGTTTTTCTAATAAATATTTAAAATAGGAATCAGAATAATAATAAATTGTCATTAAAATGAACGATTTTCCAAATATCTCTAATGAACTTGACATTTGCGGAAATTTAAAAATAAAATTTTAGGATAATTTTTATAAAAATTTTTAAATTTTACAACTATAAATAGAATCAAAATTAAATTTTATTTATTAGATTAATTTTTAATAATATAAGGTGAATTAATAAATGTTTAAAAAAGTTGTATCAAATATTTCATCCACGTTAGGGATTTCAGTTAATAATATTAAACAAATCATTAAAGATATGGATCAATATCTCGAAGCAGAGGCTAACTCGGTAAAAAGTTCTCAATCATGTATTTTTGCGCTAAGAAGCTATGTGATAAATGAAGCACAATCATTAGAAAACAATATTAATACTATAGCATCAATATTTGAAGGTGTTGAAGAGGCAAGGAATGAAAAAACAGAACAATTAAAGGAAAATGTAATAGGGCGTTTAGACCAACTATTAACATATTATAACGCCAGACAAACCATAATTAAAGAAGCTGAAGCCGCAAAAAAAGGTCTCGAAAAAGCTAACACTAAATTAGAAAAACTACGAGGAAAACCAATGATGAAACTAAAACCTGGTCAAATTGAGTCTGCAGATATGAAATTAAAAGAGGCTGAGAGGAGACATCTGGAGAAACAAGGTGATTTGAAAGTTGTAAATGAAGAATTTACGAAGAATCAATTAGCGTCCATACAAGGTGTGTTAGATTATCTGTGGGGAGTAGAAAAGAATTTTTATGATAAAGCTTCAAGTCTTTTTAACGTAACAAGTCAAAGTGCGGCGCCACCTGCACCTGCACCTGCACCTAATGTTGGAAGTCAAAATAATGTTGATCCACAAGCAAAGCAAGATTGGAATAAGCCTAGTCCATAAAAAAAGATATTAAAAAATTTCTTTTTTAAATTTTTAATTATTTTATTCTTTTACTTATTATGAAGATTTGGATAAAATTTAATTTACTAACAATGGAGATCTCTAATTCCTAATAAAAGAATAAGTAATTGTATTAGGTTTGCTAAAAATTTTTTTTTAAATAATTTTACTAATAGAAAGATACCCTATACGGCACAGATAGAAGCCACACTACGTTGTAATGCTAAGTGTTCATTTTGCTCAATTCATTCTTTATCTAAATCATATATAGGTAAAGAGATGAACACTACCCAAATTTTTAAGATAATTGATAATTTAGCAGAAATTGGAGTAAATGTGCTAACATTTACTGGTGGTGAGCCAACATTGAGAAAAGACCTTCCTAAGATTTTATATCATGCGGGTATTAATCATAATTTTATAAGTGGTATTGCAACAAATGGTTTTTTAATGCCAAAATTATTAAAAGAACATAAATTTGAGGGTTTAGATTATATTTTAACTTCTATTGACTATCCTAATGCGAAACAGCATGACCGAATGCGAGGTATTAAAGTTTTTGATAATGTTATTAAAATGATAAAAATTGTTAATCAACGAGATATAAAAGTTATAATAAGCATAGTTGCAATGAAAGATAATTTATATTTACTTGAAGATATTTGCGAATTGGGTGAGAGATTAAATTGTACGATGGAAATATATCCTTGTGAGGATATCATAAGGAACTTGCCAGATAATAGATGCCAAATTACAAATATAAATAATATAATACCGAATATTCTTGAATGGGCCTCTATAATAAAAGATTTGAAATCAAAATTTAAAAACATTCTAACTGACCCAATTAGTATTCAAGTCGTAAGTAATGGCGGGTTTGGAGGATATCCGAATTATTATCAAGATATTTTACGATGCCATGTTGCTGAAGCTTTTTTGTTTGTTAGTAATGATGGTTTTATTTATTTACCCTGTAAAATCAATCCTGTAAGACGAATAAATATATTTAAGTATAATCTCTCAGATTTATATAACTCTAAAGAAGTACGAGAAATTATGATGAAACAAGATAGTTATGAATTCTGTAATGGTTGTCGCCTTGGATGTGCAATCGCTGCTTCTATCCCTACTAACTTAAAGGGATTATATATTAAATTTTTTAAAGGTATTCTCAATGGTAATCTAAGATGATGATAAAAAAACATATTTTTACTGACAATTGAGATATTTTTTTGTCTATATCGTTCTGTTTAAAGCTGTTAATATAGAATAAAATAAAAAAAATTCATAAATTTAATTAAAATAACCATATTCCTTATATTGTGATATATTATGTCTCATGACGCGATATTGCTTCAACTTACAATAATTGCTATTTGTATGGTATTTTTAGGTTTAATTTTGAATAAGCTTCTTGGCTTAACCCCGAAAAATATGAAGAAATTTAGAGAAGAGGTGCTTAATATTCAAGAACGCCTTTCTGCAGCTCAAGCATTAGGAGATATTCAATTGATGCAAGAAATTCAAACAGAATTCATACAATTAATGAAAAAGATGTTAAAAAAGCAAGTAGCCCCCTGTTGTGTGAGATGCTTTATTTTTATTTCCATAATTATCGTTTTAAATATCATCTATTTTGATTATGGTCCTGAATCGGGCTTTTTTTTCGGTCTTGGGTGGTTTTCCTTTTATTTCCTTTTATCAATAATATTCATGTTGGTATCTATAAGCATAAGATTATTACATAAGAAAATAACTGGCAGTGAAGATAAAAAAACTTCATTCATGAGAGAAATTTCTGGAATGACAAGCCTTCAATCAAGATCTCCTCTACAAATAAATTCCAAAACTGCATCGAATTCTTGGAAAGATCGATTAAGTTTCACTCCATCCAAGGATATAGAAGATGACATTGAAGTGAAACAAATTGAAGATGAAAATAAAGAATTATCTAATGAGCAAGAATGAAACCTCTATCAATTAACATTATATTATTGATATTTTCTATTGTCCTTTTTTGGCTACTCTTTATATTATTTAATATATTTTTCTTTTTTATATTTTTAAGCGGAGGAATTCCACTCTTATTTAAAAAGTTACAAAGAAATACTTTATCTCCTCCACAAAATTATAATTTACCTCAAGATACTCACCAATTAAGGAATAATTATGTAAAGATTTGTTCAAAATGTGGTGCTAAAATTGAAATTAATGATGCTAAATATTGTTATTATTGTAGTACAAAAATATAAGATAGGCTAATTAAAAAATGGTGGAAAAAAATAATACAATGGAAAAAGTAGATTCAGAGTTAAAAAAGCAAATCATTCTTTATTTCATATTTGCAGTCTGCATGATTTTATTAAATTATCTCATTCAAAAATTAAATCAAGTCTTCTTTTTTTTCTACATATGTGATAATTTTGGAGGAATTGAGTTTATTCGAACTTTTTATTGCTCAACTTCCCCATATAATATGCCAGAATTAGTAGGTTCCATAGTTGCTGTTGGAATTACTTACATTATAAAATTTTTCTTGGATAAATTTTTTGTTTTCAAGAAAACTTCATTAGAGTTAAAAGAAACCTCAAAAGAATTTTTGAAATATTTCGGTTTTGCTATTATAACTACTATTGAAAATATTGGGATACAATTCCTAATGACTAATTTTTTTGGAACACCTTTAGAGATTAGCATGGTCGTGGCTCTATCAATTGGTTATACTACAAAATTCTTATTTGATCGAAAATATGTATTTAAAAAGGAAAATGAATAAAAATTATTTCCATCAGAATTAAATCCAATAAATATTACTCATCTTACTTCAGAGTGGTATTTAGTAAGATAATCTTTTGGCTTCTTTTTTACATTTGACCAGAATCCCCAAATATAGAATAATAATCTTAGTGGTGTTGAGAAAAATGGAATAATACCTTTTATATCACAGCGATATAATATGATGTATTCAGAAATCAATGAAAGGCAAACTACACATATTGCTAATAAGAAAATATATATTGAGAAAAGATTAGGTAAGAAGATCATTATCATTATATAAATAATAATGAAAAGATATGGGAATGCTTTCAATAGAATGAAAATAAATCCCATAAATTTATATGGTGTACTCATTGCACCATAAGTGTTGCTACCAAATCTTCTCATTCCAATTAACGCCTTTTTTCTTGTAGAAAACATTTCGTTTTGAATGATTTTACCCCCAAAAAAATGTGCAATTCTCTTTTTATGATGTATAAAAAGCCTACCCGTGGCAATATCATCTGAATATGGACAATACTTAATAGGTTCTAATCCTTTCTGATTTGTTTTTTTATTAATCTCATCTAATTCAGATTTCTTTAAAAATAAGAACCAACCAGTAATGTGTGATAAATTTTTATTCCTCCCTCTAAACAGTAAATCATTTATAAATCCCATTAAGTTCAAAGTAGAAGGAATCATGTACAAAACTAATTTTTCTGTGAAAGATCTGCATTTAAAATCCGGAAGAAGAGAAATAATAGAATATTTTTTTCTTCTTTGAAATTCATGAATTACGGTGGCTAAAGAAAGTTCTGATTTTAGGTTAACATCTGCATCAAGAAAAAGTATATAATCACCTAAATCTTTTAAGCTTGTTAACACTTCATTTAAAACCCAAACTTTTCCGCTGACCCAATCCTCTTTCATTTTTCCATAATCTTTATATGAAAAGTTTTCGGAGCATGATTCCACTATTGAAATCGTTTTATCTACTTGATCTTTGGTCGAATTATTTATTGCCACATGGACTTTTAAATTATCATATTTCTGCTTTGAAATGTTATCAAGACACTTTTTTATTATCTTGGACTCGTTCCTTGAAGGAATGATGACGGTAAGACTTGGTAATTCATTGGTGTAATAATTCGGATCGGGTTTCAATTTTGGGGTCATTAGGGCACTAAATAATGCAGTAGAGTCAAGAAGAATACATACAAATAGTATTAAAAAAAAAAACCAATCAATTATGGTAAAATTATAAAAAAAAATTAAGTATATCATCCTATGCCTATTAATTGTATAATCTGAGGAAAGAAGATTTTAATTAATGCTAATAAGATTGGAAATCCCATTGTACTTAAAAGTTTAACGATTCTGCTACTATTTAAAGGCCAAACAACCAATTTCTCTACATCATCAATAATTTGCTTATATGCCATTACTCTAGTTCCCTTACCAAAATTGTCTGGATCAAAATATAAATCATTTAAAGCGTGCCTATAATTATCTATAGCACTCGATATTAAAGTCTCTTTTTGTTTCTGGGCTGCTCGGTCTAATGGAAGCATTGGTATGAAGAAAGCGACACCTATAATAATGGGAATGATAAAAATAGCCATTAATGAAGAGGCTCTAAAAATTATTGGTAAATCCTCTGTTAGGACAAATTCCAAGCTAATTGGGACCGCAAAAGCAACTAAGGTTAAACTCATAGCTATTAATAAAACAAAATCCCCCAAAAACTTCATACCTCCATAGCCATCAGTATTTAAGTGATTTATTCTAAAATCTGATTTAGCAATTCTAAATTCAAGCCTAAAAATTGTTAACATTATCCAGCCTAATTTTCCACTCATATATCCAATTAATAACCAGTTTGTTATATAAGTAATATAATAAATTGAAGGGATTTTAAAACCTGCAGCAGGGGAACTTATCCAGAATGCAAAGAATCCCATAAATCCTATAGAAAAAAATATATAAATTGGTGAAAAAGCAGTTTTAATTAAAGGTTTAAATTTTTCTTCAATAATATCATTTGGAAATATCTCTTTTAAATCATCAAAAAAGTTGAGAAATGCCTCAATTAGATAGTAAAAAAACAGTGATGGAATAAAAAGTAAGGTTGAATGGGCAATCAAAATTCCAAGTGTATATGCTTCTCCATTTCCGGGTTCTAAAATTGAACCTATAAAGGGTAATGCTGTTAATAGACAACCTATAAGTAAAGTTAAAATATATGGATTAATTTTTTTCTTCCGTAGAAATATAAGAAATCGAGTAATGATTGGTAATTTAAAATTATATTTTGATAAATCTCGCTTATGTAATGGAACATGTGGAATTTTAGTTAATTTAACTCCTAGTTTGCTCACTGCTGCTTGACCTTGTTGCTGTGGTTTAAATTCCTTACAAGGATATTTTTCCCAAGCATACACCCTTATATTATGCTCATTGCAATTAAAATTCTCAAAATTTTCACATTTACCACATTCAGGAGTAGGAGTATCAGACATTGGTTTTGCGCCCTCAACTTCTCCTTCAAGTTTAAATCCAACACCGCATCTTGGACAAGACTTGGATTCAATTGGACATTTTGTACCACATATAGGACAGATTAAATAAGCCATTTTTATCGATTCCTCAATTAATATTAAAATTATTCCTTATTTTTTTTAATAAATATTATTAAGACTTTTTTATTTAATATTATTTCTTTTCTGATATCCATTTTTTTTAATAAAAGAAAAAGCAAGAAAAAAGAGAAATTATAACAAAGAAAGAATAGTATTAAATAATCATCTATTTTTTTTAATCAAAGGTAATTCGATTCTTAAAAACTTGGATTCCTTGTCCTGAAGTCATTTTATAAAGATGAATATCGGTACTATGTTGCGTCCCTCTCATCTTTCTTACTTCTAAACCTCTATACCGTTTTGCACCTTCCCGAAAATAGTAAAGAACAATAACTCCATCAGATAAAAAATCTTCTATTCCAAATCTAGAAATTCCTTTACTGTATTCTGGCAGTTCTGTAGTGATTAAACTAGTAATATTCTTTTCTCTTAGAATATCAATTAACTCTCTTATTTTTTGCCTTAATTCCATATCCTCATATTTGAACAATAAAGCGGATAATGGGTCGATAACAATTCGGTGTGTTTCTTCGCTTACTCCTTCCAATAGCGTCCTTGCTTCATCAATATCTAATGTAGGGATGTTTGCAAAGACTAAATCATCATTTTCTGCCAATTTTTCCAAATCTATGCCAAAATTTATCATGCTTTTTTGAATAATATCAACATTCTCTCCTAATCCAATATAAATCCCTTTTTTATTATATTTTTTAATACTTTCTGATAAAAATTGGAGGCATAAAGTAGTTTTACCCGTGCCAGATGTACCAGATACTAAAATTATAAAATTCTCCGGTATTCCACCTTCTATTAAATCGTCCAAGCCTGGAATTCCCGTTGCTATACGATTAAAAGTCATTTTTATTCATTTTTTGGATTATTTTTAAATATAATTATATTATTTATTGGAAAAAGATTAAATTTTGTATTATTTAATATTTGTGAATGAATATGATTTTTAAAGTTTCAATTCTATGTTATTTATGATAAACTATAATTATGGTGGTTTATATATCAGAGAATAATGATAATGAGGATAAATCAATAGTAGAGGCGTTGTCCGCTTTAGGTTGGGAGGAAGAAAAAGAACCTGATGAAGAACCTGTTGCTTCAAGTATTCAAGAACAATTAAATTTATTTAAAGAACAAAATAAAAAACTTCTTGAAGATATAAATAGAACCAATCAAGAAAATGAAGTTGTAAAGAAAGAAAAGAATGAACTTGCCGAAAAAGAGGAAATTCTTTTAGAAACTCTCAAAAAACATGAAACTAAAATCGAAGAATTAGAAACTAACCTTGAAAGTACAGGTAATATTGAAGAAATTCAAAGAATTAATACTCTTTTAAATGAAAAAGAAGAACAACTAAAAGAAAAAGTAACTCATCTTGAGGAGCTTAATTCTTTAAATAATGAACAAGCAAGTGTGATCGAGAATCAAAAAACAAAAATCCTAATTTCAAAGAATACTATTGGAGATTTAAATAGAAGAATAGAGGATCTTACCACTCAAATTGATCAAATCCAAAATCAGCAAGTTGATGGCCAAAATACAATAGATATACTACAAGAAAAGGATCTTAAAATAAAAGAATTAAATGAACAAATTAAATATTTAGAAAATGATTCTGTACATAAATCTAAATTTGATAAAGTTAATATCTTAATAGAGAAGAAGGATGAAATAATCACGGAAAAAGAAAAAGCTATTTTTGAAATTCAAAATGAGTTAAATTCAACTAATCAAAAATTCAAAGATTTTCAGCAACAATTAGAAACCTTTTCGCTTGTTAAAAAAGATCTCGCTAAAAAAGACGAGAGAATAAAAACTTTAGTTATCAATATAGAAGAATTAGAACAAAAATTAATATCAAATTCAAATCAAATAGATAATCTTGAGATAGTCTTACAACAAAAGGACAAGGAAATTAATGATTTAAAGCATGAAGATTTAACGGATTCTAATCAACTCAAGGAATTAGAGGATAAATTAGAATCAAAAATAAATGATATAAAAAACCTTGAGATCTTCCTAAAGCAAAAAGACAATGAAATTGAGACATTAAAACAAAAAGATTTGACAGGGTCTAATCAACTCAGAGAACTTGAGGAAAGTTTAAAAGATAAAAATATTCTATTTGAGTCATTAAATGAAACAAATAAAAAATTAACTGAAGCTCTTGAAGAGCTGAGCGTATCTAATAAAAAATTAAATAATAAAATCAAGGAATCTGAAATCATTGAGGATAAAATTTTAACAGATTTGCAAGTAATAAAAGATGAAAATTTAAAACTTAGTTCACTTCTCGTTAGAAAAGATGAAGAATTAATTGAATTAAAGAAAAAAATTAAATTAATGCGCCGGGATTTGAGTAAGTGTTAAAATTTAAATATCCCTCTATATATAATAAAGGATATTTAGAAGACCAGAGTCCTTATTATTTTTTATTAGTAGTGTACTAAATTTGCTTTAATATATATCATGCGAGAGTTTGAATCTAACGAGGTTTTATCTAATCCCATAATGTCTCACGAACTTTTACAGCAAAACTTTACATTCAAACAAGCAGAAGAACTTCAAATAAAGTATTCTTATTCTATACAAAAAGAAAATCGATATAACCTTGATATTAAAGATTATGACAATATTAAGAGAATAATGGGTGTTGATATCTCTTTTTTTAATAAAGAAAAAAAAGAATATGGTATGGCATGTGCTGTATTATGGGATTTACATGAAAATGAAATGGAACATCATTACTTCGCTCAAGATATTATCAAATTCCCTTATAAAGCGGGATTTCTGGGATTTCGAGAATGTAGTTTACTTGCTCAAGCAATTAAAAAATCTTATCAAATACCCGATTTAATAATGTGCGATGGTCATGGTATAATACACCCAAGAAAATTTGGAGAAGCCGTACATTTAGGAGTCGCATTAAAAATTCCTACTTTTGGAGTGGCAAAAAATCCATTCATTGGATATTCTAAATGGTCTTCATTAAAAAGAAAAAGAGGAAATAAAACTCCGATATGGGCAAGTAATCTTGATTGTGGATCAAATTTATATAATGAAATTCTTGGTAATGCGATATGCTTGGCCGATAATGTTAAACCTGTTTTTATTAGTGTTGGATATAAAACCACGTTGAACCTTTCTATGGCAATTGCATTACAACTTTCAAAAGGACATCGTCAACCTGAACCATTATATTTAGCAGACCAATTATCTCGAGTGAAAATAAAGAATTTATTATGAAAATCTTTGATTAGGTTTTTATCTAACTACGTTTTTTTCTATTGTTTAAACAATCTATTCTCATTTGAAAAATTTACTATAAGCAAAATCATGAAAAGAAAGTGCTAATACAATAATTTGTATTTTAGGTACTTTAGGACTCCATAAACTTTTTAAAAGAAACTTGATCCTTTCCTTCTCTCTTCTGGTGAATGCATAAATTGAAAGAAGTAGGCGATTTAATCTAAAATAATTATATTTCTTAGGTTCAATATCTACTCCTTTTAACCATAGGTAATTTAATTTTTTAAATAACTGATCATATGAATAAGCACCTCGTAGGAGTTTAATGTAATTCTCTTTTAATGCCTTTGGAGACATCAATTTAGGATAGAATGTTAAGGATTCTCCCGAATACTCACTCCATTTACGAGTAAATATTCTTTTTTCTTTCTCTATTTTTTCATATAATCTTGTTCCTGGAAGAGGAGTAAGGATGTTTAACATTGGAAATAGGAGGTTAGCATCTTCTAAAAATTTCGCTGTATCTTTAAATGTGATTTCATCATCGGTATCATTCCCTACGATGAATGAGCCAAAAATATTAATTTTGTGATCATATATCTTATTAATTATCCTCTTATATTCGGTAGGTTTATTTACATGGCCTTTTTTCATTCCTTCTAAAGATTTCTGGGATACAGATTCAAAGCCTATAAAAACCACACTGCAACCTGCTTCATGCATTAAATCCAGCATCTCATCATCATCTAACTTGTTTATTGAGGCTTGACATATCCAACTATTGAGCTTTAATGGGATCATTGCCTTAAATAACTCCCTTGCGTATCTGCGTATTGATAATATGTTATCGTCGATAAAAACAATTGCTTTTTTTGGATCTAGTTTTTTAAGATATTTTAACTCTTTTACTACTTGTTCAATCATTCTGTGCCTATATTTTAATCCATGATAATTTGATACAGAACAGAATTCACAGTTATTAGGACACCCCCTGCCAGTTTGAAGGACAAAATAGATAAATTCTTTAATATTTATTAAATCCCATCTTGGGATTGGAACTTTTGTCATATCACAGAACCCTGGAGCGCGATAAATCTTTTGTAAGTTTCCTTGTTCAGCATCTCGTATTACTTGTTCTAAAATCTCTTCTGCTTCACCTATAACTACTGTATCACAATGTTGAAGTGCCTCATCGGGCATCATTGAAACATGGATTCCCCCCATCATTACTGGAATACCTCTTTTTTTGAACTCATCGGCAATCTCATAGGAACGATCTATCATGCATGTCATTCCTAAAATGCCCACTAAATCCACTTTCTCCTCATAATTGATCTCCTCAATGTTCTCATCGGTAAGAACGACTTCTACGTCTGAGGGCACAATTGCTCCTAATAAAGGAAGAGCTAAAGGCGGGCTTGTACCTTTAGTCTGCGTGAGAGCTAATATTGTCTTGTAATCCCAAAATGTCTCTTCATTCTTTATTTCCTTTATAGGATTGATGAATTTTACTTTCATACCTTTTTAACACCTATTAACCTTTTTGACATATATAATAAATTTTTTACAATGTTATTCTTGAGTATGTATTTATTTATATATATATGTTATATTTTTTTACTTATGTAAAATTTTTTGATCCGTTAATGTGATAAAAAGTTTTGTAACACATCGTTTTTGGTTATAATAATTACTTTTAGGTCATAGTAATAAATAAAATGCCCCCTAAATCCACTTTCTCCTCATAATTGATCTCCTCAATGTTCTCATCGGTAAGAACGACTTCTACATCTGAGGATATAAATGCTCCTAATAATGGAAGGGCTAAGCGTGCACTTGCAGCTTTAGTCCGCGTGAGAGATCAAATCGTCTTATAATCCCAAAATGACTGTCTATTCTTTAAATCTTTCTTGGGAGTGATAAATTTTACTTTCATTTAATAAATTTACCTTGATCTAAGATTTTATTCAATTGCATATGCTTATAATAATTATAATTAATGTGATTAGAAAGCTGATATAACTGAATAGAAAATAATTTTAAATTTATATTGTTAAAGCAGATTCCTTTTCAAAAAATTTACGATATGCATGATCATGAAATGAGAGTGCTACTGCAACTGTATCTACAAATGGAGCATTAGGATTCCATAATAAATTTAAAGTAAATTTTATTCTTTCCGGGTCCATTCTGTAAAAAGCATAAATCGAAAGTAGAACACGCAATATACTAATAAGTTTACGCCTACTAAGCTCAGTTTGTACTTTAATATTAAATAAGGAATTTAATCTCTTAGCTAAATTCTTATAGGAAAAAACTTCTCGAAGTAGCCAGATATATTTTTTTTCTAATTCTTCTTTTGATATGCCTTTAGGTTTGAATGTTACGTTTTCTGCCAAGTGGTATCTCCAATGATCGTATAATAATCTATTTTCTTCCTCCAGTCTTTTATATAATCTTGTTCCTGGCAAAGGCGTGAGTAGATTTAACATGGGAAACGCAATATTTGTCTCATCAATAAATTTTGCCATGTTTTCGAATATATCATCACCCTCACCATCAGTTCCTAATATGAATGAGCCAAGAATCATTATACCATGAGAATGCACTTTATGTATGGTTTTCTTAAATCTTTCGACTTTATTAATATGGCTTTTATTCATTCCATCAAGAGCGTCCTGAGATACGGATTCAATCCCTACAAAAATAGTCCTACAACCTGTCTCATACATTGTGTCTAGCAATTCATCGTCATCTAATAAATTTATGGAGGCTTGACATGTCCAATCTACTAGTTTAAATGGTCTAATTGCCTCAAAAAACTCTCTTGCATATTTCATGCTTGCCAATATGTTATCATCTAGAAAAAGAATCATTTTTTTTTTATCTATACTTTGGAGATACTCTACTTCCTTTACAACTCGTTTGATCGATTTATGCCTTAATTTTCTCCCGTTATATACCGATACCGAGCAGAATTCACAATTATAGGGACATCCCCTACCAGTTTGAACGACAAAATAAGCGTATTTATCATTATCAATTAAGTCCCATCTTGGAATTGGGGCTTTCGATAGATCACAAAATCCTTCTGTCCTATATATTTTTTGTAAATTTCCTTTCTCAGCATCTCTTATGACTTGCTCTAATACCTCCTCTGCTTCACCTATAACCACAGAATCACAGTGTTGAAGTGCTTCATCAGGCAACATTGAAACATGGATTCCTCCCATTACTACAGGAACTCCTCTCCTTTGAAACTCATCAGCAATTTCATATCCCCTGATGATAAAACCAGTCATTCCCGTGATACCTACTAAATCTACTTTTTCATCAAAATCAATTGGTTTTAAATTTTCATCAGAGATAATAATCTCCACATCGGAAGGAACAAGTGCGGCTAATGTAGGGAGTGCTAATGGAACTGCTGGAGCTTTATACTTTGTGATCTCCATTACCGTCCTATAATCCCAAAAGGATTCTGCAAGTTTTAAATCTTTACCGGGACATATAATTTTTAGTTTCATTCCTTTTTAACACCTATTAACCTTTTTAACATATAATCAAGCATTTATACAAGTTGATTTACCAAATATTTTATCCTTACAACTTTTTTACATATATTTTACTTTATTACTTTTTTTCACCTTAAATAATTTTAACTATCCTTTAAATTTACTCTATATAGAAAATAAAACAAAAAAAAATAAGCTTTATATGATATACTTCGAATAATATAAAGAAGAATTGCGACAAAAAATAATAAGAAAGGGATTTAAAAAGGAAAAAATAATTACTAATAAGTGCTCAAAATACTATAGGATTGCGGACAATTTTAGAAGCTATGTTAAATATCTTTCAAAATCAACTAGAGCAGGTTATAATTCATAAAATTCTTATAACTCTTTATTAAAAGAAAAAAAAAAGAAAAAATTATTATATAAATAAATCAAAATTCAATTGATTTTTTCCTCCTTGATTTAATCATAATGACTATACAGATTATACCAACAATTCCTACTGCTATAAAAAGCATCATGCCAATAGGATCTATTCCCGTAAATACAGATGATTCTGATACTTCATACAAAATCTCATTTTCAGAATCATAAATTGTAAATTTCTCTATTGTACCAGTAGAACTATATTCAACATATAAATCAATATCTTGATTTAAACAAGCAAATTTACTCGCTTCTGCAGATAATTTCAAAGTATTACCAGTCACTACTGATGTTAAATTTGAAGCTGTGAAATCTATTCCGTTTAAATAATCACTTACTGTAGTCGGAATAAATTCTAAATCCGGACCACTCCCCCATTGTCTTTTTTCATAGAAATCATAATTAAATTTAATATCTGAAGGATCCATAGAGATGTTTAGATCATAATCCTCCGGCGAAAGAGGATACTTACCAGAGATATTACTATCATCTATATCCCATCCATAGTATTCACATTTAACTGTCCATGAATATGTATCAGTAAGTATATTATCTATTACGATTCTTAGTTTATAACCCATTCCAGCATTACTATCCAGCCTACAGGGACTAAACCAGCTACCAAATACATCAGAAATATCTTTGTAAATGCCATCTTCAAATACTTCATCATACTCTGGAACACACCAATCCGTGATTTCAAGAACTAACTCATCACCTTCATCTATTCCAATTTCATAGCCTTGGCTATGAATTACGGGGAAAAACGGTCCAACTATTATTAATCCTATTATTAAAAACAGAAATATTTTTTTTTTCATCTTTGATATTACTCTTTTGGTTTGAAAATTTTAAAGTAATATTTTATTAAATAACTATTTATTTTTCTTTTATTAAAACTTAATTACTTTTAGTTTTTTACCTCTTTTAAATCGAAAAAAGTTTAAATAAATGAAAACATAATATTATAATATCGCCATACCTAAAGAAAGAAATAAGAGGTATTTTAAAATGAATAAAAAATCAGCATTTGGATATTGTATATTTATTTTGGGCGCAATTATTTTTATTTATATCTTATATTTTGCTATTTTTATGTATTATGAAATGGCTAGTACTTTTATAATGATTGGTTTGGCCCTTTTATGTTTTATTGGCGGTACGGTTGGAGTTGTCTCAGGTAATAAGAGTGCTGCGAAACCTAAGTCTAAGGAACGATCTTATGAAAGACGAAATGTTGTACAACCTGATCAAACACAAGCTCAACAAATCATCATCCAGCCACCTCAACCACAATTTCAACCACATCCTCAACCACATCCTCAACCACATCCTCAACCACAATTTCAACCACAACCGCAGCCTCAACAGATAATTAGAATTTGTACTCAATGCGGAGCTCAGCTAAGAACTGGTGCTAAATTTTGTGATAATTGTGGAGGAGCGCAATATCAAGATTAATTAACTTGAATAAGAGTATGATAAATTCAAGCTTATCCTTCTAATATATTTTTATTATAGTTAGACTTATTCTAAATTAATACCTTGAGATTTAATTAAACCTTAAAATCATATACAGGGCGTAAAACAAGAATTGAGTATTATAAATTAGTAAAACAAATAGAAGTAAAAATTGATGAGTATTTTAACGCTAAACAGTTACCATTGGAGCAAAAAGCTAGACTATGTTCTCATTTAAGAAATCTTATTAAAGTTAAAGCGAGAGATTCTATGAAGGAAATAAACCAAGCTAGAAATTTCATGATAGATAAACCTGTCCGTATATGGATGGATCTTGTTTCTAAATATAATAGTAATTGGAAAGAAGTCATCGCAGCTACAATGAGAACTGATCCTAGATACGATAAATATATAAAGGAATAAGAGATTAAGATTTAAATTAATAATCTAAATATTTTTTTATAAAATTTTTTTTTTTTTCTTACAGTATTCTATCAGGACCGTCGGGTTCTTTATAATTCCTGAAAACTCGAGTAGTCCTAATTTTTCCATTAAATCAAGATCTATTCCTGTTTTATCTAAGCGTAGGATTCCTAGGTTTTTATTTGTTTCCAATCCCTCTAATACTTTTATTGGGTTTTTTCCAAGATATAAGAACTTTAAATTAATTAAGTATTCCAAATTTTCAATTTTTTGTATATAGTTATGATCTAAATGTAAATTTTGTAGATTAGTAAGTGAATCTAATCCTTCGATTTTTTTAATCTGACAATGGTCTAAAAGTAACGATCTCAATTTTTTAAGATTAATCAATCCTTCAATATTTATAATTGGATTTTTTCTAAGACTTAAAGAATGCAAACTTAAAAGTGTTTCTAAATTCTCAATTTTCTCAATTTTATTATAACCTAGAAGAAAAACTTGTAATTTAGTAAGCGAATCTAGACCTTTAATTTTTTGAATAGAATTACTATGAAGGGATAATTCCCTAAGATTTATTATTTCTTTAAAATTTTCAATTAATCGAATCTTGTTATTACTGAGATCT
Source organism: Promethearchaeota archaeon (assembly GCA_016839905.1). The sequence goes on along the minus strand of JAEOTJ010000377.1, from coordinate 661 downwards.
AATGATTTTAAATTAATTAAATGATTAATATTCTCAATATTTTCAATAAAGTTATTATCTAAATCTAAGTCTTGTAGTTTAGATAGAGTTTCTAAACCTTGGATTTTTTCAATTTTATTATTTGTCAGACTTAACTTCTCTAATGAAGTTAGACTTTCGATACCTTCAATCTTTTCAATTTGATTAAAACTTAAATCTAATTCCCGCAAATTAGTAAGTAAATCCAATCCCTTGATTTTCTTGATTTTATTATGTGATAGTTTTAATTTCTTTAGATAAAAGCACTCTTTTAAATTGATAATTTCGGATATACTACCGATTTTATGGTAAGAAAGATCTAAATCCTCTCCAATGACAGGAATAAATTGTCCCTTGACAATTACGTGATCGAAATCTGAAAATGCATCTTTATATTCTTCATCATTTAAATAGTCAATATACCCCCATTCTATCAAATATTCAATTACTGGCAAAAATTTATCATTAATTCGATGAGCGATTTCTTCCTTAAACACTTTTCTTGCTTTAAGATCTCCTACATCTGTCAATTTTTTCAATAAAGGAAAAGCAATATTCCTATGTAATAGTCTCGTATTATAATCATTTTCAGCCCATACTTGTAAATTGTCGAGTAGGTTGGGATCATTACTGATCCTTTCCC
>JAEOTJ010000376.1 GCA_016839905.1 Promethearchaeota archaeon | reverse complement strand
TATTTGATCGATTTCAATCATTTTTCTGGTTACGACATAATTATAGACGGGATAATCGCGTTTTTCGTCGGGATAATTTCAAAGATTTCTAATTTTTAGCTAATTTTATAAACTTAAAAATACACTCTAAAAACAATTAGAAAAATAAAAAAAAATATATTTTAATAAAGATTTTAAAAAACACACTTTTACAATTTTCATCTATTTATCTTTGTTTTAATCACTTCTTAAAACTTTGGCTTAGGTGATAAGAGATAATGGCAAAAAAAAAAATTAATGAAGATATACAAGAAGCCTTCAAAAATGTAGAAGTTTTACTCCAAGGAATGCTTAATGATCGTTCTGTACCGAGAAATATTAAAAGAATTGCCCAAAGAGGGCTTAATGAATTAGGAAAGGAAACAGAAACCCCTGGAGTTCTTGCCAGTAATATAATGTACCTAGTCAGTGACTTAAGCCTCGACCCGAATATTCCGTTCGCCAGCAGAACTACAGTTTACCGAATTATTTCAATCCTTGAAACTATAAAAGATAAATAAATTTTAAATAAATTTTTTAAAATTTTATAATAATTAAAATTTAAATCTACCGTAATTTAAAAAATATCACGGATTATAACTTTTAAAGATGATTGAAGAATTAATTAGCGGAATGGTATATTCCGAATTTGATGATATGTTAGGACCAACTCCAAAATCATGGTTACCTGAGACTCTATCTGAAAATATTCGAATGCTTATTTCTATTAAAACAATTACGATTCTCACAGGGGAAGAATTGTTCCTCCCAAAATCATTGATTGTTCTCCCTTTTCCTTCTCTTGAAATGAAGGGTTTAGTTAAATATATTCAATGGAATGATGAAGATCGACGTGGAGGCATGGCAAGAACTTCCATTACTGTTCTTTTCAAAGAAAATAATGATGCAATTTTTTATAAATATTTAAAAGATCTAGAAGCTATTTTTAATGATATTGCACAAAAAATTAGTGGAATGGAATCATCAAAAGTGGAAAAAGATATTATTTATAAAGAAATTAATGTTTTTCAGGATGATTTATTAAAAACTTTAGAGAATTTTCGTAATGAGGAACTAACAGAAAAGACATCTGAAGAATTTCCAGAAATTTCTGCTGAGTCGGAAGATGATTTTGATTATAGATATAAAGTAGTCGTATGTGGAGATCCTAGTGTAGGTAAAACATCCACGATTCTAAGGTTTACTAATAATGCTTTTAAAAGAAGTTATCTCCCGACTATTGGGGTAAATATAAGTGATAAAAACGTGTTTATGGAAAATTCCAATGTTCAATTAGTATTGTGGGATCTGGCAGGACAGAGTAAATTTCAGACAATGAGAACACATTTTTATCAAGGAGCAGATGCCATTTTTTTAGTTTTTGATTTAACGAGACCAAAAACCTTAAATAGTATTTCAAACTGGCATGCTGATATAAACAAAGCTCTTGGAAATAAAAATGCAATAAAGATTGGGTTTATCTTAGGAAATAAAAATGATTTGATAGATGAGAGAAGGGTCAGCATGGAGGATGCTCAACGACTTGCTGAAGAGTTGAATCTTGATTATATAGAAACTTCTGCCTTGACCGGTGAAAATGTAAATTCTTCTTTTTATAAAATTGCGGAAACATTAGTAAAATTAGATGAAAGTTAAATTTTTTACAATCTTTATTTTTACTTCATTTCTAAAAGACTTTAGTAGAAAAAATGAATGATGTGAAAAAAATAAATAGATGTTTATTGATATTTTTTATAAGATAATTAAAACAATAAAAAATATTTTAAATTCATATTAGATTGACATTTTTAAGAGCTGAATAATGAGAAACGTGAAGGAAAACATAATAACAGCTATATTATATTCAGAAATGGATGAAAATATGGGTCCTACTCCAATATTTTCTTATCCTGCTGATTTATCCCACGATATTCAGATGGATGTTTGTATTAAGGCATTAACTATGCTTGCAACGGATAAGGGCGTCATTCCCGATTCCTTAGTTTTTATACCATTTCCATCTTTAAAATTAAAAGGGATAATAAAATACATGGAGAGAAAAGATGATACTAAACGTGGTGGCGTTGTTCAAGCATCTTTAACCTTGCTTTTTAAAGAAATAGATGATCTCATTTTTTACAAATATTCAGATAATCTTGAAAAAATTTTTACTAATTCAGCTCAAAAAATACTTACTTTTAACGAAAAAAAATCAAAAAACCAAATTATTTTAAGTGAAATTGCTAATCTTCACCAAATTATTTTGGATAATTTAGAAAATTTATGTCTTAGGGAAATTAGTCCTTTAGATAAAGAACCCTTCCCTGAGGGAGGTCCAGAACCGTCTAAAAAACCAGAATATGTTTTTAAAATAATTTTCTGTGGAGATACGGGTGTTGGAAAAACCTCAATTATCTTAAGATTTATTGACAATGTCTTTAAAAGAACATATCTACCGACACTTGGAACCAATATCTGTGAAAAAGCTTTCACGCTTGATGGAAAAACCGTAAAATTAATCTCTTGGGATGTGGCTGGGCAAGCAAAATTTCAAATAATGAGAAAACATTTTTATTTGGGTTCAGATGGAATTATGTTAGTGTTTGATTTAACGAATGAAGAGAGTTTTAATAATATTGAAAAATGGTGTGAAGATATTAAAAAGTATCTTGAAGAAGCTGATAAAAAAATTGGTTTTATTATTGGGAATAAAAGTGATTTGGTTGCTGATCGGGTAATTGATAAAAAACGGGCATCTGAACTTGCCAAAAAGCTAAATTTGAAATATTTTGAGACTTCCGCTTTAACCGGAGAAAATATTGAATCTTCCTTTTTCAAATTATCGGAAGCTCTAATAGAGTCAAAGAAAACTAAGGAATGAAAGAAAAAAATGGATGTTGAGGAAGCTATTTATAAAAGGCGAACTATTCGGAGGTACAAACAAACTCCCCTCTCATCAGATACTCTAAAAAAAATGATAGACTTTGCTCGATTAGCTCCAATGGGTTTAAATAATCAATTTCTTGAATATATCATCGTTATAAATCCTGAATTGAGAAATAACCTTTTTCCTTTATTGAAATGGTCTGCATTTCTTCCTGAAACGGAGAGGGCTCCAGAAGAGGGGCGTCATCCTACTGCTTATATTATTGTACTTGTAAATACAAAAATTAAACCTCAATCTGATTTTGAAGTAGGTGCTGCTGTTGAAAATATCTTACTTGGTGCGATGAAATTTGGTATAGGAAGCTGTTGGATGGGATCAATTAATAGGGAGAAAATCAGGGAACTATTTGAAATTCCAAAATATTATAACATAAAACATGTAATTAGTTTAGGTTATCCTGATGAGAAATCAGTTATAGAACCTTATGATGACTCATTTAAATATTGGAAAGATGCTGATGGAGTAATGCACGTGCCTAAAAGAGATATCAATGATATTATTTTTAAAATCCTTTAATTACTTTAATTACTTTATTTACTTGTTATATTTTAACAATTAAAGGAAAAAAACAATAAACTTGTTCATTTTATTTAAGTGAAAATTAATGAATGAAGTCTTAATCACTGCCATAGTATATACAGAAATTAATGAGGAAGTAGGTCCTAGACCTATCTCTTGGATACCTTCAAGTTTATCTGATGAGGACTTGATTCATGTGGGCATTAAGACAATTACTATTCTCACGGCAGAACAAGGAATGATTCCAAAAACTCTGTCCTTCATTCCATTTCCCTCTTTAAACTTAAAAGCAATCGTTAAATATTTACAATGGCATGATGATGAACGAAGAGGTTTTGTTGGTAATGGTGCTATTAGTTTATTATTCAATGAAGCTAATGACATTATTTTTTATAAATATATTAGTGATCTTGAACACCTTTTTGAGAATGCCGCACAAAAAATCGTTAAAATTGAAGAATCAAAAGGGGATAAAGAAGAGATTTCAAGCGTGCTCAAAAATCTGGTACAAGGAATATTATATATCCTAGAACAAATGCAAATTAAAGAAGCAGCAGCAATGAAACTTCAAGCCTTTCCAGCTAAAGCTGAAGATGGTACCGATTTATTTCATTACCAATATAAAGTCATAATCTGTGGGGATCCCATGGTTGGTAAAACATCGACAATCCTTAGATTTACTGATCAAGCGTTTAAGAGGTCTTATCTTCCCACGCTTGGTGTTTCAGTTTCAAAGAGAATCGTAAATATTGGTAATGCAATTATTCAGCTTATTCTCTGGGACATTGCTGGACAACAAAAGTTCGAAACTATGAGGACCCAATTCTATTCTGGAGCTAAAGGAATGTTATTAGTATTTGATTTAACAAGTCCCCCAACATTCAATAGCATTACTAAATGGTATGAAGATGTAAAAAATTTTACCTCTGAAAATGATCATATCCTTGGATATATTTTAGGAAATAAAAATGATTTAACAGAAGATCGAAAACTTGATAGAACACGAGCAATCCAGACAGCAAACAAGCTTAATCTTGATTATTTTGAAACATCTGCCTTAACGGGGGATAACATAGAAACTGCTTTTTTTACATTGGCAAAAACACTCTACATGCTGAATAAATAATAATAAAAAGGTTATCTTAAAATTAAATCTTAAATTCTACTTTAGATGATATATTGGAATCTTATTCATTTAAATCTTTAAATTATATCGATGAGATTGATTTTATAGAAATCCAATCATAATACTAAAAAAAGTCCCCATTCTATAGAAATCTCATTAACATATCAAACTTTTTCAGACTTACTTTTTTGTCAAATGAAAAAAGAATAACTTTTATTTAGTTAAAATCTAAGTAGAATTAATTAATTATAAATTTTTAAAATATGATTTATATGAATTTAAAAAAAAAACCGATATTACTTATTGCATTGACAGTATTTGTTTCGCTCTCATCTATTCTGGTAAGTACGAGCTTGAAAATGGGTGAAATAAACGGAGAAATAGCTGTAGAATTGAAAGATGAGTCTTCAATAAAGAGTTCAGGATATTGGAATAATTTTACCTTCATACACCTGACAGGAGCCAATTGGTCGGATGCTGCAAATATGGAATGGTGTTCTGGAGATGGATCTTACGCCACTCCTTATGTTCTTGAAAATATATCTATAAATGCTCAAAATAAAACGTCTGGAATAAAGATTTCTAATTCAGATGTATATTTCATCATAAGAAATTGTACGATTTTATATTCTGCTAAACTTGTTAATCCAGGAAATACAATTCAAAATGAAACAAATCCCAAAGCAGGAATTGATTTAAATAATGTCAAAAATGGTAATATTACAGACAATAATGTATCAAATAATCATTGGCATGGAATTTTATTATACAATGGAACCCAAAATTGCACAATAACAGATAATATTGTAAATAATAATACATATTATGGAATTAGGATATTCAATTACACCATGGGGAGTACAATAAGAGGTGACAATCAGATAATCGGCAATAATATAACCAGTGATAGTACTGGGATTTCGATATCTTTTACAGATAAGAACAATATTTCAGATAATCAAATTTTACATGCTAGTAGTGGTTTTGGTTCGACGGGCATTCAACTATTAAATTCTAGTAATAATAATATAATAAATAACACAATTACTGGTAAATCAAGAGGAATATATATGCAATATAATAGTACTCTAAATACTATCCAAGATAATAATTTGAGTTTAAATCTGAAAGGTGTTCATTTATATGATAATTGTGATAATAATTCAATAATCTTTAATATTGCACATGGCGAAAATAAACCAATAAAAGATGGTGATGGTTTCTTTCTTGACGGAGACTGCGATTATAATAATATATCAGATAATAAAGCATATTATAAAAACTTTGGAGTACATATTGAAGATACATGTGATTATAACACGATTTCCAACAATACTTTTTACGAGAATACCAATTGGAATGAGACTCATCCGAATGCAACTGGTAATTTCTTTTATAATAATCTCTGGATTAAGCCTGTAAATTTTAATATAACTTTTGCGAGCAATATAGAAATTCCTTTATTAATCGGTGAGAATTTTACGATAAATGGTTATCTACAGTTTGATAATTATACGAAGAGAAATGACACTAACATTAATATCTATTTAAAAAATGGCACGACCGAGTGGTCTGTAGGAACATTTACAGTAAATAGTACGGGAGGTTTCTCAGGAAATGTTACAATTCCTAGTACTTATTATAATGATTCTCTCACAATTATATTGAATACTTCAACACATCCAGATGTATTAGAAAATGAGATAAGATACGAAGATCTTAAGATATTTTCAAATTTTACTTGGCATGACTTTAAGGTTAATCCAGAAGAAGCTCATATGGAGTCAATAGTAACTATTTCTGTCCTTCTCAACTCAACTAATGATATTCTTCTTTGGGGACGGCAAGTTAATATAACCTATGATGGAGAATACATGGATACACAAACAGTAAGTTATTCAGGACATGTTACTTTTATCCTTAATATTCCAGTAAGTCATGGTGTTGGTGATAAAGCAATTGTACTAGAATTTGTTACGGACCTTAATTTAACCTTTGATGTTTATATTGGCTATGTCACAGTTGTTCCGGCCGAAGAGGAAGAGAAAAAGGAAGAGAAAAACTATATTTATATGCCACATATTCCAGGATATAATCTTTTGTATTTAATCGGTGCAATCTCCGTAATAACTGTGATACTCTTTAAAAAGCGTTATTCACATCTTTAATTTAATCTTTTTTTTTTTTATGTAATAAAATAGGAGATAAACAATAATATAAAAAGGCTCTAAAAATTAATCAATATATTTGGGTTATAGAAGTTAAATTTTAATATAGTTCATTTTTCTTTATTATATAATATAAATATTAATAAATTCTATTGTTTAATCCATTATTATCATCTTAAGATTTTCATTAGAATTTTAAAAAACATCGGGGATTAATAAAAGAAAGATGATTTATTCATTATTTATTTATCAAAGAAGATCAGGACTTCTTCAATATAAAATAAATTTTGAAGATATAAGTCAGGGAAAATTGGACATGTTTGGGAGCTTTTTTAGTGCAATAAAATCATTTATTTTAGAAATGAAATTTAAAGGTTCAGCAGATTTAGAGGCTATAACATTAGGAGATTATTTAATTTATATTATATCCGTTCCTGAATTACCATCAGACTTGGGTATTATTGCAGATAAAGGGGATAATAAAAAAATAAAAAAATTAATCCCTAAAATTATTAAGATTATTCATAAACATAAAGAAATCTTTATGGATTGGATTGCTGATAGAATGATTTTTCAGATTTTAGACCAACCTTTAGTTGAATTGATTAAATCATATGGTAATTTAGGTAATAATATAAAAATAGAAAATGAACATCAGAAAAAGATTTTAAAATTGTTATGGTCTGATGCAAAAGAAAAAACTATTGAGCAAAAAGAGAATTTAATTATAGAAAGAGATTTTTTAATCCGACAATTAAAAAAAATAATAAATTTTCAAAAAAGATTAAAGATTCTTAGGAAAATAATACAAATCTCAGAGGCCTTAAAGGATCACTCTGAATTCATTAAATATAAGGAAAAAGAAAAGAATTTAAATCAAGAAATTGAAAATAGAAAGAAATCATTGGATTATTATCTTAAAAACATAAAAAAGGAATTAACTCGTATAGTCTATACTCTAATAAATAAAAACTTAAAAGATGGGGATTATAAACAAGTTTATTTAAATCTATTTTCTTTTGGAAATAAATTGAAAGAATTAGCAAAGCCAGAAATTAGTGAAAAATATCTTAAGCTTGCTAAGATCCTAATAAATAAAGGAGAAGTATCTAATGACCAATTTTCTAAAGCTATTGCTGATATCATGCAAATGGATGTAAATATTGAGAAATATTTTATAGAGTATTAAATAAAAATAAAAATCTAACTTAAAATTCTTGATTTATGGCATTTAAAATCTAATATAAAATGGAATATAAACATAAATGTATTAAGTGTGGGAATTGTTGTCGTGCTGGTTTTGATATTTATATTAGAAAGGAAGATATTCTAAATTGGATTGAAAATGATAAAGAATCTTTCGTAAAAAATATTCAGATTGACCCAAAATGCATATCCATTAAGGGATTAGGGGGTTTTCATATAGAGGTTGAAAATGAAGATAATACGCTTGGTAAAGATTTTCAAAATTTTTCAGAAAAGGAAAAAAAAAAACTAATTGAATTTATTCTTAATAATCATGATCTTCTTGGTAATGATGATCTTCCTTTGCCAATTTATACGTTTCTTCCTAATATTGGGCCAAAACCTATTTTAAGTCCAAAAACCATTCAAATAATGATAAATGGTTTGAAAAGAGGGTTACTTTATATTTTAAATTTTAATTATGGTCAATGTCCATACTTAAAAAACAACACGTGTTCAATATATAAATTTAGACCTAAGGAATGTCGAGATTTTCCATTTAATAATAAAGGAGAATTAACTTTAGATGTCCATCTTCTAAAATTATGTAAAGGAATTGATAAAGTCTCCTAATAATTAATTGAAGAATTTAAAAATAGGGAAAAAGAATAAAGAATTTTAATTTTTATACATAAAATTAATTTAAATAATATAGTTTAATTAAAAGGTTGATAATAAATGGCAGATTTAAATCTTGAAGTAACTTATTTTGAAAAACCCGGCACTGAAAATACTGAAAAAGCTTTAGAAATCGCTAAGAAATATGCT
>JAEOTJ010000375.1 GCA_016839905.1 Promethearchaeota archaeon | reverse complement strand
GGACCTGAAGCCACAATATTAAATGAATGCTTAAACAACCCTATTGATGCATATATCTTATTTACTGATGCTTACCAGCAGATTCCGACACCAGAAGGAGGTGCAGAAATAATTAAGGCTCTTAATACTATTTATCAATTAGGAGTTGATGTCTCAGATTTATTAGAACGTGGTAAAGAAATAAAAAATAAGATGATGGAATTAGCCCAAAAAGCTCAACAGATGCATTTATCGCAAAAAGAACCCGGATCAAAGGAAAGATATTCGCAACTATTTATGTAAATTTAATAATTAATTTTTTTTAATTTTATATTCTTAAAGCATTTCAATTCTATTTAATGATAGAAAGAGATTTTTTTAAAAAATAGATATACATTTTATTATCTGTTATTATTTTATTATTAAAACAATCATCAAATTTATCAAATGCAATTTTTTTTTCATAGAAATATTTATGAATATGTTTATTTTAACGTTAAAGTAAAAAAAAGTTGAGAAAAAATGAAAAATGAAATTATTGGTTTAAAAAAAAGCCGAAGTGAAAAATATCTCGATTTTGCAGGAGTTATTATAGTGGTTATCGATCCAGATCAAAAAGTTAGCTACATTAATAAAACAGGTTGTGAAATTTTAGGATATAATAAGAAAAAAATAATTGGAACAAATTGGTTCGATAATTTTATTCCAGCAAGAATCAAAAATGAAATAAAATCGATCTTTGATGAGATAATGGCTGGAAAAATTGAATTTGTCGAATATTTTGAGAATCCAATACTAACTAAAACTGGTGAGGAAAGAATCATTGAATGGCATAATAATTTTCTACAAGATGATCAACGAAAAATAATAGGAACTTTAGGTTCAGGAATTGATATTACTGAGCGTAAGAAGGCGGAACATAATTTAAAAGAATCCGAAGAAAAATACCGAACTGTTTTCGAAAACACAGGAACTGCAACAGCCATACTCGAGGAGGATACCACTATTACACTTGTAAACGAGAGATTTGAAGAACTCTCTGGTTATTCAAAAGAAGAGATTGAGGGGAAAAAAAGTTGGACTGAATTCGTAGTTAAAGAAGATTTAGAGAGGATGAAAAAGTACCATTATTCACGCAGAAAAGATCCAGACATTGTTCCAAAAAGTTACGAGTTTCGTTTTATCAATAGAGAAGGTAATATTCGAAATATATATATTACTATTGATATTATTCCTGGGACCAAAAAAAGTGTTGCATCACTTCTAGATATAACTGAGCGTCAGAAAGCGGAACAAAATTTAAAAGAATATACCAGAAAGATGGAAGTTTTAAACCGAATTATTATAGCAGGAAATAAATTTAAAGATTTGTCATTATTATTGGAATATATATTAAATTCAACCCTTGAATTGATGAATCTTGAAGGGGGAGGTATTTATTTAGCGGATCACACTACAAAAACTGCTGAATTAGTATGTTTTAATGGACTTCCTCCTGGTTTTATTAAAGAAGTGAAATGTGTTAAAATTAATGAAGGTAGTTATAATATCGTTTTTAATGAAGGACAGTCTTTAATTACTGAGGATTATTCTAAACTTAATTTTAGGCGTTCTAAAAAGTGGGGAATATTATCCCTTGCCAGTATTCCCTTTTTCGTAAAAAATAAAGTCTTTGGAGCTCTAAATATTGCTTCTAAAAAGCGTCATTTTTTCACAAACGAAGAAAAGAATATACTTCAATCTATATTACAAGAAACCGGTGCAATTATAGAAAAAATGCAAGCTGAAGAAAATTTAAAAGAATCCGAAGAAAAATACCGGCATTTATTCGAAAGTTCTCCATATTCCATAGGTCTTTTAGATCTAAAAGGAAATTTAATAGATTGTAATACTGCTACAAACCATTTTCTTTCTACGCATACGAAAGATGATTTGATCGGAAAAGATTTTAAAGAAATCTTTTCATTTAATAAGAAAAATAACCCTCTTATACCAATATTCGAAAAACATATCAAGCAGGCACTTAAAGGTGAACCTACTGAATCATTTGAATTTCCATTAAGTAGAACAGTTGGAGATATAATATGGATAAATCTCCATGGTTCTTTAATAGAAATAGAAGATAAAAAATTAATACAATTTATAATACGAGATATCACAGAAAGGAGAAAAGCAGAACAAAAATTGAAAGAATCCGAAGAAAAGTATCGAGGAATTCTTGAAAATATAAAGGAAGGATATTATGAAGTAGATCTTAAAGGAAACCTCACTTTTTATAATAGTAGATTGGCCGAATTTCTTGGTTATACTAAGAATGATATAATGGGATATAACTATAGTAAATTCATTGATCCAGAATATAAAAAAGAAGTTTCAATGCGATTTAATAAGGCTTATGAAAATAAACTTTCTCGAGTTTTAATAGAATTTAAAACTATTAGAAAAGATGGACAACAGCGATTTATTGAAAGTTCTGTTTATGTAAAGCGCGATTCTAAAGGAAATAGGATCGGGTTTTATGGTCTTAGTCGGGATATTACTGAAAGAAAGATTTGGGAACTTAAATTAAAAGAATCGGAGGAAAAATATCGGGAAGCTTATAATCGCGTTGATTTTTATAAGGATCTTTTTTCTCATGATATGAATAATATTCTTCAGAATATTTTATCTTCAACAGAAATGTCTTTTCTTTATTTAGGCGAGAAAAACATACTTCCTGAGGTAAAAGATTTATTTAATACTACGAAGCAACAAGTTAGAAGGGGTGCAAATTTGATCTCAAATGTACAAAAATTATCCGAATTAGAGGAAATTGAAATAATTACACAACCCATAGAAGTTTTTAAAGTTTTAAAGGAAACAATTGAGGTTTTAAAGAGAAATTTCCAAAAAAGAAAGATTAATGTAGAGATTGAAACTGAAAGTAAAAAATTGTATGTTAATGCAAATGAACTCTTAATAAATGCATTTGAAAACATTTTAACTAATGCCGTAAAATATAATGAAAGCCCAATCGTTGAGATTCTCATTAAGATTTCAAAAACCAAAAAAGAGGGTAATGAATTTATTAAAATTGAATTTATTGACAATGGATTCGGAATTTCAGATGATCAAAAAAAGATTATTTTTGATAGGGCTTTTAGAGCAGATAAAAGCACAAGTGGAATGGGATTAGGGTTATCATTAGTGAAGAAAATCATATCGCTTTATGATGGAGATATTTGGGTTGAAGACAAAGTTCAAGGAGACTACTTAAAAGGTAGTAGTTTTATAATAATAATTCCAGAGGTTTAGGAAAATAACAAATATTTTTATTGTTGAGGATGATCGAGCAATCCAAGATCTATATCAAAAATTATTGAGTTTTTGGGGATTTCACATTATTGGGATTGCAAAGAATGGGCAAGAAGCTATTGATAAATTTAAATCATTTTCAGAAAAACCAGATATTATTTTAATGGATCATCGGATGCCAATTAAAAGTGGGATTGATGCTACAAAAGAAATTATTAGTCTTGGGAAAAAACCAAAAATTATTTTTGCCAGTGCAGATAAAACGGTTAAAGAAGAAGCACTTTCAATTGGAGCAGTTGGTTTTATTGAAAAACCTTTCGATTTTGAGGAATTAGTTGAAAAAATTAAAGAGGTTTTAAATTTTTAGGATCTTATCATTAATACCCTGCAGTGATGATGTATATAATGAATTGATATTATTTAAGAAGTTTAAGATTTTCTTTATTACCAGATCATGATATAATGATGATTTTATTTATTATTAAAAGATATTTTTGATATCTAAAAGAAAAATAAAGGTATTTTTATATGAAACAACAAGAGAAAAGAACAGACAAAGATCTTTTATTAGAAAAATTAAGGAAAGATGAGTCTTTCTATAAGGATATTTTATCAACCCAGATAGATTGGATTTGGGAAGTAAATGAAGACGGTATCTATACTTACTGTAGTGAACGTATAAAAGATTTTTTAGGATATACTCCCCAAGAAATATTAGGAAAGACTCCTTTCGATTTTATGCCATCAGAAGAGGCTACTCGAGTCTCTGCAATATTTAATGAAACAACGGAAAAACAAAAACCAATTGTTAATTTAGAGAATTGGAATTTGCATAAAAATGGAAATCTTGTTTGTTTTTTAACAAACGGAATTTCCTTTTACGATAAAAATGGAAATTGGCTTGGTTATAGAGGTATAGATAAAGATATTTCAAAACTTAAAAAAGCTGAACAAAAATTACGGGAAAGTGAAGAGATGTACCGAGCAATTATCGAGACAGC
>JAEOTJ010000374.1 GCA_016839905.1 Promethearchaeota archaeon | reverse complement strand
TTTCTAATGAATAGTAATACATAATGCCGTTTATAGAAGAAAATCAGATTAATAAGGAAATCATTAAATATAACACTCAAAAATGTCTTATTTGCTCTAAAAAATATTTAAAAATTGATTTTAGAAAATGTACCAAATGTGAAAATGAGTATTGCTTAAAGTGTTCTATTTTAGGTGGGAAATTGGGTATTTTTTGCAAAAATTGTTTTAAGAAATTACCTGTTAAAGAAATGGAAAAAGTAAGTAAAAACGCCATGAAATTGAAATTTTGGGCTAAAAATGGATATTATATTTTCCTTTTTTTTCTTATAATTGCTATTGGTTCAATTAGTTTAAGTTATATAAGTATGATGTTCTTTTTTTTAGGATTATTATTTATTATTATTAACCTTATCTATGGATCTCTACTTTTTAAATACTTAAATGAAAAATAATTAAATTTATGATAAATCATAAAAAAAGTAGATAATTTTTAAAAAGGTATAACGATATTATATGAATTATAAGATACAATAATGATTTTTCATTTTGAATAATAATGATTGATAATAAATATGTATTAAAGATTTGTTTGCTTGGTGAAGCTGGTGTAGGAAAGACTTCACTCGTTTATAGATTTATCGAGAAGAAATTTAGAGACAACTATAAGAGCACCCTTGGAGTTAATTTATTAAAGTATGACACTACAGTGGAGGGTTATGGAGGTACTTCAGCACAAATATGGGATCTTGGAGGGCAAGAATCTTTTAAATCCCTTAGAAAACTGTATTTAGAAGGAGCAAATGGAGCATTAGTAATTTTCGATGTAACACAAAAGAAGACTTTCACTAAGCTTAATGAATGGATACAGAGTTTTAAAGAAGCAAGAGGAGAACAACCCTTATTACTTGTCGGAAATAAAACTGATTTGGCTAACCAAATTGGTGTAAATGAAGATGTAGCAAAAAAATTCGCTAAAAAAAATCATATGAATGTACTTTTCACCTCGGCTAAAACAGGAGATAATGTTGAAGAGGCATTTAATACGTTAATTAAAGATACGTTAGAAAAGATTACTAATGAATAAGAATTATAATTTTATTTATTCCAATTTATAATTATTGATTACTACTACTCTCTTAATAATTATATTTGATTTTTTTACATTTTTTTTTTTGAATTTTAATTTTTATAATATAACTACCAAATTGTGAGGACTTTAGGCACGATCATTTTTAAAATATATTACATTTATAAAGGAAGATATATTTAAATACCAATAATATTGGACCCATTCTTGTTTTAAAATGAATTGAAAAATCATAATTATCTCCCCTAGATGTAAAAATGGTAGAAGAAAAATTTGATGATGTGGAGGAGGAAGAAGAAAAAGAAAATAATTTTAAAAATGAATTAGATTATAAAATAGAAAATGTTGTCGCAACAGTTTGTGTAGAAATCACTGAAAAGATTGATTTAAATCAGATTGCTCGCAAGCATTCAGATGTTGAATATAATCCCGAAAGGTTCCCCGGGCTTGTAATGAGAATTGAAAAACCTCGTGCCACGATATTAATTTTCTCCACAGGAAAGATGGTAGTAACAGGATTACGTAAGGCAACGGAAGCAGATAAAGTTGTTGAAAAAGTAGTAAAAAATATTAGAAAAGCAGGAATTAAGGTAGCAAATCCTGAAATTACAATACAAAATATTGTTGCAAGTGGCGATTTACATACCAATATTGATCTAAATATGGCAGCTATCGTAATGGAATATGCAATGTATGAACCTGAAGTATTTCCTGGTTTAATTTACAGGATGCAAGATCCGAAGACTGTGTTTTTAATCTTTTCCACAGGAAGAATTGTTTGTACAGGTGCTAAACAAAAAGAAATAGTAAGAGATGCGGTTATAAAATTAAATCAAGAAGTACGAGAATTAGGTGTTGCTAAAAAAGATATGGCAGACTCCGAATATCAAGATATAACTTTTATCTAATTCTATTTAACTTTTTCATTTTTTTTAATTAGTAGAATTTTATATTTAATTATTTTAAAAAATCTTTAATATGGCAAACGACGATAACTCCGGAATAGACTTTAATATTGAAAATGTTGTTTTAACAGTTACGGTTGAAATCACTGAAAAGATTGATTTAAATCAGATTGCTCGCTATTATACGGATGTAGAATATAACCCCGAAAGGTTTCCAGGGCTTATAATGAGAATTGAAAAGCCCCGTGCCACGATATTAATTTTCTCCACAGGAAAAATGGTAGTAACAGGATTACGTAAGTCAGCAGATGCAGATAAGGTTGTTGATAAAGTAGTAAAAAATATTAGAAAAGCCGGAATTAAGGTAGTAAATCCTGAAATTACAATACAAAATTTTGTAGCAAGTGGCGATTTACATACCAATATTGATCTAAATAAAGCAGCTATCGTAATGGAATATGCAATGTATGAACCTGAAGTATTTCCTGGTTTAATTTACAGGATGCAAGATCCAAAAACTGTGTTTTTAATCTTTTCCACGGGAAGAATTGTTTGTACAGGTACTAAACAAGAAGAAAAAATAGGTGAAGCAATTCTATTATTAAACTCTAGAATTAAAGAATTAGGAATAAATAAAGATTTTTCATCCGATCTTGATGATGATGGTGATTTTGATTTTTTTTAAAATCCTATATCTATGAATTCCTTTTTTCTACTAATTGCATTAATAGAAGTAAAGTATTCCTCATAAAGCGCATTTAATAATTTGGATTCCTTGGCTTTGTTATAAGCTAAAAGAAATAATTGATTTAAGGTTTTATTATTATTAGTAATGTATATATCTTCAGAAATATTCAAGATATCGCTATTTTGATCAATGAAATTACATAATATATATCTATTTTCATTATATAAATTCAATTTATTCAGCGTACCATACATTTTTAAAATCAAGGGTCCTTGGAACTTAATTTTATTTTGATTAATCGCTTGAAAGACTTGGAAAAAATGGTTCCGCTTAAGTAATGTTGCCATAAATTAAAAAAAAATAGACTTGATTTTGAAATAAAGTATTATGGGAATATTATTATGACAATGATGTATCACTGTCATAACACTATATAGTTACTTTGATGCTTACTTTTTTCCAGTAGTATAAGTATGTGTAATGAACTTGATAGTATATATTGATTCTTTTTAGATATTAAATTTTTAAATATTTTGAGAGATAAATTTAGTTAATAAATAAAAATAATAAAAGGTGATAAAATGGAATTTGAAACTGTTATTTATGAATCAAAAAAGAAAATCGGATATATCACCCTGAACAGACCTGAAAAGCATAATGCTTTGGATTATCAGCTACTTGATGAAATAGACGCCGTTTTTGACCATGCTGAAGCAGATGATAAGGTAAATGTAATAGTGTTAAAGGGTGCAGGTAAAAGTTTTTGCTCAGGTTTTGATCTCAAGGGATCTTACTATTTGACAACGCCAGAGGGAGGTTGGAAATATAAAAATTCCTACGAAATATTAAATAAAAAAATATATGCTAAATATCCACGTATATTCAACTTTCCAAAACCAACTATAGCTCAAATTCATGGTAATTGTACTGATGCCGGATGTTACTTACAGCTTCTCTGCGATATCTCAGTAGCAGCTGAAGATGCAATATTAGGACATCCTGCCATGTTATGGGGAGGGTCACAAAGCATGCCTTTGTGGCAACTTTATCTAGGAGTCAAAAAAGCACGTTATCTTTTAATGAGCGGTCGAAGAATAACTGGAAAAGAAGCTGAACGAATGGGACTTGTGAGTATAAGTGTTCCTCGAGAGAAACTTGAAGAAGAAGTTAACAAACTGGCCGCAGAGATTGCCAAGATACCTACTGAAGGGATTCTACATAATAAAATAAGTCTCAATACTGCCCTTAAAATTCAAGGTGTTGATGCTTTATTCGACTACTACGGTCAGATGAATCGATTATGGAGATTTAAGAGATAAGTTAGCGAATTACTATGGAAGATCAGCTCCATAGGATCTCTTTATTATCTTGGTGGAATATTGTTATGATATGATCATTACAAATGATTTGTTATATAATATTTTAATTTCTATTTAATCAATATATTAATCCTTAAAAATGATGATTAAAACCTTTAAATTTATTTTCTGGTTCCGTGAATTCATGATCAACATGTTTTACAATTGCATCTTTAGGACCTTTTTTTGAGAATTTTAATAACTCATCCAACTTGTCTTTTGGACCTTCAGCTTCAATATATACGGTATCATCTGGCATATTTTTAACGTATCCCGTTAAACCTAATTTTCTTGCGATTTTTCTAGTAGTATATCGGAAAAAAACTCCTTGAACACGACCAAAGACTTTAATCTTAATCTTCTTCATAAATAAATCATTTAACTATAAAGGTTATCATTTTTGTGCTATTTTTTTCATGATATTGATATTATCATCAAGAACTTCCCTATTTAACTCAGGATAAACATCTAAAGCAAAGATTTCTTTGGTTGTTTTTTCTACAACTGGTAGATTGATTTGAGTATAGTCAATCTCTTTACCATAAAAAGAACATGACCATGGACATTCTTTTGGATAAGCTAATTTTTGTTGAAATAATTCTGTTTTATAGAGAGGTTTTGGATATAGAATTTTACTCTTAGGAAATTTTTCAATAAACTGTTGCTTATCAAGACCAAGAATTTCTGGATGGATTCTCCCAATCCAATAATTAAACGCAGGTTCACAATATTTAGGAACAAAAGGGGCATCAATTCCCTTGATATTCTCAACTGCTTCCGTTAAATATTGAGCATTTTCATTTCTTTTCTTTATATAGTCATCTAATTTTTTTAATTGTATCCTTCCAATAGCACCTTGAATTTCCGTCATCCTATAATTCCATCCTAAACGGTTATACACATACCAAGAGGGTTCACCATGATGCCGGAGTAATCGACATTGCTCTGCGATATTATCATCATTAGTAGTTATCATCCCTCCCTCACCAGTAGTCATGTTTTTACCGGGATAAAAACTAAAAGTTCCTATATTTCCTATTGAACCTACCATTTTACCATTATATTTCGTACCGTGAGATTGACAAGCATCTTCTATGATAAATAGGTCATTATCTTCAGCAACATCCAAAAGGACGTCCATATTAGTGGCAATCCCTGCTAAATGTACAGGAATTATTGCTTTTGTTTTTTTAGTAATTTTCTCTCTTACAGAATCTGGATCTAAAGTATATGCTTTACTATCAATATCAGCAAAGATTGGTATGGCATTATGATGTAAAACTGAACTTGCAGTAGCGATAAATGTAAAGGGTGAAACAATCACCTCATCACCAGGACCAATATTTAAGGCTGCTACAGCCATATGCAGGGCTGCTGTTCCCGAATTCACTCCAATAGCGTGTTTTACCCCTATGTATTCTGCAAATTCAGTTTCAAATTTTTTAACTTCCTCTCCATGTAGTAATGTTAACATTCGAGACTCCAATACTCTCATTACTGCTTGTTTTTCTTCCTCAGAAATATCCATTTTTAATTCTCTAACTTTTTATAACTTAAGATAAAATATCATCTATAAATAGAATATAGAAAAGACATCTTAAGAATGTACTTATAACTATTAAATTGTGTCTTCTTCTATATTATTAAAAAATAAGCATTTTTTTCTTTATTAAAACCAAGAATTTTCCTTTTCATAAGCTTTTGAATAATGGTCTCTAACCATTTATCACTTGCTTTAATATTGCTTTTAATTTCATTAAAACTCTGATAGTTATTTACAAGAAATAAGAATAATAATTTACTTTTAACATCAAAAAATTTAGATTTAAGAATATACATAATCCTAGTTTTTACATCATACTCCCACATTTTTAATTGAGCAACTTCATTGCTTAATTTTGAAATTACTTCGTCTCTTGTTCTAAAAACATCCGTTTCAACAATTATTTTTAAATATTCATCTAATTGAGCATCGTTTAGAGATGCGTCTAACTTACTATTAAAATCCTCTATCAACTCAAAATAGTCTGAACTATCGGCATATTTATCTAAAATTAATACGGTAATTATATTTTGTTTTTCATTATAATATGAAATGGAATTCCAATTTTTTTCTTGAATTGTAATCTTAGATTCTACAAAATCATGAGATATTTGGATTTGTTGAACTACTGGCTCGGGAATTTCTAAATCTTCAGGATATCTTTTATATACGGATCCTCCAAGGATCTCGTCCCATTTAATTAGAAAAATCCCTTCTGGAATAAAATTCACCGATAGTATATATAATTATTTCGAAATTATTATATCCTTATTTATAAGAATTAGTTTTAATTAACATAATTAAACGAAGATAATATCTAAATATTATACAAATTTGAGTTTTTAAAACTAGACATTAATTCATAAAAAACCTAAAAAAATAAATAATTGATACACAATTCTTACAATTGA
>JAEOTJ010000016.1 GCA_016839905.1 Promethearchaeota archaeon | reverse complement strand
ATATCGATTGATTTCGGTACCTCATTATAGTATTTTTCAAGTGCTAAAACGGAGTATTTCCTAACATCGTTATCTAGATCTAGTATTCCATCAAAAATTGGAGAAATTGGAATAGAATATTTTTTAAAATTTCCTATTTTTGAAACAACTTCAAAAATTGAAGCTCTTACCGAGCTACTTGTATCACTCATTAGTGGAAGTATAGTATTAACAAGATCTGAGTCAATTTGGTCAATATTAATATTTTTTATGTTTTTAATTGCTGCTGTTCTAATATCCTTATTCCTATGATGGATTTTATTTAGATATATTTCAATAGGGATATCCAATGAAGATTCTGATAAAATATTGAGAATTTCTACCTGAACAGAACTATTTGAATCGTTTATCAAGCTTACAAAATCTAATTTTTGAATCTTTCCCGGCTGAATTTGAGCTAATTTTTTTATTAATCTTAATCCTATTAGTTTCATTCTCCATTCGGAATCTGAAATTAAATTATTTAAAACGGTAAGAGGTAATTCTTTAATTAGATTATTACTAGCATCAAGCAAGGATTTAGCAATAGGAATACTTTTGTCGTAGTTAGGTGATTCTATAGATTCAAGTATCCAATGTATTACTATTTTCGGTACATCCTTTTCAAGTTTTGTTAATATTGCATATGATATTTCCCTGGATCTCGGATTTGAATCACTCAGTCCATCCAATAATAAATATTTAAATTTCCAATCGTTTAAAGAAAAATCTGGTTTTAATGGAATTCTTTCATACATCATTAAAAGTGTATTTTCTGCGTGCTTTCTCAGTATGGGATCAGTACTTTTTATTAAATTAAACAGTGGAATAGCATCAAAAGTTTGGCCATATTCAGTAATTTTAGAATATTTGAGATTTCTTGTGAAATCATTTTTTTTTGACAAGAAGTAATATGTTGTAAAAGTAATCATGCACACTTCTTCAATAACTGCTGCCCAAGCGTACATACTAAAATTCGGAGTAATATTAATAGTAAATGTCCAAAAATTAAAAGTATCCGTAAGTTTGGTGGAATTCACAATTAAAAAGTTAACTAAGACATTAATCCCAATTGCGGCCATTAAATAAGCTGCAAAATAAATGTCTATCCCTCTGTACTTGATTTTTCTACCCCAAAATCGAGTGAAATACCCAATTATTCCAAATAGGAGAGTAACAAACACAAAGTATGAGGTCATTGTAGAAATTGCTAATGAACCCGTAAAAAAGAATAATATTGTCTGAATTAAAGATATCCATGCCCAAACAAAAACAAATAACATTAAACCTAAAAAGATATATGGTTTAGGATTCGATGCGAATTGTTTCATTCCTCTTTTGCTATCTTCGAAGTTTAAAAATAGAGACCTTTTAATATCAGGGATGTGATAGTACTCATTAGAAATCCCTGCGATATAACCTTTAGATCCATAAAATGTTAAAATCATTAAAGGATACACAAGTAACCAAGAAATCCATATCATTAGAAATGGTAAACCCGTAAGAGACAATAACATAGGCGGTATAACAAATAAGAAATATAAAAGAAATGCCATGATGATAGATACTAGCTTACTTTTTGAAACATTAATTATTTTATTCCCAATAATTCTATGGAATGGTGTAAGACCTTCGTCGGTTTCAGAGCTTAAAGCAATAAATAAGAAGTCAAGTAATGGGTAAATAGAAATATATCCTAAACAAAAAGTAAATGGGAGAAGTAAAGAGAGAGGATTGATTTCAGGAGGGATTAAAGAACTATCTTGCCAGAATTCGGGAGTTTTCACTGCGAAAATAAAAGCCATAGCAATAACAACCATTACACTAGAACTAAAGATAAGCCCATAAATTAAACACTGAAGGCGATCTTTATTATTAAATTCTCCTTTTTTAACTAAAGCGACCTGTCTATAAATTATAATGAATCCAATTATGAAAAAAACTATAAAAATTATAAAAAGAATAAGTTCTATAAGCAAGTTATTCACAAGTATTTTTGGAATATTAATAATTTAATATATTTAT
>JAEOTJ010000373.1 GCA_016839905.1 Promethearchaeota archaeon | reverse complement strand
GTATAATCACGAAAAATTAAGTTTTTTTTTACAAATTATTGAAGCGTGATTTTAAAAATAAATTTTAATTAAAAAAAAGGGATATTGTCTTTTGGTAATGTAAATTTTTGTTTCTGATTTTTTCCTAACCTTCCCTAATTTTTTCCTCCCCTTCCCTTTTCTTTCCTTTCTTAAGGGTCTGGATTTTTTTTTCCAAGTATAAAATTTTATAAAAAATTTTATAATTAAATAATTTCATCTTCACTATATAAATGGATCTGGTAGCTTTGTGAAGTATCAATTTTTTCTAAGACGAGATTGATAATGGATTTTATCTGATTTGGAGATATCTTTTAAAATATATAATATTCACTATTATATAATCATAAATTTAATATAAACCGATATTATAATGATTATTTTTTAGAAAAGACTACTTGCTTAATGCGAATAACTCCACAAATTACATTATCTAAAAAGTATTGAACTAAACATTAAGGAATCTTGATTTTAGAAAAAAAATAAAAGGGAGGATTTTGTCTTTTGAAGATGTAAATTTTCATCTAATTAATTCCTAACCTTCCCTAATTTTTTCCTCCCCTTCCCTTTTCTTTCCTTTCTTAAGGGTCTGGATTTTTTTTGTCAAGTATAAAATTTTATAAAAAATTTTATAATTAAATAATTTCATCTTTACTATATAAATGGATCTGGTAGGTTTGTGAAGTATCAATTTTTTCTAAGACGAGATTGATAATGGATTTTACCTGATTTGGAGATATCTTTTAAAATATATAATATTCTTTATTATATAATCATTAATTCAATATAAACCGATATTATAATGATTATTTTTTAGAAAAGATTACTTGCTTAATAAGAATTACTCTACAAATTACATTATATAAAAAGTATTGAACTAAAAATTAAGGAATCTTGATTTAAATGATTAAAGAAATAACTATTTAACAAACAACATTTACAATTTTGTCATATTTCTTCGAAAATCTATGCAAGATCTCTAAGAAATCAGATATCCGCTCTTTTTCTCTTACATCTATATCATTTTTAAGAGATTTTAAATTATTTTCTTTTTGCTTCTCTCTTGAAAACATCATTAATCACTTATATATTTTCATTTACATATTAAAATTTTTTTTTCCTTAATAATTAATTAGATTTCATTTTTCATTATTACTGTTTACTGTATATATAATTGAATATTTAAATATACCTTAAATTGAATATTAAGTTTATATTAAAAGAAATAAAAACTCAATTAAAAAATATTAACAAAAGAAAAATTTCTTATTAAATTATATATCTGAGTTATTTATTGAAATATTTTCATTCAAAATATAATAATTGTTCAATTTGAGAGTTTATATAAACTAAGTCATAAGTTTTACTTTCTATATCAATAAAATTCCTTTCTATATGTTCTATCACGCTTTTAAATTGCATTTCTGTGTCACTACTTTCATAATCTTCATTAACCTTTAATACCAACCATCCAATTAAATTCTTTGACGTACATATGTAAGCAACGAATTTATCAAATATTAATTGCTTTAATTTAACCTGAAAGATAAGATCCGCATATATAGTAACTGCCGCTAAAAAACCTCCATGCATTATATCATCAGAGTAGACTTTTTTTCCCAAATTAAATAAAGGAAGGCCATTTTTATTGAATATTTTTAATCCTATAAAATTTTCATTATTGTTTAATAAATTTTTAAAATTATCTGAGTTTTTTACTCCCCCCATAACTAAATCATCCTGCCTACAACCTTGAATCATTTTGCCAACAATACCTCAATTTTTTTGATACATTTATAATTTTTTATAATAAAAAAATTACATTATATAGACTATTAGTTCACTATATAAATGGATCTGGTAGGTTTGTGAAGTATTATTTTTTTCTAAGATGAATTCAATTATAGGGTTCTTCTAAATTGGAAGGATCTCTTAAATTCTATTTAATATTTGTTTATACCATTAAAGATTAACGTTAAAACTAATACAAATAAGTATAATATAATAAAAGAAAAATCTTTATAAAAAAATAGAAAAACAAATTGTAATCTCAAAATCATAAATAGTAAAAATCTCTTTTTATAGTTTTTTTTCAAATACAAAGTTTTTTAACTATTCAATATATAATTTTATAAATCTCTACGAATATAACAATTATTATAGGATTTATTAAAATTTATTAATTATAAATACTAAAAATTGGAGATAAGAATGTCAAAATTAAGAAATAAGGAGGTGTCTGGAGATTAGAGAAGAGACAGACTATTCTGAAGCTATAGAGGCATTCAAGGATAATCCTTTGGTCATTCTAGAACCATGGGGGAGAAGTATCGACCACTTGCGCTTGACAATAATAGGTAAGAAAGGGACATCGTATCAAGATGGAAAATTCATCTTTGAGATTAAATTTCCTGAGAACTATCCCTTCCAGCCACCCTACGCTTATGCAGTGACACTTATGTGGCATCCTAATATTGACTCATCCATACCTCCCGGCAAGTTAAATATTTGTTTGGACTTGATCAATCCAGATCTCGTTGGAAAAGTTGATGCTAGCACGGGTGCTTCGGGTTGGACACCTAGTAAAACACTTACAAACATCATAGAAGCCTTAAAAGGTATGATGCATGTTGAGCCACCCTTTTTCAATCCTGGTGATCCCCTAAATCACGAGGCAGGTGAACAGTACTTCAGGGCTCAAAAAAAATTCTTTGATAAAGCAAAGAAATGGACCCAAAAGTATGCCATGGATTAAAGACATTATATAATTTTTTTCTTCTATTCTTTTTCATTTGTGAGAGACTTATTTAGTAATATGAAAATAAAATACTTATTCTAAATCTATTAATATGAATTAAATACAATCAAAGAAGATTTTTATTGATTTAAATTGAATTCTTAGTAAAAATAGTAAAGAATATATTTTTTTGATTATTATAAACTTTAAAATAACCCCTCTTAGCTCAGACTGGTAGGGCTAATGTTTAGCGCCAATAGCGCTCGGCTGTAGATGTAATCGCGTGCTGAGGTTTTAAACCCATGAAGCATTGTCAGCCGAAACCGAGCGGTCGCCGGATCAAAATTCTTACTTTATATGGATAGAATGATAAGCCGGCAGAGGGGACCATTTCTTTCTTATTATATTTCTATAAATAAATGAATTAAGAATTATTTTTTATTCCAGTGAATGTAAATCCACCATTCAAACTTTTTTCCCTTATATCCACCATCGCAAGTAGCAGCTAATTCAAATCCAAGTTTCTCGTGCCAGCGGGCTGATGCTTTATTGGCAAGAGGAAGTTTCACGATGAAAGAAACGATAGGAACGTTAATATCTTCCAATATCTTCTCTACAATAGCAAGCCCTACTCCTTTTCTTTGATGTTCGTGTAAAATACTCACTTGATCCAGAAAAGCAAATTCCTTATCTTCATCAAGAAGCAAAGCTCTTATTTTCTCATCATTAGCATTTAATTTATCCAACGTGCTCCGAAAATTCTCAATATTATATTTTTTCAAATGAATGCTTCCAAAACCAACAATTTCATCATTTTTAATTTTTGCAATATATATCTTGCTATTTTCCTTTTTAATAAGACTTTCATAATACTCTTTTGGGACTTCTTTTCTTAAAAAGCCATGGTCCTCCAAATATCTTATTTTTTCTTCTGGAATTTTATCAAAATCTTTTATTTCTATTAAATTGTTCTTAAGAGCCTTATAAATCCCTAAAGTATCTTTTAAACTAGCAATTTCAATTTTCATTACAATAGTAATATAGATTGAACCTTTTTGATTTTAACTACTTCTAAAAAAACTCCAAAAAATTATTATTTTAACTGCCATTATTGATAACTAATATAGGTTCAAAAAAAGATAATGAAGAAAAAGAATACTGCTGTTATTGGTGCAGGCTGGTTTGGGCGGGCACACATAAGAAATTTTCACGAACTTTCAAATCTGGTTGCGGTTTGTGATGTTAATAAGAATAATTTAGAAATTATTCAAAATAATCATCAATATGATAATGTTAATTTATATGAAGACATTGATGACTTAATTAAAAACGAGAAAGTAGATGCTGTAAGTATTGCGATCCCTCCAAAGTTTATTCCAGGCATTGCAAAGAAATTTGCTGATGAAGGAGTACATATTTTAATGGAAAAGCCAATGGCGTTAGATTTACAAGAGTTAAAACAATTTCAGAAATATGAAGACCTTCGGATAATGCCAGGATTTATAGAACTTTTCAATCCTGTTTTTGAGAAATTACAAGAAAATCTTTCCAAGATCGGAGAAATAATTTCAGTTGCTTCAAAGCGAATAGGGCTCTACCCGAGAAGAGATTGGCAAATGGGTGTAATTTTAGATTTATCAATTCATGATATATATTTACAGGAAAAATTAATAGGAAAAGATATCCTTCATGCTGAAGGTTATAAGAAGTGTTTTAAAGATAACATCCACGCCGATGCCGCTTTTATAATTTTAGATTTTGGTACGACAATAGGACATATTGAGTCTAATTGGCTTACACCTTCAAAATTTAGGAGAATGTATGTTAATGGTGAGAAAGGAGGAATAATGATCGATTTTTTTTCCCAAAATATTAGTTTACGGAAAGGTATGGATTTACAAGGTAAGAGACCGACTACTGAAGAAGTGATTTATTCACCTTTAGTAAAGGAGGAGCCCCTTAAGAAGGAGATAAATAATTTTCTCTATGATAAAGAGCCCTTAGTTAATTTAGAAGATGGATTAAAAGCATTAGAAATTGCTTTAAAAATAGTTAATAATTAAGAATGAGAGAAAGAAAAAATGAATGAAAATGAAGAACATGAATTAGAGAAAATTCGATTAAGAAAAATGAGGGCTTTAATGGAAGCCCAAAAAAGACAAGAAATGGTAAAGGAAAAAAGTAATTCAATCTTTGACAAGATAGATTATGTTCTAAAAGTAGTTTTAGAACCCGATGCATATTCTCATTTAATGAAAATACAATCCAATGAACCTCAAGTATATCAAGCAATTTTTAATGAATTAGTAAATGAAGAAGTGATTAGAAATATTGATTATTTAATAATGATCATTCAAAAAGGAGGAGGGCTTTCAAGAAGGATTCCTCTTGATATAATCATTTTTTTAGAAAGGAAAGTAAAGGGAATCAAGAGTAAAATCCATGTAAAGAAAGGTGATGGAGAAATAATGGATTTAGGCTCTTTTTTATCAAAATAATCCTAAAAAACAAATAAGAATTAAAATAATAAGATTCTTAAATAAAGTTCTATTTATTTATTTTTCAATTATAAAATAATACTAATATCTCTTTCAATTCATAAATCAATTGTTTTTATGGATGGATTATTTAATAGAAACAAGTAAGTGCTAAAAAATGTCATCTGATATAGAAAAAAAGGATTTTATCTCTACCCAAGACTGGAGTCGACAAGAATTAGATGAATTATTAGAACTCGCAAAACAAATGAAAAAAAATCCTAATAAATATCAGAATGCTTTAGATGGGAAATCTTTATGCATGTTTTTTTATAATCCATCAACGAGAACGAGGAATTCAACTCAAGTTGCTGCTCACCAATTAGGAATGCTTCCTACTTTTAATAATATAAAGGATTCTTGGATCGGATATAAATCAGAATCAATTAAAGATACAGCAATAGTATTGGCAAGATATTATGATTCAATTGGTATTAGAATATTTCCAAATTCAGTAAATTGGAAATACAAGGAAGGTAATAGAAGATTACGTGAGTTTGCAAAATGGTCAAAGGTACCTATAATTAATTTTGAGGATGACCAATTTCATCCTCTTCAAGCTTTAACAGATATTTTTACATTATTTGAAAAAAAGAGGGATGTTAAAGGAAAGAAGATCGTTATATCATGGGCATATCATCCTAAACCATTGCCTTTAAGTGTTCCTAATTCAATTTTATTACTATCCTCCAGATATGGAATGGATGTAACATTAGTTCATCCAAAACTTTATAATTTAGATAAAGAAATTATAAATTTAGCAAAGAGTAATATAAAAGAATCTGGAGGATCACTTTCAGTTTTAAATAACATCGATGATGCATATAAAGATGCAGATGTTGTATATGTAAAAAGTTGGGGCGCAATTAAACACTACGGGAATGTCAAGGAAGAAAAAGCATTAAGATTACCATACAGGGATGATTGGCGAATTAAAGAGGAATATTTTAATAATACAAAATCCGACTCCGTATTCATGCATTGTCTTCCAATAAGACGTAATGTAGTAGCAGATGATAATTTAATTGATGGAAAACATTCAATAGTGTATGATGAAGCTGAAAATAGGTTATATACTGCAAAAGCTCTTCTTTATTACTTGCTTAAAACATAGAACTTTATAAAATTGATTTATTATGGATAATGATAAAAAAACAAGTGAATTATTAAACGAGAAATTTTCAGATTTAAAAACAATTAAAGAGGAAGTTAAAGAAGAAACTTCAAAAATAAAAAGAAAATTAAAAAAACTCTTATCTAAAAAGAAGGATGCGAGTTCCGAGTCAATAGAAGAGGATCTTACTCCAATAGCAAGCTTTTTAGAGAAATTTGAATATGTAGTTGAAGGGTTAACCTCCAAGCTTGGTTCTTTAGCAGGACAAATTGATGCTATTCAAAAAGCCCTAAAAAATGTCGCTGAAGGAATGGATGAGATAGAATAAAACGGTTTATTGCTCTCTTGCAGAGATTATTGCATTTACAAGCCATTCTCCATTATCAAGTTGATTTGAATCGATACTTGAAAACTGGAATGCAAATGGTCTTTTAAATATTTCTTCTACC
>JAEOTJ010000031.1 GCA_016839905.1 Promethearchaeota archaeon | reverse complement strand
GGGACTTTGGACTGATCTCCTTTCTCATTTAACTCGTGATCATCATCCACTTCTTCAGGTAATAATTCAACACCACAGGACTCACAGCAGCTTGAAGTTTTTTTTCCCTCAATGTTTTTTAATAATTCCTCTGAAATGATGTTACCACAATATCTACAAATATTTGATAAACTTTTCATTATTCAATGTTTAAATTAAAATTGAAATATTTAAAATAGAATATTTTAAAAGTATATAAACAAAAAAGTGCGATTGAGTACAAAATCCAGTGATGACAAAAGGATTGGATCATGAATTGCTTCCAATTTCTCTAAATTGATATTTTTTCAGTCGAAAAAAAGATGCAAACCATAGTTTCTTGCGATAAATATTCTTTTGTTAAGGAAAAGTCTAAAGGAAGGCTTTGTAGTAGAAATGTACAAGGTTTTATAATGATTTGTCTAATGGTTCCTACTATTCCATGTTGAGAAACTGATTGAAATTTACAGATGCAATTTCAATTATCTTTAATTATGAAAAATAAAATGATTAAATTTATCAAATAAATATGTAGAAGAAAAAAGAATTCAACGTGTAAATGATTATACTAGATTTATCTGATAAAAATTCAAGCTTTTTTAAAATAATAGAAGTAAAATCTAAGCAAGATCAAAACTTTTTTTGGTTTAATGGTATTCCATTAGTAGATATAAGTAGAGTTGTTGTGTTTGTAGATTTTAAAGATAAAAAGTTCGATGAGAAACCTGATTTTTATATTTTGAATCGAAAAGATGTATTAGAACATATGATTTTGGAACAAGAAAAATATGCAAATGGTTGTAAGAGTTCAAGTAAAACATTTAGCGCTGAGCGTAGCAAATTTTTTCAAAATCATCCAGAATATGAATTTAAAAAGGTTGATGTCGGTAGTCGCATTGATTTTACTGTATAAACAGAATCTGACTCATATAGATTTGCGTATCTTGATAAAATATCTGGCTCTATGCATACTTTAATGGACAATGGGAAATTTGAACCAAAAAGTTGCTCTTGAAAAAGAGACTGATAAAGCTGACGGCAAACAAACCGAAAGCTCTCATTATTTCGTTTATAAGAAAAAATTGCTGGAAATTCTTACAGAAGAAGGTTTTCTCAAATTAAAAACACAGCATAAAAACCCTTGGTTCAATCAATCAAGCTATTAAATGAAATTAAATCATCGATATTAAAAACCACTGGCGTCTGAGTTAAATTATATTGAGATAAGTAAAGATAAAAAGAATAAAAAGATTTTTATTAATGAAAAAGGAAAAATTATCTTAGGTATCTTTAGGTATTTTATTTAATTCTTATTTTTTGAAAGGATTTGAGTTACGTTTAATCAAATTATTCTTTAGATTGTTAAGTTACTAATTTTTAAAAGGGTTATTTTTTTCTTTATATCTGATTTCATTGAGATGTGTAATTATGGACCAGATAAAGATATGACAGGATGGTATGTTGAAATATATAATAATAACGAAATAAATATTCTATATAATTTTCCTGCTGGATGGATTTTTAAAAGTAATTATGTCGGGATCTTGAATGAATATAGTGGAACTGATAATGAGACCGAGCTTTATACTGGTAATAATATCTTATGGGTAGACGATCCAATTGCAGTTGGCATTTTTGATAACACTGGGACTAATATTGATTGGGTACAAACGAGCACTCACACTCTACCTCGACCTCCTGATGCAGAATGGATCCAAGATATATCTTGGGCATTAGATGATAATTATGCTTATAGAACAAATGATATGGATAGTAATAAAGCTAGCGATTGGGTAGTATCTCTTTCAGGATCCCAAGGATCACTAAATCCAGGTCAAATCGACCCAAGTTCAATCCCTATTAATGAAAGCTCTTTCTATAACGGTTGGGTTAACTTCTCTTGGAAAAGTATAGACGCATTTTTCAGTCCCGTAAATTATACGATACAAATTTCAAATACTACCAGTTTTACGGAGATATTATTGGAACAAAAAAATATATTCGAAACTGTTCCTAAAACTAATATTTCTTTTCTACTAGATTTTCCGACTGGAAAATATTATTGGAAATACCGCCCCAATTATGATTTATTTAAAGGAAATTGGTCAGAAATATTTTCTTTCAGTT
>JAEOTJ010000372.1 GCA_016839905.1 Promethearchaeota archaeon | reverse complement strand
GAAGTACTAAAAAGGAAAAAATGAGGTATAAAACCCTTGAAAACGATCGTATTTACATTCAAACCGTTCTAAGCGACTATGAGTAAAAACTTAAATTTCATGATCACCTAAAAGGTGTTATACCCAAAATTTGCTTAATTTCTATTTTATAATATTTAGGTAGTATGGATATATTAAGAAGAAATTTTTGTTGTTTAAAATCTATTTCTTGATTATCAACAATAATAATATCAACATTAATTAATTCAAGTAAATAAATTTCGATAGTATTTGGTCTAAGTGAAGATTTAGCAAAAATCTTTGAACTTAATAATACATTTCTGATATTATTGAATTCTTTCCATTCATTATCTATAAGATAATAATAAATAATCAAGTTTTTTACATTTCTTTTTAAATTTCCAGTACTTTCTATAAGTTCAATATTAAATTTAAAATCTTTAGGTATGTCTTTGGGAGGATTTAATTTACTATAGTAATAAGACTTCCTTATTCTTCCCTCTCTAGTTAAGTAACGGCCAATTAGATTATCTCGAAGTTCTAAAAATTTAAGCCTCCACCTAAAAACATTTATATTGTCTGATTTATTTAAATGATACACATAATCAATTTTTTGTTTTTTAAGTTCTTCAAATAATACTTTATTTGTTATTTCCATTAATTCTTTAGTACTATAGTATTTTCTTTCAAGTAAAGGAATAACATTATAGATTACATCTCTCCAATTAGGAGCTAATTTCTCTTTCCGAAAACGATAATTTCCTAATGCTTTAAGGGCCTTTCGAAATTTTCGTTCTCCACAAATCTTTATTCCATTAATCTCAAAAGAATTAAAATTATCATCATTACAATATAACCAATTAAAAAACTTAATGCAATTTAGAGATCCTGATATATGTAAGACTTTTAACCAAGAGTGTTCTTTTGTTTCGATTGTTCCATTTTCAAGATCTTTTAGACTAAGATTATGAAAACCTATCCCTTTTACATAAATCCTATTTTTACCAAATAGATAGAATTCTGATTCTGCTGTCTTGTACACTTTATGTAATTGGGGTGTAATATACATTGATAAGCTCGAAATTTCCGATAATATCAATGAGTATAAAGATTCTAAAAATTTTTTTGGACCAACAACATTAAATTTCATATCTCCCTTTTCATATGTACCATAGAATGTTCCATCACCATCAAAAAAACCCCTAAAAAAATCTCGAATAAGTGAGTAATTATCGATTTTCATTTTTATAAAATTAGGAGGAATAAGTTTGACGGCTATTTCTTCTACAGAGTGTCTTTCTTTCATTCCAAATTCTTTTAATTTATTAAATAGTTCTTTACTCGATCTTTTTAAACGAAATAGATTTTTTTTATCTGGACCAGTAATTTTCCCTCCTAAAGCTTTATTAATATTAAAAAGAATATCTTTATCTCTTTTATGCTGGTGTGATGAAACTATATATGCTGATTTTTTTTTATAATGATAAATAGTTCCATCTGCCAAAAGGAAACCAATAATATAAGCTCTTACACGCCATAATGGATCTGTTTCTGAAAGTTCTGCCGTAAAAATATCCTTAGATTTATTAATGGGAAAGACAGAAATGTTGAGACTGTAAGGATTTTTTGGAGCAGTGAGGAATAAATTAAGCTCTTCTTTATAAATTTCTGATGACTCTGCGGAAAATGAAGGATAAGAACTTTTTAGGGAGGTACTTCCCCTAAGATTGAAGCAATGCTCGTTGGGACAAGAGATGCCACGACGAGAGGTATAAGATGAATTAGACCGTTTGATAACTGGCGATGAGACGCGATTTTTATCCCCTCCTGAGTAGAGGATGTGTTTATCACAATCGCTTAATCCAATAAGATTGGTACCAAGCCTAGAAAAGCAAATTATATCTTTTTTTTTTCTCATCTTAGTTAATTTCGCTGTAATAAATTTATATCTATACTATCTCTTGGTTTTTTGTATTTATAAAGTTTTAATTGAATTTTTTTAAGAAAAAACAAGTATTTTACTAAATTTGGTTTAAATATTGATTTTCTTAATAAGCCCTTTAATATTATCTTCTGAAACATCAATTGGGATATCTTCCCTCTGATTAAGTAGTCGAATCTGGGCCAGTATTCCAGCCAAATATTATTCAATTTGCTAAAGCCCTACCAAAAACTAGGAGTGGAAAAATAATGCGAAGAATTCTGAAAGCTATAGCTGCGGGAGAGGATATCGGAAATGTGACAACCCTCGCTGACCCCTCAGTGGTTGATAAACTCTTAGAAGACCATAAAAAGATTAAAATCTAATTTTTTTTTACAATTCATTTATATTTTTTATTCAAATCTAGAAATTTTCAACACAATGGATTACATTTTTTTTATTTTAGTTGAACCCTATTAATATATACCTTAGTTTTGATTATTATAATTTAAGCTTGAAAATTAAAATGAAATTCAAAACAGAGAGAAATCTCAAATATGATTCCACTTTATTACTTTACCGCATCAGGCAATACTAAATATTGTTCTGAATTAGTAAAGCGTGGCTTTTTAGATAAGAATGTGAATGTTAAACTAATAAGAATAAAAAATGCAAGAGAATTTCCCATTCCAGAAAAAAATACATTATATCCTGCAATAGGCCTTGCATTCCCAATTTATGAATTTATGGTTCCCCGGATTGTATTAATTTGGTTACACCAATTACCTCACGCGAATCAAACTACACCTGTATTTATCATTGATACTAGTGGAGGATTACCATGTAATTCTGCAGAAATAGCTATGAATTTATTAAGGAAAAAAAATTATGAGCCAATGGGAGTATTAGAAGTTCCAACCCCCACAATTGAACCCTTTTTTGATAATAAATATTATCCAGTTGGATGGTCTCAAGAGATACTTGATCGATGCTACTTTTTTGGTTCATTATTAGCACATCGCCTTCGAGAAGAAGATATTCGGTTTATTGATTTACGCCTCGGGCGCTTTCGTTTTAAGACAATAACAAATTATATGTATCGCTATTTTGTACAAGGTCAATCATCCTCTGCTGGGTTAATAAAATTTGATCCTTTGAAATGTAACAGATGTGGTTCTTGTGAACGAGAATGTCCCATGGTAGCAATAGATCTCCAAAAAACACCTAATATTATTAATCATAACCGTTGTATGTTTTGCGCTACATGCATCCGTATTTGTCCAACTCATGCAATTAAGATTTCTTATCGCCCCAAAAAAATTCCTCCCTCATTAGAAAAGAGTCCGAAGTCTCGTCCAGGATATATAGATTCTGAAAAATATCAATTTAATAAAAACCTTAAAATGAGTCGTGGTTATTTACGACTTCTTTTAAGTATGATGAGAGTTAAGAAGGTTTTAAAGAAGAATAGAAATAATTAACTAAATAAAATCTTTATAATTCTTCAGTATTATTTAAAGGAACACCACAATCCTCGCAGAATACTTCTTCTCCTCTAAAAATCTTTCTCATTAACTCTTGAGGAATACTTATCCCACACTCTGGATAAATTTTTAGTAAAACTACGCTTTGCATTTCAGCAATTAAAGCTGGACTCATGTCTTTTTCTTCTGCAAAAGTTTCAATTTATAACACACTCCGTTTCTATCTTTTGACACCGATTAGTGTTAAAAGCAACCCTAAATAGAGATTTTTTTTAATTTATTATTATTTTTTGCTTTTAAAATTATTCATTTAACCTCCTAAAGATTACTATCTTTCCACTTTTAAATTAACTTTAATCCCCGCCCTAACAGACTCAGTTATCGTGCAATATTGTTCAAACATTTTTTTACATTGCTCTATTCTCTTAATGACTTTAGGGTCACTGGTCTTTGTTATAAGTTCCACATTTATTTCCCTTACTCTTAAAAGACCCTTTTCATTTCTAGCGACTATTACTACAGCCTCACCTGTTAATTCATTTAATTTAAGGTTCTTTTTTTGAAGACAATATAAAAAACTTGCACTTATACATCCTAAGACCGCAGAGGCTAATAATTTCGATGGATTAGGGCCTAGCATTTCATATTCATTTGGATCTCTTTCATCAATATAGCATTCTTTAACTTTTATATTTCCCATATCGCATCTAAATAACATATCTTCTACTAATTCTAATTCTACTTTTGTAACTAATTCTTCTGACATTTATTTTCACATAAAATTAATTGTTTTTTTATTATTTTTGACCATTCCAGGTTATGATATATGAAAATCTCTTAGAATCTGGAATATTAGGTTCTTTAAACTCCCACTTTCCTTTAATACCTAATTCCTTAGCACTAAAATTAAAATGACTCACAGCAATTCCTATATCTATACGACTAAAATCATTAATTTTATTATTTTTTTCACAAATTATATAGAAATGAAAAATATCTTTATCTAATTCCTTAATTAATCGCCATGGTTGTCTATTACTTGCAGAAGGACCAAGCTGAACCATTTTGAGTAATGTCGAATATTTTCCGGCTTGCTCTTCAGTCAGAGGAGTGGAAAAATTATTATTAAAAAATAAATTATTCCATGGAATTCTTTCATCAGCTTTAATTAATGAGCGAATTTTTAGTTCCATGGGGGTTCTTTTAGCATAATAACCTATAGGAGTAATTGCAGGTACAATTTCATTTGGAGCAATCATAATTTTAGCTGAAAAAATCCTTCTGTTAAAAAAACCTCCTAACCAACAAGTACCTAATCCCATATCTGTGACAGCTAAAATTATCGTTTCTAGAGTATATCCATAATATTCCCGATTATATTGTGAGTCTTCAATAGCCCCTATAATAAAATCTTGTGCACCTTCAATTACTCGA
Source organism: Promethearchaeota archaeon (assembly GCA_016839905.1). The sequence goes on along the minus strand of JAEOTJ010000372.1, from coordinate 7,283 downwards.
AGATTTAACCTTTTTTGTTCATTAAGTTCAAAATCTGATATCCCAACTAGTTCAAACCGAATATTTCCTGCAATTTTACTAAACGGCCCCTTAGAAACACTATTCTTTAATACTATTTTCACTTTCTCTTTTATATCTTTTTCAAGAGGTTGACCAGAATAGGTTCTTCTTGATGTACGTTCTCTTATTATATCAATTATTGACTTTGAAAACTCCATATTAATGAATTCTCATTATAAGATCTTTTTTTTATTTAATGATGATGAGGCTTATGTTTTATATTTACTGGTCTTAAGGCACCTATAGCCCATCCAGTAACTTCATTGAGAGATGGATGAATGACCATTGACTTATAAATTGGCATAAACGAGCCGCCTTCTGGGCAAGCTCGTGCGGACTTTGGTATGAGATTTATATCTTCGGCTTCAGTTAGATCGGGACACGTGTATCCGGAATTCATTAGATAAACGAAAGGTTGCACTAAAACAGCAGCGTGAGGTCCTATAACGTGAGCCCCTAATATCTTATAAGATTTATCAATGATTAATTTTACAAAACCATCTTCAATATCATTTTCTTCTAAACCCATGGCATAACCTTTTGCTACATCAGAATAATGGTTTATGGCAACATAAATTTCATAGCCTTTTTCAATTGCTTCAGCTTCAGTCATTCCAACATGCCCAATTTGTGGATATGTGAAGATTGCCCAGGGAACGGAGGAATATTCGGCCCTCTCCTTCTCATGACCGAAAATATTATTTCTACATATTTGAGATTCATAATTTGCTTTATGACGGAATTGATAAAGACCATTCGCATCTCCGATACACCAAATATTCTCTTTACTCGTCTCTAAGAATTCATTCGTCTTTATCCAGCCACTCTTATTGGTTTCTACTCCCGTTTTTTCAACCTTTAGAATGTCTGCATTAGACCTCCGCCCAGCAGCTACTAAAACTTCTTCAGCATGTAATTCTTTTTCTTTTCCTGAATCCATATCTTTTACAATTATGACTTTAGAATTACCCTTAGTACGAGCTTCAATTGCTTTTGTATTAACCATCACGGTAATGTGTTTTTTAAAGTTTTTTTCGAGGAGTATACTAATTTCTGGCTCTTCAGTTGATACTAATCTAGGGAGCTTCTCAACAAGAGTTACCTCTGTTCCGAATGCTGAGAACATGTGAGCAAATTCAGCAGCAATAACTCCGCCTCCTATAATAATGAGACTTTTCCAAGGTTTTTTTGGAAATTTATTACCAAAAAAACTTTCACTTGTAATATAATCTATATCTTCAATTCCTTTAATAGGAGGTGTAAAAGTTCGACTTCCTGCAGCAATAACAAATCTTTCTCCTTTAAACGTTCCTAAATTCTCTCCATCTTTAGAATTTACAGTCATTTCATATTCTCCAGTAAATTCTCCCGTACCTCGATATACTTTTAGATTTGGAACATATGATAAGCCTTCATCCATTGAAATATTCTCGTCTATTTGATGCCACATTCTTTTAGTAATGAGATCCCAGTCAATTCCCTTTAAATTAAGATTGATCCCAATTTTACTCGCATGTTGCGATTCTCTTATGATATCGGCAGGATATACTAAGATTTTTGAAGGGATACACCCACGATTCAAGCACGTACCACCCATTTTATCATTTTCTATAAGAGCACATTTATAACCAAGATTTAATCCTACATTTAGAATTGATAATCCTGCACCACTTCCAATAATTACAAGTTTATAAGTTTCCATAATATCACTTTTAATTTCTATTCTTATTAAATATTTTCTTAATAAAAAAAAGCACGTTAATAATTATTGAGAATGTTCTATAATTTTTTTATTAACTAAAGTCTTTAATTCATTTATAGAATTAATTGAATTCATTTCTTCTTCAGAAATGAATAATTCTAATCGGGATGGTGTTTTTATATAGGCTGAAGGGAATTTTGCATCAGTTACATTATAATTATTAATGAATTCATCTTTATGTAAAAACACAAATGAAAAGGCATCCTTTTTTTTTTCTATAAAATTACAAGGAAGTCCCTTAACAAAGCTTTTCCATTCTTTTTTCATACCAAAATTACCATATGTTACAGCACATAGATTGCATTCGTAAGTACTTTTTTGAAAAATTTTGTGGAAAAAATCTTTTACACCATTAATAAATCCACTATCAGCATTATAAATAAAAATTAATTGTTTTAATTCAGTTTCACTCATATAACTACTCCATAATATTTTTTTTTATTATTAAAATACCTATAAAAGAATTTAATTTAACTCTTTATAATTAATAAATTAAAATTCTTTAGTAATCAATTTTAATGTTTTTAAGGTATTCAAAAGCAGAATAAGCCGCTATAACTCCTTCTGCAACTCCAGTTATAGCTTGTTTAAAAGGCGCATCAGCAACATCTCCAGCAGCATAAATACCTGGGATGTTTGTCTCAGATTTACGGTTAATAATTATTTCTCCTTTCTCATTTAGATTTACTCCAATTTTTTTTGCTAAGTCTGTGTTAGGAATGGAACCAATTTCAATAAAAACACCATCTACTTCAAATTCTTTACCATTATCAAAAATAACTGCCTTAACTTGCTGGTCGCCTTTGATTTCTACTATATTCGTTTTGTAGATCATCTTAATTTTTTCGTTCTCTAAAACACGTTTTTTGTTTATAGGTTCGGCACGTATTTCATCTCTACGATAAATAATATAGACTTTAGCACAGTTTTGAGCTAAAAATAATGCCTCTTTTGCGGCAGAATCGCTCCCTCCAATAACACATACGACTTTGTCCTTATAGAAAGGACCATCACAAGTGGCGCAATAGGATACTCCTCTCCCAGTAAATTCTTCTTCACCAGGAATTCCAAGTTTTCTCCTTTCAGAGCCTGTCGCAATAACAACTGAAGCTGCTTTAAATTTCTGAAAATATGAGTGCAATAAAAAATGATGATTTTCTTTCTCTATATTTTTGATTTCATCTGAGATATAAGGAATTTCGAGAGAATCCATATGATCTCTAAACATATCCATTAGTCCTTGTCCGCTAATTGTAGTTATAGCCGGATAATTTTCTACAAGATGAGTAGTGGCGATAAGTCCCCCAAAAGTCTTGCCTATAATTAACACATCCAATGCAAATCTTGCGGCGTAAATGGCGCACCCTATTGCAGTTGGACCTCCCCCAAGAACAATTAAATCCCATACTTTATCAGGATCTAATTCTTCAAACTCAATATTGAACACGAATATTTCCTCCAATTAAAGCCCTTAGAATCTCATTAGGACCTACCATACCAGATATTGCTGGGCGCTCGTTAATGATTGTATAAGGCACACCTGCAGCGTCATAATACCCTCCAATATCAGGATTGGCCATTATATCAACAATAACGGTCCTTATTTTACCATCGGCAGCAAGCGCAAATAAATTCGCAATTGCTGCAACTTGAGGGCAATAAGGACATGAATTTGTAATCATTACCTTTATCGTTGATGGAGGTATCCGATCAAGATTTAGTTTAATTGTTGCTTCATAATAATTCCCCGCTCCCGCAAATGCAAAAAGCGCTTGAATAAATGGTTGTATTTCTCCGCCTTGAGGGGCTGCTAAATATCTAATTAACTCTCTACCCTCCTCATCAATAAATAAAACGGTAGGAACTCTCGTGATATCATAATCCTTAACAAATTGGGGGTTATCATCAATGGACATCTCTTCAATTGTCAGCATTCCATTAGAATTCACCTCATAAATTCGGAGGAGAGACATGAATTGACCACAATCCATACACGCCTTTATCTTACTTCCGTCAGGACGAGTTCCGTGAGAGGTAAATACTTTTAATTTCACGGGTTTTTTTAATTTAGACATTTCTCGCTTAATTATTTCTTTATATCTCTCATCTGATGACATATTAATCACCTTTTAGTTTAGTCATGCATACATCCCACCAAAATCTTGCTTTCCGCGGGTAATTTTATCTAATAAATCTTGCGGTGTGAAAACGCCATAAATGTGTTGATCCTCATTGATCATTACATGAGGGACTCCTTGAACCTGATACTTTATCGCCAAATCGTTATTCATATTAATATCAATAATTTCTGTTTTCACCTTCCCCCGAGATAAAATTGCGAATAAATTAACTATAGGCACCACTCCTGGGCAGTAAGGGCAAGTTAAGGTGAGAAACAACTTTAATATTGATTTAGGCATATTTTTTAAATTGGAAATAATTGCATCATCATAAAAACTGCGAACCCCTGAGAAATATATTAGACTCTGGATAAATGGAGCAGTTTCAGGTCCAAGTGGGTTACCTAAGTATCGAATAACTTCTTTTTCCTCCTTATCAATGAATAAAATAATGGGAATTCTTACCACATTATATTTTTTAGCATCTTCTACATCAATATCAATTGATTTCTCTTCTATCACTAATTTCCCATTTGAAAACTCGGATAATTGCTTTAAAAGGCTCATTGTACCATTACAAGACATGCATCTTCTAACTTTTTTACCATCTTGCTCCTTAACATCAGTGAAAACAATAAGTTTGATTTCATTCTTAAGTTTAACCATCTCATTTCTTAAGATTTTTTCATGCTGTTTTGTATAAAGCATTTCTAATTTAGCACCTCTTAATTCACTACTAATACTATATTGTTTTTTCTATAATAATATTTTTTTAATAGATTATAAAAGATTAAAGGTTTATACAATAAAAATTAAGAATATAAGGCACCTACATTAATAATTCAAAAATATCCTTGACTTTTGGTTTTATCCTACATTTTTTACTATATCTTCTTAAAATCCACCAACAACTTACACAATATGTTGTACAGTAATCCCCTTTAAAGTCTTTCATTCTTTTTCGAGCAATTGCATCTATATTGTCTGTCCGACCCATCCAACCTATTCCCCCACCGCAACACCAGTGTGGAACATCAAATACATCATAACCAGACTTTTCTAATACTCTTTCAACATGTTGCATTACATCATTTCTTTTACGATTTTTTAAATGACATGGTTGTTGGATACTAATACTTCCTGATTTTTTAATTTTAGAGGGATTCAAATAATCTGTAATATATTTTACTTCAAAGCTTTTACTTATTTTTTGTTTGATATGAATAGAAAAAAGATAATAACAAGCAGGACAGAGACAGATGATCGTTTGAAATTTTTTCAAAATTTCAAGATTTTCCTTTATACATGTTTCAAATTCATCTTTTAAACCACTTGCTAATAAATGCCATCCACAACAAATCTCCTTGTTTAAGATTGTAAAGTCTATATTCTGTTTAAGAAGATACTGGAGCGCGTGTTCAGTATATCGAGGTATCATTATTGTAGAAAGACATCCCATAAAGAATAGGGTATCTGAACTCTTTTTGATACCTTCAGGTATCTTAATACGCATTTTATTTGTAGGGTATGGTGACCGATATGTCTCAAAACTCTCCTTTATATCATCAAGTTCTTTAAAAGTATTTCCGTCCTCGAGAAATTTTTGTTTTAATGCAAATCTTTCCAAGTCTGTTTTGCATTCACCACATTGAACACAATTATAAAGTTTATAATAATCTTCTTGTTTAAACTGATAATCCACTTTAGTATCTATGAGGTTTTTCACTTCCTCGTCGCTAATAAAATGATCGGGATCAACCTCATTAGTGGGGTAATTTTTCCGACCCTTTATTCTTTCATCCATATATCCCATCAATATTATTATTATTTAAAAGCTATTTTACTATAAAGGAAAGAAATAATATATTATTATGATTTTGATATTATAAGTTTAATATTTATAATATGTTAGTAGTATAAAAAAGAGATAATGGAATTTTATTATAATGGAAGAATTATTTGTGATTACGGATGGCGGCCAATTACTCTTTAGTTGGCATCCAGAGGGAACCCCTAAGGAAGAGGGTGAGAAAGATGATTTAATAAGTGGTTTTCTTACAGCTCTCAATACATTTGCGACTTATGAGAAAGGGGAAGACTTAAAAACCCTAAAAATGAAAGAAACCACGATTATTTTTGAGAAAAATGAAGATTTTATTATTAAATTAACTTTTGTTATTACTACAAAAAACGACGAATTGATTGAGCTTTGTCATTCAATTGTTCATGATATCATGAATAATTTCATTGATGACTTTAAAGAAGTATTACAAAGAGAATTTGATGGAGAAGTCACAAAATTTGTTCCATTTAATCAAACAATTAAACATATTTTACAAGATCATGGATTCGATGCATTAGTTGATTTTGAAGCCAATACAACGCAGAATGAGTTCTTAAAGTCAATTATATTTTTAGAACCTAAAAGTGGTCATATTTTCTACATAAACGCCAAGCAATATGTTAATAAGGAAAAAATTAGTTTTCTTGCACCCTTAATTGTTAATTCTTCTCAATTATTGTATAAAAGAAATCTTAACGAGAACAGTAGATGGATCCTACTTAATACTGTAAGAAATGAGATATTATTGGTAGATATCAGGAAAAAAATGTTAGTCGCGAAACAATTTCAGTTAGAAGAAAATTATGAAGAAGATTTATTGTCGTTAGATTTCTTCAAAACTAAAGATCGGTATGTTAAAAAGCCAAGAAAAGTAATAAACATTTTTGAAAATCTCATATGGGATGAAAAAATTAAGCAAATATATCTAGTTGATATGGTTGGAAAAATACTTTATACTAAGATCATTGATCCTAAATATGATTGCACAGATTACATTCCTGAAGCCATTAGTTTTTTAACTTCTACAAAAAAAGCAAGCATTGAAATTTATAATAGAGTTTTATTTAATGCTACTATTGGAGGAGAACAATCACTTTCGACGATTTGCATTAATTTTAATAATTTTGCATTAATTCTAATTGGAAATGTCCAAGAATTAAGTGATTTCAAGACAATTCAAAATATTTGTGCGAATATACTTATTCAACTTAAATAACAAAATCATTTTTATACCTAATTTTTTATAATGTAAAGCCTTAATAACTAATAAATTAATTTTTTATCATTCAATTATTTATTTAATAAAATATAGAGATTAATCATAATGTTATTATTTGCTGGACCTCCTGAAATGGTCATTATTAATAATTTAATGATGTACATGTCTACTATAGGTTTTGGCCTTGCTCTTGGAAATGCTTTCATTGCTTTATCTCGAATTAAAGACCTGAATAAATTTACCACCTTAGAAAGAAGTGCCCATAAACTTAACGGACGT